>JBBDNZ010000041.1:0-10916 GCA_040877285.1 Xanthobacteraceae bacterium
GTTCAATGGTAGAACGGCAGCTTCCCAAGCTGCATACGAGGGTTCGATTCCCTTCGCCCGCTCCATTCAAAGCGCACCAAAGTTCACCATAAGTATCTGACGAAGCTGCGCTTTTCTGCTATTCTCTCGATTGGACGCGTGCATAGCGTTGCACAGCGCAACGCCGTACCACACGCGATTTCGGAGAATAGGAGAGAATAGAAATGCGCGCCTATCTCACCGATGCGGGTGTGCGGGCGCTGACGGCGCACCAAGAGCGAGGCAGGCCGTTTGCTCAAGACCCACTTTGTTCCAAGTCTCGGGTCGAAGCGTCTCTCTGAGGTCACTGATACCCACGTCAGCGATGCACTCGCGGCGCTGTCCAAAACGCCGAGCGAGCAGCTACGCGCGTCTTGAGCCGAGGACGAACGCTTTTAATGACTTTATCCGAGAGGCCATGAGCTAGGCAGGGCTGGGGAACGGTGGTGACCGGCCGTGTGCCGGAAATCATAACTAGGTTTCATCTATGTCGGGGTGCGAATGTTTCCTAGATGCACGCGGAGTATCGCCAATCACTTCGTCGTCGTGCATTCTGTAAACTCGTGCGAGGCGATCGCGAATCTCATCTGGAGAAGTCCCCATACCCAGATCAATTTCCATGAGGCGGGCTTCGGTTTGGGCGCGACGATAAGATGCCCACTTGCGGTGGAAACCAACGCTCATTTGGACAGAGCTTATGACGACGACAATGGCCGACAGGACAGTGGCTACAACCGGAAGCGATATGCTACCGAAATCGTCAAATCGAGAGAGGATGCCCGCTGCCGCACTAAGTGATGGTATTGTCCATGCGGTACCGTGAGTGGCGCAGCTCCACAAATACCTGTACTTCTTCCCCCATCGTTTCGCTTCTTTCAATTCAGCACGAAGAACTTCTCTTGCCTTTTCGTCCTCCGCTTTCTTTTTTGTTTCGGCATCGTCGGTCATGTCATCCTCCTCACGCGGTAAATTCTTCCAACGCGCGTCGAACAACTTCGGCCTCACTGACAAGAAGCTTGCGAGCTGCTCTTTTTAGAATAAGCCGATGCTTCTTGTAAACACGCGGGCTGATGACGGCACGCCGCTCCCGATTGGTCTTACTCATATGCCGCTAGTATAGCACGCCCGATTGCGCGCTTGCGGTTATGGGATTACGTTTTCAATTCTGCTGGCCGTCAAGACCTTCATTGTTGACTGCCCGCACTGCAAAGCAAAGGTAGCGGCTAATGAGTCAGGCTGCGCTGAAGAAACGGGATTCGAAGATCCGCCCGGTGAGCCGTATGGCCTGAGACTCCATGTAGGCAATTGTCCCAGGTGCAAGACGCCGCTAGCTGCACAATCACGTCAACTCAGTTTCAAGGGTTGGGAGGGCGATGAGGAGGATGTTTGGTCCGACCCGGTACGCGTCCACCCAAAGCCGCCAATGACGTTTTCCAGTTTTAGGATTCCGAGCACGGTGACTAAGTCCTTGCTGGAGGCGGACATCGCTTTGCAGGGAAATGCGAGTCTCGCTGCCTGCGTCATGTTTGGTCGTGCACTGGAAGCGCTGTGCAGGGACGTACTCTTTACTCGTGAAGAGAAGAAAGCCATTCGTGCCGGTACAAGCAAAAAACGACTAATGTTAGCGGACGGAATCAAGCAACTACGGGATAAGAATATCATCGACAGCCGCTTATACGATTGGAGCCAACACCTCCACGCATTCCGAAATCTTGCTGCTCATCCAGATATGCAGGCAGAATCAATCACACGCGAAGATGCTGAAGACCTTCAGGTCTTTGTGTATGCGATTACCGAGTACGTCTACGACTTGGCTGAGCGCTATGAGGAGTTCAAGGAGCGACAGGAGAAGCGAGCAAAGGCGAGAAAAAATCCACCACCTTCAGTGTGGGGTGACGACGACTAACCAGAGAATTAGAATGGTCGCGGTGGTCGGCTATGAAAGACGATTGATCCGCACCAATGATTCGTCGCTCGCGCAAGCTTTTTCGTCTGCGTGTCCACGTAAAAATCTGTTCTTGCAGAGCTTGTCGGGTCGCCCCGCCGCGCCTATTTCCCCCGCAACGCCGAACTAGCCGAGGCGTGTAGGGGACACCGGGTGGCTGGAAAACATCCCAAAAATCCCCACCACTGCTGGCTTAACGCGCGATGTCGGCTAAGTTAGGACCCCGCGCACGGTGATAGGAGACACCCATGGTGGTGCTTCTTATCCTCGAAGCCAGTCAGCCGGACGGTACGCATTATCGTCTTGGCCTTGGGTGCCTCGTGCATCCGAAACTGGCCTCGATGATTGCCGTCCTCGTACGGCTGTTCTGAACGGAAGGGGCACCTCGGAAACGGGGTGCTCTTTTCGCTTTGTTGCAACGAGAAAATGCAAAGCGAACCGCATGCCAAATGAGTGCCAAATCGCTAATTCGCTTGCAATATCAAAGGCTGAAATTAGCTTCCCAAGCTGCATACGAGGGTTCGATTCCCTTCGCCCGCTCCAGCCTTCGCTGCGAAGCAGCGGAGGTTGTCTCGCCGTAGCTTTAGCGAAGTCGGACTAAAGGCTTCGCAGCTCCGGTTGGGCAGGCCAGCCTTCGCGCCACCCAAGTCGGCTATAGCCGACTTGGGAATTATTAGTTGCCGATCTCGGGTAAACCCTAGATCGGCGCTGCTTCGGCCCGGCAACTTAAAAGGTTTGCGCAACGGTAAATCCATACGCAAGCCGTAAGCGGCAATGCGCAGGCGCGCCGTACGAAACATCATTCGCTTTTACCGGCCGCGAGCTTAACCTTACCGGCGCGAATTGTGGCAAAGCTTACCGATGCAGCGGCTTCACAACGCAAGGATTAACTTTTACCCGCCCGCGAAAATTAATTTTGCGATCGGCCCGTCCTGTCATACGCTTGCGTGGCCGAAGCAGAATACAAAACGAAAAAATAAAAACGGCCAAAACAGGGGTAGGGGGAATGAGGGGACTTGCCGCTCTTACCGTGGCTGTTGCCACGTTTGCCGGACTATCGTCCGCTTCAGCCCAGTTCCGCATCGCGGAAGACCGCGGCGGCCAGATTGGGCCTTATCTGCAACAATTCGCCATGATCCGCGCCTCGGGGGAGCGCGTCGTCATCGACGGCAATTGCTTTTCCGCCTGCACTCTGATCCTGGGATCGATTCCGCCGGACCGGATCTGCGTCACCGCGCGGGCCAAGTTGGGTTTCCACGCCGCCTGGAACCTGGGCCCCGGCGGCAATCCGGTGCACAGCCCGGAGGGCACGCGTCTGTTGTGGGATTTCTACCCGGCGCCCGTGCGCGAATGGATCGCGCGCAAAGGCGGCCTGACGCCGAAAATGATCTATCTGCGCGGGCGCGAGTTGCGCTCTCTCTATGCGAACTGCGACAAGCCCGACGGCTTCGCCAGCACGGTCGGGCCGGGCAAGAGCAAAAATATCCGCGGCCGGACATCGTTTGCAGCCAAGCCATGACCTATGTAAAGGGCAACCCGGCGCCGGCAAGTCTTCGATCCTTTGCAAACCGGGGCCTTTCCGGCGTATGAATTCCGGGTTTCCGCGGCGAACGTGCTGCGCCGGGAAACGCTCTCGGAATGGCCAAGGAGAGCCGTCCCATGCCGACCGCTGTTCCTGTTTCATCACGGCGCCTGCCGGCACCGGCGATCGTCATCGCCGCCGCGCTTGGCGTGCTGACCGCGGCCACCGGCGCGCTGTGGGCCTATTACGGCACCGCGGTGTTTTACGAAATGATCCTTACCGGAATCGCGGCCTGCTTTTGAGCATGGAAGAAACGGGGTCTTGATGACGGCACGGACGTCGCGTCTGATTCTGATTGTTTCGGCTTTTCTGGCCGGCCTGGTGCTGGTGCTGAGTGTGGTGCTTCTGGTGGCGCAGCGCGGCAGCATGCCGATCCCGCAAGCCTCGGCGGTCGGCGGGCCCTTCAGCCTCACGGATCAGAACGGAAAAACGGTCACCGACCGGGACCTGCAAGGACATCCCTTCCTGGTGTTCTTCGGCTTCACCCATTGTCCGGACGTCTGCCCCACCGCCCTGTTCGAAATCTCCGAGGTCTTCCGCCGTCTCGGACCCGACGCCGGCAAGGCCGCCGCGCTCTTCATTACCGTCGATCCCGAGCGCGACACGCCGGCGCTGCTCAAAGAATATATGTCGAACTTCGATCCGCATTTGCGCGGACTGACCGGCGACCGGGAAGCGATCGATGCCGTCATCAAGACCTACCGCGCCTATGCCAGGAAGGTGGAGACGCCGGGCGGCGGCTACACCATGGACCACACGGCGCTTGTCTATCTGATGGACAAGGAGGGCCGCTTCGTCGCGCCGTTTAATCTCAAGCGGCCGCCGGAAGAAGCGGCCGCCGAGCTGCGCAAATACCTCTAGACCTTGCTTAGGCGCCGACGGCTCGAAAGATCGATGCGCGGGCCGGGCACGGACGTGGCGGCGCGTGTTGCCTTGCGTTTCGGGAAAACCGGCGTTGGGCGCTTCATGCGGGCCAGGCGCGACGTCCGGGCGAGGCCGTGCTCGGTCTTTTCCCAGGAATAGGGATCGCGCAAGAGCTGGAAAATCGCGCGCCATGCCGCGAGCGACAGCAGCAGCCAGTGCAGCGGTATCAGAACGAGCACCCAGGCCGTGCCAATGAGCCCGCGCCGCACGAGCCCGATACAGCCGACAATAATTGCCACGGAAAATCCCAGCACCAGCGCCGTGCCATGCAGCCCGGCGAGCAGCCCATTTACCCAACCCTCGCCGGTCGGCGCCTGCTGCACGAGCTGCCACGCCGCTCCCGCGAGAAAGATTGGATAGACCAGCGCGGCGAGCACGTTGCCGCCGACTGCGAGCTGAAACGTCAAAAAGCCGCCAAGGCCCAGATCCTCAAACAGCCGGCGCGGCGAGCGCATGTGCACGAGCCAAGTCTGCATCCAGCCCTTGAACCAGCGCGTGCGCTGCCGCAGCCACGGCTTGAACAGCGCCGGCGCCTCTTCGTAGGTGGCCGATGCGACGACGCCGGAGCGATAGGAAAAGCGGCTCAGCCGCATGCCGAGGTCGGCGTCCTCGGTGACGTTGTAGGGATCCCAGGCGCCGATTTTGCGCAGCGCCGCCGTGCGGAAATGATTGGAGGAGCCGCCGAGCGGAAGCGGCAAGCGCAGCGCCGCCAGTCCGGGCAGGAATACATCGAATTGCCCGGCATATTCGGCGGTGAAAAAACGCGTGAGCCAGCTGTCCGCGGTGTTGTCGATGGTGAGGTGGGCTTGCACGCAGGCCAATTCCGTGTCGGCGAGAAACATGTCGAGCGCGCGGCGGAGCTGATCCCGTTCGGGCCGGTCCTCCGCATCATAGATGACGGTGAAACTGCCGCGCGCGAAAGGCAGAGCGGCATTGAGCGCCTTGGGCTTGGTGCGCGGGCCGGCCTCGGGCGCGACGATGACCTCGAACGGCGGGCCAAGACGCAGCCGTTCGATGGCCGCCGCCGTCTCCGGATCGTCCGGTTCGATCACGAGCTTGATGTCGAGCTTCTCCGCCGGATAGTCGCGGCATTAGGTAGCAAATGCACCAAGTACCTCCACCAAAGCCCCCTCGACACACTACTAAGTTGAGAGTTTAATGCCCAAAACCGTCGGTTAAGAGCGGGGTTTGGAGGGGCGCAATGTTTCCGAGAACATTCATCGCCGCCGCCATCGTGGCGGTCGCGATTTCCGCGTGCGCAAAGCGTGCAGATCAAATCTCCGCCGCCTATATTTCGCCGCTCACCTTTCAGCACCTAACGTGCCCTCAGATTGCCGAGGAAGCGCAGCGGATAAGCAGCCGCGCGGCCATAATCACGGGCACTCAGGATGAAAAGGCAACACGCGACGCGGTTGCGATGGGCGTTGGCTTGATCGTCTTTTGGCCAGCGCTGTTTTTCGTTGGTGGAAACGATCAGCAAACCGCAGAGCTGGCGAGGCTAAGAGGCGAGATGGAAGCACTCGAACAAGTCTCGCTCAGAAAAAATTGCGGTATTAGATTCCAGCGCCCCGCACCTCCACCTCCGGCTCCCGCGCCGTCGAACTATTAGGAACTACCCATTGGGGCTGGGGATGCGTATCAAGCCTATTCGGCCTCGTCCAGCGGAATGACCTTGTGGACATTCGTGGTATTATGGCGCAAACGCCACAAGCAATTTATTTTAGAAGATCAAAAAGCTTTCCCCCGCCAAGAAGAGCTAGCGCAACAAGAATGATTTGAGTGAGATATCGGTCTAAAAACTCTTTAACGAACGGCATATCGCCGCGTGCCAATGCAACTAGTGGAATGGCGAGCATAATAGCGGCCAAGATTGCCACAACGAGCAATGCCGTCATGCGAAAGGTGTGGCTTTTTTGGCCGCGAGATTGATACCATTGCAGCCTATTATCGCTATCATGAGATAGATAGTCGCAAATGTGTTGCACGACTTCCGGATTTTGTTGAGGTTGGCCCACGGTTATTCCGAGCATCGCTCCGGCCAATTGCGGCATTGAGCCGGGCGGGATCGGTGGGATTGCATGTCCAGTAGTCGGTGCCGTTTGTTGCACCGGCATCTTTTTTTCTGCTGAGGCGGACGAGTCGCTTGGGGCGGTGTCGTTGCCGTTTTCTTTCTTGGCTTTATCGTCGCCGCCGTTTGAATCTTTCGCCATATCCCGACGCCAATTAGGAGTCTTTAGACATGCCCCACGGATCGGTGACGGCATCGGTGAGAAGATTGCCCAAAAAATAGCTAGCAAGCGCTCCCGGAATCCAAGTCACCACCGCACCGGGCTCCTCGTCATCAATATACTCAACGTTAAAAATTTCACCTGGGTAGTGCAGAGACATGGCCGCAAGCGTATCGCGCGCATCGTAGGGATGCGCAAACGGAACGGTCATAGGAATACCGCGCAGCTTCATGAACGAGATTGGCAGAGTCTTTAGCATGGGCCTATTGTGCTCTCAACGCAGGAAGTTCTGTATTGATAATGATGGGGTTTTCTAAAGCTTCCGTCAATGGCATCAGACATCGTCAAGCCTTACGGTTTCGTTACCTATTGCAACCAGAGCCGCAAGAAAGAATGGTGTCGGAAACGTGCCGCGCGCTAGCTTATTCGCAATGCTGGCCTTGGATTCGTGCTTGTAGCCAAATTTCTTGAGCCGTTCGGCAAGGTCGTCATAGGTCACATCCTGCCGCTTGAGTTGGGCTTTCAGGTAGCGGGAAGCCCGAACCGCCCACTCCACATCAGTCTTGGGGGGCACCATAGGAATTCTCTCATATCCGAACGAAAGTTATTATATCTGATATTTTGTTGTTGACAAGGGGGTCGGAATGTTGTTGTATCCGGTAGTAAGTTATCGGATACGGCAATGGCTCAGCACTTTCTCCTTTCTTCTCAAGCTCGGACGCTCTCGCTCAAGGCGATCTATGCCGCTGGCGAGGACAAGGCTTACGAGACGTTCTGCAAGCTGCGCTGGTCGGCTACGGACGGTGCGCCGGTCTGCCCGCATTGCGGTGGATTGGATGCCTACAAGATCACGACGCGCTGCCGCTTCAAATGCAAGTCGTGCGACAAACAGTTTTCGGTAACGAGCGGGACCATTCTCGCCTCGCGCAAAATGTCCTTTGTCGATTTGCTCGCTGCGATCTGCATCCTAGCCAATGCGTCCAAGGGCATCAGCGCCTTGCAGTTGGCGCGCAATCTCGATTGCCAGCACAAGACGGCTTTCGTTTTGGCTCACAAAATCCGCGAAGCTCTTGCCGCTGAAACGAAAGGCATGTCGCTGTTTGGCGAGGTCGAAGTTGATGGCATGTACCACGGCGGACATATCCGGCCTGCGAACCTTGCTGATAACCGCATTGATCGTCGCCTAGCCAAGCATCAGACCGGCAAGCGTCGCGTGGTGGTGGCCTTCCGTCAACGTAAAGGCCGCACGTTGCCGTTCGTGGTGCGTGAGGAAGGCGAAGGCGTCGAACTTGCAAAACGCGTCGTTGACCGTCTCGCGGTCATTCACGCGGACGAAGCCTCTCATTGGGACGTGCTTCACAACGGCTGGATGACGCTCCGGATCAATCACAGCGAAGCATACAGCACCCCGGAAGGCTGCACCAATCAGGCGGAAAGCTATTTCTCTCGGCTTCGCCGGATGGTGCGCGGCCAACACCACTACGTTTCCCCACAATACTTGCACCACTACGCCAGCCACGCCGCATGGCTTGAAGATCATCGTCGCCTAGACAACGGGGCGCTGGCACATCGTGCGCTCGGCTTGGCGCTCGGTCACAAGGTTAGTCCGAACTGGAAAGGCTACTGGCAAAGGAGTGCCGCGTAATGGCCGACCCTCAAATCGTAAACACGCTTCGCAACAAGCGTGACCAAATAGAACGGGCAATCAAAGCCTATGAAAAGCAGATTACGGACGCTCGCGCGGACCTATCGCACATCAACGCCACGCTTCGATTATTCGAGGTTGGCGGTGAGCGGACGCAATTCCCTGTTCACATGGGGCTGGCGCGACTGTTCGAGCGCGGAGAATTGTTCGGGCTGTGCAAGACGGCGCTAGAGACCGCGCCGGAAGGCTTGGACACGCGGCAACTCGCGCTAAGCATCATTCAAGCCAAGGGACTAAACGAAACTGACAAGGTGCTGAGGCAGGCCGTGGCCTATTCAATCGTCAACGTCATGCGGCGGCAGGCGGCGCGCGGCTCTGTTCTAGCGGGCCAAAAGCGTAAAGGGGTGAGGGTGTGGAATGGACTCGCCTGACGCGCAAATTTATCTTGAACAACCCACACGAATCATTGCGAATCTGGGCGGTTGATCCGGAAGCGGATGAGGCCGCTAGCCCTGGCAGGCGAAGCGGCCTCTAAGTTTCCGACCCGCACTTAACCCTTGGCCGGGCGCGGGATAGTAAGTGTTGCGTCCCCTTTAGAATCTAGATTCTGCGCGTGGTCAAGCCCGGCTTGTACCAACATAGGAGCCATACACATGGCAGAATATCGGAAGCGAAAGACTGGTAGCGACACGTGGCACTGGTGCCGCAATTGCTCAAACGACCCCAAGTCCGACTATGAGTCGCGGTACACGCGTCCGGACTACGACCTTTGCAATCAGTGCAAGGGCAAGGAAAGCAACAAGGAGTGTCAATCCTAGCCAGAGACGTTCCCCCATATTCGGGTGAACTTAAAACAAGCCTGATCGCCCGCGAAGTAAATGGATTTAATTGAGTTGGAATAATCAAATCCTGCTTCGCGGGCGAAGTCGTCAAAACAACCCAAACACACGACGCAGCCTCTATATTCAATCGGTACGACCGACTCCCAAACCCCGTCGGTGACGGTGAAGTCGAATTTATCCCTCAAGCCGCAAACGCGGCATGTTTGGCCTCTAATCTCCCCCCAAGCTGTTCGCCGCTCAGGCTGCATGTGAGCCAAACGAGCTTGCGGCAACGCCGGTTCCGGCCATTTTTTCTGTTGCATTGAGCCTCGGAGGAATAGGGCGGAAAAGGACTCGCGTTAAACCTGTATTTCTGCGTAACTACCACCCTCTCTAGGGGAGGGCGTCATGCTCGCAAGAATTGGAATGGCCTTCGCGCTCGTTTGTGCCCTTACGGTTTCGGCCTTCGCACAAGTCGCCGTGGACGGCTACTATCGAAGCAACGGAACTTACGTAGCGCCGCATTATCGGTCGTCGCCGAATAGCAGCTACAACGACAATTGGTCGGTATCACCGAATACGAACCCCTACACCGGCCAGCAGGGCACACGGGCACCGACCTATAATGACCGGCCACCGTCGAACGATTATCTAGGCGGCTCTGGAAACAGCCTGTACGGCGGCTCCAGAAGCGGGTCTTCAATTTACGGCCGTTGATGTACGCCTTTAGGGCGGCACTTACTGTCTGGGTGCTGGCGGTATCGCCAGCACTAAGCCAGCCGCTTTCTGACTCGCAAATCGCGGCGATAGTTGTCCAAGCCAGCCGAGATGCTTACTACCGGACAGGGAGGCCGTGCGCCTGCCCGGACGATAGAGCGAGTAACGGAAGCTCGTGTGGGCGGCGAAGCGCCTACAGCCGCGCAGGGGGTGCTTCGCCCTACTGTTACCCTTCCGACGTTCCGAAAAACGAAATCGACCGCTACCGCTCCAGACTACGTTAGGTGCATTTGCTACCTAATGCCGGATAGTCGAGCTGCCGCAGGCAGTCGGCCAAGTGCTCCACCGATGCGGCTTCGCGGTAAAGCGCGGCGACGACGGTATAGACCGGGAGCCGGTCCTCGCTCAGGCGCGCGGAACTCTTCGCCTCCGGATGCTTGACCAGGCTGCCGAACAGCCGCAGCGCGATCCAGGCGATGAAGATAATGGCAAGCAACGCATTGACGGCGGCCCACACCTCGCCCGGCGCCGCGGCCGCGGCCGCCAGCAGCAAAGCGGCGATTGCAGCGAATGTCAGAAGACCCCGCCGCCCCGGGCGTGGCGCGGCGGATAGGTCGGGACAGAACGATCGCAACGAATCGGCCGCCCGCCAGCCCAAGTATCGATGGCCGTGCCGGACGACGAATTGCTGAAGGTGCCGGGCGGATGTGAAGCGGAAAGAGTGAGCAAGATCGCGCCGGGTGGCGAGAAGGCCGGCCAGCCGCCGCGCGGCGGTTGCGCGCGGGGCCACCACGAGAACGAGACCGCCGCCGATCTCAAGGGGCAGGAGGCCGACCGCCGCCGCTTCGATCAGCCGGTCGTCGGTCAGCGGGCAGGCCGCGCGGGGAATGTCGGTGAGAGGCTCGAACATAGCGCCGCGGGACGCGGCGAGCGCCCGCACATAGTCTTCCTCGTCGATCAGGCCGGAAGCGATGAGAACACGGTCGGCGCCGACGCCAAGCTCGTCACGTTCACGAGCGGCGGTACGGAAGCGAAC
>JBBDNZ010000041.1:10926-35149 GCA_040877285.1 Xanthobacteraceae bacterium
CGCGGCGCTCGGCCGCGGCGATGACGCCGGCGGACAGATTTGCCCTTATGCAGTCGAGTTCGGGACAGCTTGTGGCGTGCGGGGGAGGCGGCGCGGGCTCGCGCTCTCCCGGAACGCGCGGGACGATGGAATGATATTCGGCGGCGGCCGCGACCCACGGTTTTCGCCGGGCACGGCCGCTAACCGCCCCCTCTATGGCCCCGTTTTCCATCCCGGCCCCCCCGGGCGACGCAGAACCCTTGTGACCGGGTTAGCCACGCCACGCTGCGCTTACGAGACTTGCTCCATTCGCCGATCGCTTTGCCTTGGTGCGATCACATGTCATGGACGCTCCAAAGTCAAAGGATGAAAACGTCTTCAGGTACCTTTTGTATTTCCAGCCGTCGTTCCTGCGGGGGAAATTGCCGTTTCGTGCGTGATCGCGCCGTGATAGATGACGCGCACGGCGCGTAGGCGGGCGAGTGCCGGCGGCCCGGCTGCGAAATGGAGAGATGAGGCGATCGTCCTTCCGCTGTGGATCGCCGGGCCCAAGCAATCCCTCAGGCGGATACCGATTGTGCCTTCAACGGGATTGTGGATCGTCCCTGCCGCGCCTCGGCAATTGGTCTATAAGCGGCCGGCGCCGGCGCCGGATCGGCGGGATGCATCGTGCCGATCGCCGGTCTGCGAAGGGGTGCGGAAAGACCTGCCAAGTGAAGCCTAAGTTATTGATCTTCTTTGCCGTTTTATGTTGGCTCTGGGCCGTGCTTACGCCGCCCCCCGCCGCGGCTGCCACGGACGAGGACCCGGCCGCGTCGGGCGTGAGCGTGCCAAGCTTCTGGGATCCGCGCCGGCGGCCGGAGCGGCCGGATCTGTCGCGTATCACCATGATCCGCTTCCTCACCGAAATCGACTATCCGCCTTTCAATTATGCCGGCCCCGACGGCAACCCGGTCGGTTTCAACGTCGATCTGGCGCGCATGATCTGCGAGGAGATCAAGGTGCAATGCACAATCCAGATGCGCCGTTTCGACACGCTGCTCGATGCGCTCGCCGACAACCGCGGCGATGCGGTGATCGCCTCCATCGCCGCCACGCCGGAAGCCCGCCTGCGGGCCGATTTCACCGATCCTTACTACCGCATGCCGGCGCGCTTCGTGTCGCGGCGCGACACCGCCGTCGAGCAATTGCAGCCGGAGCAGCTCGAGGGCAAGAAGGTGGCCGTGATGGCCGGCACCGCGCACGAGGCCTATCTCAAGGCCCTGTTCACCGAGGTGGAGGTGAAGCCCTATCCCACCGCCGAGGCCGCGCGCGAGGCGCTGCGCAAAAGCGAGGTCGATCTTCTGTTCGGTGACGGCATCGCGCTCGCCTTCTGGCTCAACGGCACCGATTCCGAGGGCTGCTGCGTCTTCCAGGGCGGGCCTTTTCTGGAGAGCCGCTATTTCGGCGAGGGTGTCGGCATCGCCGTGCGCCGCGGCAACGATCTCTTGCGCCAGGCGCTCAATTGGGCGCTGTTCCGCTTGTGGGAGAAGGGCAAGTTCACCGACTTGTGGCTGCGCTATTTCCCGATCAGCCCGTTTTGAGATGACGATGACCGACGCTGCATCGAGCGCCGCCGGCCTGCGCGAAGTTGCCGAGAAATCCGGCGCCTGGCCGTTCGAGGAGGCGCGCAAGATCGTCGCGCGGCTCAAGCGCAAGCCGAAAGACGAGGTGATCTTCGAGACCGGCTACGGCCCCTCGGGCCTGCCGCATATCGGCACCTTCGGCGAGGTGGCGCGCACGACCATGGTGCGCCACGCCTTCCGCGTGCTCACCGGCGACAAGATCAAGACGCGGCTGATCGCTTTTTCCGACGACATGGACGGGCTGCGCAAGGTGCCCGACAACGTGCCGAACCAGGAAATGCTGGCGCAGCATCTCGGCAAGCCGCTCACGCAGGTACCCGATCCTTTCGGCACGCACGGCAGCTTCGGCGCGCACAACAACGCGCGGCTGCGCGCCTTCCTCGATCATTTCGGTTTCGACTATGAGTTCATGTCCGCGACCGAATGCTACACCTCCGGGCGCTTCGACAAGGCGCTGCTCAAGGTGCTGGAACGCTTCGATGACGTGATGGCCATTATGCTGCCCAGCTTGCGCGAGGAGCGGGCGCAGACCTATTCGCCTTTCCTGCCGATCGATCCGCTCAGCGGCATCGTGTTGCAGGTGCCGGTCATCGCGCATGACGCCAAGGCCGGCACCATCACCTACCAGGACGAGGAGAAGGAGCCGGTGACCACGCTCGTGACCGGCGGGCGGACCAAGCTGCAATGGAAGCCGGACTGGGCCATGCGCTGGGTGGCGCTCGGCGTCGATTACGAGATGGCGGGCAAGGACCTGATCGACTCGGTCAAGCTGTCGGGCGAAATCTGCAAGGCGCTCGGCGGCACGCCGCCGGAAGGGTTCAATTACGAGCTTTTTCTCGACGAGAAGGGCCAGAAGATTTCCAAGTCCAAGGGCAACGGACTCACGATCGAGGAATGGCTGCGCTACGCCAGTCCGGAGAGCCTGTCGCTGTTCATGTACCGCGAGCCGAGGGCGGCCAAGCGGCTGTATTTCGACGTCATCCCGCGCACGGTGGACGAATATCACCAGCATCTCGCAGGTTATGAGCGGCAGACCCCGCAGCAGCGCCTGTCCAATCCGGTCTGGCACATTCATACCGGCAACCCGCCCAAGCCAGAGATGCCGGTCAGCTTCCAGATGCTGCTGACGCTGGTTTCCTCTTCCAATGCGGAAAATGCCGAAACGTTGTGGGGATTCATCGGCCGCTACCGTCCCGGCGTGACGCCCAAGACGCATCCCAAGCTCGACGCGCTGGTCGGCTATGCCATCCACTATTACCGCGACTTCGTGTTGCCGACGAAGAAATACCGCAAGCCGACGAATGCGGAGCGCGCGGCGCTGATCGACCTGCGCGACGCGCTGGCGCAACTGCCGGCCGCCGCCACCGCCGAGCAAATTCAGGATGTGGTCTATGAAATCGGGCGGCGTGAGCCGTTTCTCGACAAGACCGGCAAGATCAAGGCCAAGGACGGCAAGCCGGGCGTTACGCTGGACTGGTTCAACATGCTCTATCAGGTGCTGCTCGGCCAGGAGAAGGGCCCGCGCTTCGGCTCCTTCGTCGCGGTCTATGGATTGCAGAACACCGTCGATATGATCGACGGCGCGCTGGCAAGGTCGGCGTGAGACCCGTCTCCTAGTATGACCGCCCTCTCCCTCAGCGTCGTCGGCGCCGCGATTTTTCTTTCGTCTTTCATCTCCGGCGTCTTCGGGATTGCCGGCGGGATGATCCTGCTCGGCGCGCTGTTGGTCTTTTTCGACGTCCCCACGGCGATGGTGCTGTTTTCGCTCTTGGCGGCGACCGGCAACATCTGGCGCGTGGTGATGTGGCGGCGCTATATCGACTGGCGCATCTGGTTCCAATACATGATCGGCGCCGTGCTCGCCTTTTCGGTGCTGCGCTTCATCGCCTTCGTCCCGAGCAAGCCGCTGGTTTATCTGCTGCTCGGCCTGATGCCCTGGATGGTGGAGGTGTTGCCGCGGCGCTGGCATCCGAACATCCAATGGCGCGGCATTCCAGTGTTCACCGGACTGGCAACCACCGGCATCCAGCTTGTCGCCGGCAACGGCGGCATGTTCCTCGACGTTTTTTTCCAGAAAAGCGAGATCGACCGCCGGACGACGGTGGCGACCAAGGCGGTCTGCCATTCGGTCGGCAATCTGCTGCGGATTTTCTATTTCGGCACGATTGCCGATGTGAGCGACGCCTTGCCTTTGTGGTTTTTCGGTCTCGCCATACTGCTCGCGATCGCCGGCACCATGTTCGCGCCCGTGGTGCTCAACCGCATGACCGACCACAGCTTCCGGCGCTGGACGCGCAAGCTGATCTTTCTGGTCAGCAGCGTTTATCTGGTGCGCGCGGCCTGGCTCTACTGGCGGGATTAAGCCCGTGCGTCAGCCCATTATCTGCACCTTGCCGTCGAGCGCCATGAGGCCGATCTCCACATCCAGGCCGGCATGACGTTCCGCCACCCGGCTGCTGAATTCCTTCAGCGCGTAACGATGCATCTCGGTCTCGATCAATTTGTCGGCGGTCTTGGCAAGGCCGTAGGCGATCCGGGCGGCGGCGCAATCGCGATGATCGAGGGTGATGATCTTTTGGACGTTGTGCCAGGTGACCGCGGCGGAAAGCTCGTCCCAAAACGCCTGGCGCCAGTCCTTATATTGCTCGGCGACAATGGCGATGGCGCCGCCCTCGGCAACGAACGGGCGGTATTTTCCGGCCAGACCGCGGTTCGCCATGTAGTCGATCGTGGGCTGCCCGATGCGGGGATCGCTGCACATGAGCAGCATCACCTCGAATGCTCCGTCCTCTGCGGCGGCCGGGGCGGGAAACGCCGCAGCCATGCCGGCACCGGCGGAAAAGCGCAGGAAACGGCGGCGGTCGAGCCGGCTCGGCGCCGGGCCGCTACAGCAGGAACAGGCTGCGGGATGAAGCGGGGATGACGGCGGCATCACTTAACTCCGGGCGGTATCGCAAAGACGAGCAATTTTATCGGCGGGCAGAATTGCCCGCCAGCGCTGCTTTGCCGGTTCCGGCGGGACGATAGTCAATCGCCTAATCGAGCCACAGCAGCATGCGGCGGTTTAGCGGCTGTACGGGGCGCGCGTTCATCGCATAGAGCTTGGCGAAGCCGGCGATATCCGCTTCGGCGGCCTGGATCGAATTGGTGAGCAGCAGCCATTCTACCGTCTCAGAACACGGTGGCGTCGTGAGCGAACCGGCGTAGCGGTAATAGTCGCGGTTCCGCGGCAGCAAGCCATTGGGGTCGATCGCGGTATCTGCCGTGATCGGCGGGCCTGCCTGCGCCGGCATTGTCGCGACGATCTTGTTGAATACCGGGTTCGGCTTGCCCGTCGTCATCAACACGCCGACCACAGCGAGCCCGCCCGACGCCTTGCCGTGAACGAAATGAGCTTCCATCGGGAAGCTCTTGCCGCCGATAAGATGTTCGCTCGGCCGGTGAAAATGGAATTGCAACAGCCGATATGTGTCCTTGCCCAGGGTCAAGGTGCCGCCTTCGGCGGTATTGAGTTGGATGGTGTGGCCATTATTGACGATCGTATCGGCGGTTTTCCGCCAGGAGATCCTGAGCGGCGGCAGTTGCGCCTTGATGGGGCCGGCAATGTCGATTGGCGATTGCTGCGTGCCGGCCGAGCAGATTTTGCTGGCGGCATCGAGATTGCCCCACTCGTCGGGTCCGGTGGCGCCCTCGTAACTCCAGTGCGCGCCTTCGGCGGCTGATCCTTTGGCGGCGCACAGCGGACAAAGCGCAAGCCCGGCCAAGGCTCCCAGTGCGCGGCGACGGTTCATTGGCATGCCCACCGATGTTCAATGCGCGCGGATTACTGGCTCGCCCAGACGATGCGGGCGATCCACAATACGTCGGGCAGGGCCAGCGTGCGGTCGGGATGAGCCGAATTGATCGATTTCAGTTCGATGCTCTTGCTGGTGCGCCGCTTCAACTCTTTCACCATCACTTCGCCCTTCTTGGTCTTGACCACCACCCGGTCGCCGCGGCGAATGGGCGCGGCGGGCGAGACGATGATGACGTCGCCGTCGCGGTAGGCCGGCAGCATGGAGTCGCCGGAAATCTCCAGCGCATAGGCGTGCTCGTCGTTGACGGCGGGAAAAGCGATCTCGTCCCAGCCCTTGCCGACGGGAAAGCCGCCGTCGTCGAAATAGCCGCCGGCCCCGGCTTCGGCGAAGCCGAGCAGCGGCACCGCCTGGGCGGGCGTCGTCGCGCTGTCGGAAATCAGTTTGACGAAGGTCTCGACGCCCGTTCCGGTGGCGGCCAGCGCCTTGGCCACCGACTCGGTGGACGGCCAGCGCGCGCGGCCGTCCGGAGTAACGCGCTTCGAACGGTTGAAAGTGGTGGGGTCGAGACCGGCCCGCTTGGCCAGGCCCGAGGCGGAGAGCCCCGCCCGCGCCGCCAGCCGGTCAAGGGCATTCCAGATCTGAGCGTGGGTCAACATGGCGATACAGATATCGGCAAGGTGAGACTATTGTCCGATAATTAGGAATTATAGCCTGGAAGGCCCGCCGTCCAGCAATTTCTTGCGGCGGTGCCCCCCGGCGGACCTAGTCGCCGGCGTCCCGCCCGCGGGGCGCCTTGGCCAGCCGCATGATCAGCCAAATCGGCACGACGATGGCGGCCCCCAGCAGGAAATAGCGCCACAACCAGCGCACCACATCGAAGCCCAGATTCCAGATACGGTGGAACAGCGCCTGCAAACTCTGCAAGATATTCCACGGGTCGAAGCCGACGGCATGCAGCACGACGCCAACCAGGATGGACAGCAGCACCAGCCGCGCCACGATCGCAAGCGGCGGGCCGCCCAGGAAACGGCTGACCTGCTCATTTTGCATCGAGAAAACCTCCGCTGCGTAAATTCTAGCATAGTTGTTTGACCGCCGGCGCGCCCCGGTGCAATGAAAACTTCCGGTCATAAACGGAGCTATGCCGGCGGGCTCAACGCGACACTCGCCGTCGCTGCAGGGCGCTGTCTGGCGGATCGAAGAGCCTAATCCAGACGGAATACCAGGCTGGCGAACCAGCCGATCACCAGCGCCAGCATCGCGGTGGCGAGACCGTAAAGAAGTCCGTAGTCGCGCGCGGCGGTGGCGACAAATTGCTCGAAACCGACCTTGATGATCTCAAGCGCCGAGTCGGATTGCGCGATCATCGCGCCGTCAGCGAACAGCTTGACGTCCACGTCATAGGTGCCGAAACGCGCGTTCGCGGGCAGCGGAACGTCGGCGCGGAACAGCACCGGCGTTAAAAACGTCACGCCATTGTCCCTTGCAATATAGAGACGCTGTTCCTCTTTCAGCCGCAGGAAAGCCACGCGAAACGGGTCTTCCCGCACCACATCGGCGATGTCGGGGCCGATCCGCTGCGGCAGCAGGATGTTGTCAAATCCGACCTGCATAAGGCGTAATGTGTCGAGGTTGGCGATCGCTTCGGCCGGCTTGCTCGAAAGCACGGCCAGATAGGAAGGCACGTCGATGAAGGTGCGCGCTTCGACATTGACCCAAACCCCGAGCACGCGCTCCTTGCGCCGCACGCGTTCGCTCTCGCGCGGGCCGGTTATGGTCACCACCACGTCATAGCCGCCGCGATGCAACGGCGCGGCCTGGTCGTTCTCCACGCTTCCGAACAGCACCACCTCGGTTCCGCTGAAGCTCGACGTCACCAGCACGCGGTGATTCGAGAGCGAGATGACCAGCCGCTCCGCCGCGGCAGCGCCGGCGGCGGTCGCTAATAAGCCAATCAGGGCGAGTGCGGCGAGGCGCGTCACGATCATGGCATGCCCTCGACGATACGCAGCGAGTAAAGATCGTCCGGCTGCACCACGAGCTGGAAGGCGAAACGCAAGCCTACAAGCAGCACGAGCAGGCCGAGCAGGAGGCGGAGCCACTCGCCGGTTAATTTGTGTCCGGCGCGCGCGCCGAATTGCGCGCCGATCACGCCGCCGACGATCAGGATCAGCGCCAGCACCGCATCGACCAGGTGATTGGTCACCGAATGCAATACGGTGGCCGACGCCATCGTCACCATCGTCAGCACCATGGAAGTGCCGATGACGGTCGCGGTTGGGACCCGCAGCAAATAGATCAGCATCGGCACCAGCAGGAAGCCGCCGCCGATGCCCATGATGGCGCCGATGAATCCTATCAGAATGCCGATCACCCAGACCGGGATGGCGGAAACGTAGATCATCGAGCGCTTGAAGCGGAACTTGAACGGCAGGCCATGGAACCAGACGTGGCTGCCGGGCCGGCGCAACGCTATCGGCATGCCGGCGCGCGTGCGGATGATCGAGCGCATGCTCTCCAGCACCATGAGGGCGCCGACGATGCTGAGCAGCGTCAAATAGGCCAGCGCGATCATCAGATCGAGCTGATCGAGCGCCCGCAGCAAGGTGAACAGCCAGACGCCAAAGCCCGTGCCTATAACGCCGCCGGCCAGCAGCATGAGCGCGAGCGCGGGGTCGATGGCGTTACGCCGCCAGTAGGAGATGGCACCGGAACAGGAGGACGCCGCGATATGACTGGCGACGCTGGCGACCGCCACGCCGGGATTGATGCCGATGAAGATCAGAAGCGGCGTCATGAGAAAACCGCCGCCTATGCCGAACATGCCGGAAATGAACCCGACCGCGAGCCCCATCGCGAGGAGGAGGAAGATATTCACGGGCAGGTCGGCGATCGGGAGATAGATTTGCACGGACGAAAACTGCCGGTTTAGAGCTTAAGCCCCGCGTCCCGGCGGACGGCGCGGAAAAGCGCGCAGGCCGCCAGTGGGCGGAAGCAGATAATTGCTGCGGCTTTCGCGGGGTTGTAAGCGGCGGCATGCCCCTCCCGCAGACCCGCGAAACTCTACATGACGAGCTTGTACGCCACGAGCTTGTACGCCAAGTTTTTTGCGACCGTAAGGCCGAAGTGACAAAGCTTGCCCGCGCCAGAAGATCGCGGGGCGGCAGGTCACCTGCTGCCAAGTCTGATGGGGCCGGTGGTGGCCCGCGCCTTCGGCCTGGGCATTGGCGTGGCATCGCTTGACGAAGCGGGCGCGGCGTCCCAGCCGCCGGGAGGCGATTCCGCCGTCGTTGCCGCCGCCGGCTGTGGCTTGGGGACAAAGGCCCGTAGCGCCTGCCGCGCCGCGGCCAGCGTCTGCATGTCGAGGCGTTTGCCCACCTCGTCGCGCTTGCGCGCGGCGTCCTGGTCGCCTTGGGCGGCGGCGAGCGCAAACCATTTGTAGGATTCCGAGAGATTCCGATCCACGCCGATGCCGCGCGCATAGAGGACGGCGAGGTTATACTGGCTGTCGGAAATGCCGTGATCGGCCGCCGAGCGGAACCATTGGGCGGCGCTGCGATAGTCGGGCCTTACGGCGGCGCCTTCGGCATAAAGCACGGCAAGATTGTGCATGGCCTTGGCGTTGCCCTGATCGGCGGCGGCTCGATAGTAGCGGCGCGCGGTCTCGATGTCTTTCTTCACGCCGATGCCGTTTTCGTAAAGGCCGGCCAAACGGAACTGCGCCAGCGCAAGGCCCTCCTTGGCCGCGCGTTCGAACCAGCGCGCGGCTTCGGTGATATTGGCCGCCACGCCGCGCCCTTCGGCGTAACGCACCCCGACTTCAAAGGCCGCCGCCGGATTGCCGGCCGCCGCCGCCGCGCGCAATGCCGGGCCGCCGACGGAAGGGGGCAGGGTGTCGCCGCCGGACGGCGGGCTCTTTTCGGGACGCGCCGGCATCGTCGGCGGCGTGATGACCGAAGGCGGCGCCGGGATTTGCAGCAGAGCGGCCGTGTCGCGCGGGATATCTTCGCCGCGGGCGACATCCGGCCGGGAAGCGGCGCCGGCGGCGACTTGCGGGGCTTCGATCGAAGCCGTCGTGCCAATATCGTCGGAGGGCGGCTCGGCCTGAATTTCGGCCAATTGCGGGGCGCCGCTCAAGACATTCCCGGGCTCGTTCAGATTGACCGCGATGCGCAGCGCCCCGCCGATCAACAGGACCACGCCGGCGCCGACGAAGAGGGAGCGCACGCGCTCGGCCAATGTTTTGCGGGTCGATTCCTCGGCGGTATCTCCATGTGCCGCGGCCGCGCGCAGATCGGCAGGCGATGGATCGGCGGCGGCCTGCGCGGCCCGGCGCGCGGCGGCGATGAAATTCGATTTGCCCCCCGGATCGGGAATGACCGGCGGCCTGGTCTGTCCCAAGGCCGCCTCGGATGCGGCGATGCGGTCCGCCGCGGAGCCGGCAACGCGCCCGCGCCCTGCGCGGGAACCGGGCTCCAGCGGATGATCGGGCGGCAGATTCGGTTCGATGGGCGGGCGCGGTGTTTTTGGGTTGGCGCGCGCCATGGCCGCCGCGGCTTGACTGGCGGCCGCGGCCCGGTCCGGCGGTGCCGGCTGCGGCTGCGGCTGCGGTGGAGGTGGCGCACTGGCGGCGGGCGCTTTTGGAAGTTGAACGGCCGGCGGCATCTTGGGTTCGGCCGGCGCTTGGCCGCGCATGTCGCCTTCCAGCATGGCCAGCCGGTCAACCACATGGCCGAGCGTGCCATGCACGGCCTCCAGCGAGGTTTGCGTGCGGGCGAGATCGCGCTGCAGGCCGTTGACGTTGGAGACTGCGGCGGGCGCCGCGCCGCCTGCCCGCTGCGCTTCCATATGCACGAGCAAATCGGCAAGGCCGCGCTCGATAGCTTCGAGCTGGCTGAAGCGCGCGCCCGAGGCGTCGAGTTTTTCGACCAGTTTGACGATGCGATCCTCGAAATTGGTGAGCGCCACCTGGTCGCCGCCGGAAAGCTGAAGCCGTTCGATCTTGTCGCTCAACCCCTTGATGAGGGCATCGAGCTGCGGCGGCACGCTGCCGCCGCTCTGGGCGCGCGCCTCCAGCGCATCCGCAATGTGAGCGATCCGCTTTTCCAGGACATCGAGGGCATTGCTGCCGCCGGACGCCGCCATCTGGTCGATCTTGGCGCCGAGGCTGCGCACTTCGCCCGTAAGCTGCGCGAGCGCCTCGTTGGAGGCGACATGAGAGACAATGCCGCGCAGCGCCGAGATCGCCGATTCAAGCTGCTGAAAGGCCGCTGGGTCTGGAACGGACGAGGCGAGAGTGTCGATTTTCTGCGCCAGATTGACGACCGCTTCGCGGAAGCCGTCCAGGTTTTCGGCGGGTGTCAGGCTGTGCAGCGCATCGCGTATCTCCGCGAGCCCGCGTTCCACCGCGGCCAGCGTTCCGGCATCGACGCCGGTATCGCGGCTGTTGTCGAGACGGCCGGCAAGCGCCCGCACCTCGGCTTCCAGAGCCTCGATGGCGCGCCGGGGCACGGCTTCCATCAGGGTACGGGCAATCTCCCCGAGAGTGCCGCGCAGCTCGACGATTTCCTTTTCGAGGACATTCGGCTGGCGCAAGGCTTCGATTTGCGTGGTGATGTGGCGAAGTTGATCCTCGAGCCCCGACAAATTCTGCGCCGGCATCGGCCTTTGTCCCGGCGCCGCCGGCGGCCGCGGTGGTCCGGAATCGGAGTCGGACATGCGTGGAACAACATTGGAATCGAGCGCCTGCTGGCGCGCGGTGATTTCCGCGACCGCCTGATCCATGCCGAGGGCCCAGGGATCGCCGGCCGGGCCGGCACGCCGCGCGTCGTGGCCGGCGGCGATGCCGCCTCCGGCGATGAGCTGCTCGAGGCGCCGGTCCAGGCGTTCTATGGCCGCCGCGAGACTCTCGGAACCCGTACCGCCGCCGCGGCGCGCCGCCGCGGTGCCGCGATCGAGGCGTTCGAGCTGCCGGGTCAGTTCATCCAGGCGTTCATGAACGCCGAACAGGTTGTCATCATCCGCATCGTCGTCATAGGCGCGGCTTCTTGGCTGCACGCCTTCTTCCTCCGCGGATTCGAGGATGACGGTGTTGAGCCATTCGCCCAGCGACCTGCCGGAGCGGCGCGCCGCTTCCCGCGCGGTCTCCCGCGCGTCGGGGTGAATGCCTTTAACCCTCCACGGAACGCCAAGTGTCATGCTCACGCCCAGGTTTTGACGGGAGGAGCAGGGGCCGATTGGCCCATCTGGAACCGGCGCTTTGGCTGGCGGATGAACGGTGGCGCGGTCCTTTATCCTCGAGACCGAACTCTTCCGGTCTTACGGTAAACAAGCGGTTAAGAATCGGCGGGTTTGCGCTGCAATGTCACGGAAATATGGGCTGCCCGGCGGTACGGCGATCAGGCGCGGGACCGGCGTTTTGCCGCCCGGGACTTGCCCTGGCGCGCCACTTGCGCGTCGCTACGGCCGGCCGGTTCTTGCGCCGCCGCCGCGGCGTCCCAGTTCGGCAGCGCGACCCAAAAGATCGTCCCGCCGCCCGGCGCGTCCTCGAAATTTATTTGGCCGCCGAGCCGCGTCACGATTTCCCGCGCGATGCTAAGCCCCAAGCCGGTGCCGCCCTTCTGCCGCGCGTCGGAGGCGTCGGCCTGGGCGAATTTCTCGAAGACACGCGGCCTAAATTCTTCCGGGATGCCGTGACCGTGGTCTCGCACTGAAATGCGGACGGTATTGATTGCTTTCTCGATCATCACCACCACTTCCCCGCCCGACGGCGAGAACTTGATTGCGTTGGACAGGAGATTGGTGATGACTTGGAGGAGGCGATAGGTATCGCCATAAATTTCAGCTGATGCGGTGCTGGCCTCCAGCCGAATCGGGATGCCGTAACCTTCGGCGAACCCGCGAATGCTTTCGATTGCCTGTTCGACAAGCGGCCGGACCGCGATCCGTTCTAGATCGAAGGCGACCTTTCCGGACTCAATCTTCTCGATGTCGAGAATGTCGTTGAGCAGCCGTACCAGCCGCTGGCCGTTGGCTTGCGCGATGGTGACCAGCCGTTCGGCGGTCTTCGGCAATTTTCCCACACTGCCCGCCCTCAATAGGCCGAGCGAGCCGGAGATCGAGGTCAGCGGGGTGCGCAATTCATGGCTGACTGTCGATACGAATTCGTCCTTGAGGCGTTCGATGCGTTTTCGCTCGCTGATGTCGATGATGACGCTGAGAACCAGCAGTCCTTCGCCGGTGTGGATCGGATTGAGGCCGATCTCGACGGGTAACTCGGTTCCGTCCTTGTGGAGTCCGGTCAGATCGCGTCCACCCCCGACACGACGCGGCTCGGGATGGCAGGCGAAGGTGGTGCGATGCTGCGCATGCCGGTGGCGCATGCCGGAGGGAACAAGAATCTCGATGGGCTGGCCGAGCAGCTCATCGCGCCGGTATCCGAAAAGCCGTTCGATCTCAGTGTTGACCATCACAATCTTGCCGTCATGGTCGCTTATGACCATACCGCTGGGGCAGGCCTCGACCGCCTGGCGAAACAGTTCCTCGCGGTCCCGCAAAGTGGCGGTTCGTTCGTCCACCATCTGCTCGAGGAATTCGCTGTAGTTCTTGGCCTCAATCTGCAGCAGGCGCACTTCCAGCATGTTGTGGATGCGCATCAATATCTCGGCCTGATCGAACGGTTTGCTGATGAAATCTTTCGCGCCCGTTTTCAGCGCGCGCAGCTTGTGAGCCGGTTGAGCGGTGACTGCCAGGACCGGAAGATAACCCTCCGGTTCGATATCCTTGAGGCTCTCCATCACCTGGAAGCCATCGAAGCCGGGCATCAGTAGATCGAGCAGGATGAGATCGTAGCGATTTGTGCGGTGAAGCTCACACACCTCGCGCGGATCCGTCGTAGTCGCGACAAACGTATAGCCAGCGGTACCCAGAATCTTTTTCAGAAGACGGATATTGGTTTCTTGATCGTCAACGATCAGGATTTTGGCGCTCAATATATCGGATGGACCAATCATGTCGCGGCTTTATTTGTCCGGAGAAACCGTTTGTCCCGCAAGCTCCAGCGCGGCCATGAATTCAGAAATCTTGATCGGTTTGGTGAGATAGCGGAGAAACCCTGCTTTCAGACCCTTCTCGATGTCACGAGGCATCGCATTGGCGCTGAGCGCAACGATGGGAATGCGCGCCGTGACGGGATCTTCGCGCAGAATTTTCATGGCTTGGATGCCGTTGATGCCGGGGAGATTGATGTCCATCAGGATCACGTCCGGCAACGAGGTGCGCGCGATCTCGATACCGCTATGCCCGTCGGTCGCGGTCAGCAGCCGCATGTCGGGACGGCGCGCCATCAGCTGCTCGACCAGCTTCAGATTGGCCGGGTTATCCTCGATATAGAGCAAGGTGCGCGGCGGCGCGGCGATCGCCGGTCGCGCGGGGGAAAGCGGCGCCAGTCTAGCCTGCGTTTCGTCAATTTGCGGTTCGGAAGCGGCCATCAATTCGAACCAAAACACGGTTCCGGCGCCAACGGTGCTTTCCACATGGATGCTGCCCCCCATCTTTTCGACCAGCCGTTTGGTCACCACGAGGCCGATGCCGGTGCCTTCTTCGGCGCTGTTCTCTTTCCCCAACCGGTTGAACGGCTGGAAAAGCTGCTCAAACTTTTCCGGGGCGATTCCGAAGCCGGTGTCGCTGACACCGATGCGAATGCGCCCCGGGTTGCCCGGCGCGCAGGTCACGGCGAGCGCGCCGTTCATCCGGTTGTATTTGATCGCGTTGGACAGAAGGTTGATGAGAACCTGCTTCACCCGGGTGCGGTCGGCGTGAACAAAGCAAGGTTCGTCGAAGCTGGGGAAGGTCATTTGTACCCCGCGCTTATGCGCTTGCGGCTCGACCATGGCCTGGCATTCGAGCACCACGGGGCCCAGCGACATGGACTCCTTCGAAAGCGAAAGCTTGCCGGATTCGATCAACGCCAGATCGAGGATTTCATTGATCAAGTCCAGCAGATACCACCCGCCTCGGAGAATCTCGTCGATGCTCTCCTTCTGCGAGGGAGTAGGCGGAGGAGAATCGCTTTCCATCGCCTGGGCAAATCCGAGGATGGCATTGAGCGGCGTGCGAAGCTCATGGCTCATGCGGGAAAGAAAATCGGATTTTGCTTCGTTGGCCTTTTCCGCCGCGGTTTTGGCCGCCGTCATGTCGGAGAGCGCTTGCGCCAGCTGGCCGTAAAGGCGGTTCATTTCCATCAACAGCACGATGAGGAGAAGGCAAGAGGCGAGCAGCGCATAAACGCGGCCGCCATACCAGCTGAGGTCGTAACGCGCGGCGACGACGACGGCGCTCAAGGTGACGTCGAGCAGCCACACGCACATCACCGCCATGATCCAGAGATGCAGCACGGTGCGGCGCTTTCGCCGCCAAAGCGCCACAAGCGCGACAGCGGTCAGCACCAGAATGGCGGGGCTCACGCCTTTCGACACCAGCAGCGCGTAGTCGCCCTGCACGATGACGACGGGCAGAAGATCGTGGCCGACGGTGGCGAGGAGAATCAAACCTGCCGCCAAGGCAAGAACGGCAGCCGTCGCGATCAGAATCGCGCTGCGCGTGTGCGCGCCCATGGAATCTTCCGGCTTGCCAGGGGCGGGCAGCAGCGCATAGGCCAGAACGAAAAGCGGAAAGCCGCCGTGCCAGAAAACATAGAACCAGGCCGTGGTCTGGTTGCCGCCGAACAGACCGGTTTCCGAAAAGATGCCCGGAAAGCTCACCGCATGGGCGACGATGATGACGGTGTTGAACAGATAGCCGCAGGCGAGCGCCAGCACGGCGCGCGACTTCTGCCGCGAGCATTGCCCGAACAACAGGACGGCCGTGATGAAATCGTTGATCGTAAGGATCGATTCGAGAATCGGAATGAAGGCGCCGAACTTTGGCAGCGGCACGCGCGCAAACGGCACTATGAACGCGAAAATGACAAAGGAAGCGATGATGAGCGCAAGCACGAACCGCCATTCCGCGCGGCTCGCGGGCGCAATCGCCGGATCGACTTCACGGGTTTTATCGGGCGAGGAGGGGTCGTCTTCCTCGTCTACCCACGGTTCGGGATAAGCAGGCTGCGCAATGTTCAAGCGGCGGACCATCCCGGAAGCGGGGAAAAGTATCCGCCGAGTCTAGTCGGGGTAGCGGTGGAAAATAAGTAAGCGCAAATGCTTAGTAGGAAGAGCCGCCCGGCACCCGCCGCGGCCTTAACGTTAACGTAATCTGAATGCGTGATCCTGATACCGGATTCGCCGGAGAGGGCGCCCGCCGCCTGCGCGTTGGGCGCGCCACCTGAGGCTCGAAGAGCCGCGGAGGGAACGATGCCGACCTACAAGGCCCCCGTGGACGACGTCATGTTTCTTTTGAACGACGTCTTCCATATCGAACGCCACAACAACCTGCCCGGCTTCGCGGATGCGTCGCCGGACGTGGTCGAGGCCATCCTGACCGAGGCCGGCAAGTTCTGCGAAGAAGTGCTGCTGCCGCTCAACCGCGCCGGCGACATGGAAGGCTGCAAGCGCCATGACGACGGCAGCGTCACCACGCCGAAAGGCTTTAAGGACGCCTATAAGCAGGTGATCGACGGCGGCTGGGTCGGCATTTCGGTGCCGGCGGAGTACGGCGGGCAGGGGCTGCCTTCCACGCTCACCGTCATCGTCAATGAATTCATGTGCGCGGCCAACATGGCTTTCGCCATGTATCCGGGTCTCACCCAAGGCGCGATCGCCGCGCTGCTGGTGCATGCTTCGCCGGAGCAGAAGGCTATCTATCTGCCGAAGATGGTCGCCGGCACCTGGACCGGCACCATGAATCTCACCGAGCCGCATTGCGGCACCGATCTCGGGCTGTTGCGCACCAAGGCGGCAAAGCAGGCGGACGGCAGCTACAAGATCACCGGCACCAAGATTTTCATTTCCGCCGGCGAGCACGATCTCGCCGAGAACATCGTGCATCTGGTGCTCGCGCGCATCGAAGGCGCGCCAGCCGGCACCAAGGGCATCTCGCTGTTCGTCTGCCCGAAATTTTTGGTCAATCCCGACGGCTCGCTCGGCGCGCGCAACGGCATCTCCTGCGGCTCGATCGAGCACAAGATGGGCATTCACGGCAATTCCACCTGCGTGATGAACTACGACGGCGCCACCGCCTGGCTCATCGGCGAGGAAAATCGCGGGCTTGCCGCCATGTTCACGATGATGAACGAGGCACGGCTCGGCGTCGGCCTGCAGGGCCTGGCCTTGTCCGAGGTCGCCTATCAGAACGCGGCGAACTACGCGAAAGAGCGGCTACAGGGCCGCGCGCTCACCGGGCCGAAGTTTCCCGACAAGCCGGCGGATCCGATCATCGTGCATCCCGACGTGCGCCGCACGCTGTTGACCATCCGCTCCTTCAACGAAGCGGCGCGCGCCTTGCTGATCTGGACGGCGCTCAAGAGCGACATCGCCCACCGCTCGGAGGACGAAAAAGAGCGCCAGGCCGCCGAGGATCACATGGGCCTGCTGACGCCGGTGGTGAAAGGCGTGCTCACGGATCAGGGCTTCGCCAACACGGTGCTGGCGCAGCAGATGTTCGGCGGTCACGGTTACATCGCCGAGCACGGCATGGAGCAATTCGTGCGCGATTCCCGCATCGCCATGCTCTACGAGGGCGCCAACGGCATCCAGGCGCTCGATCTCGTCGGCCGCAAGCTCGGCAAGGACGGCGGCCGCGCCATGATGGCTTTCTTCAACGAGGCGTCCGCTTACGTCAAAGAGCACACCGGCGACGAGGCGATGAAGCCTTATGTCGTGCCGCTCGGCCAGGCGCTGGCGCATCTGCAGCAGGCGACCATGTGGCTGATGCAGAACGCGCTGGCCAAGCCGGACAACGGCGGCGCGGCGGCGACCGACTTCATGCATCTCTTCGGTCTGGTGACGCTCGGCTACATGTGGTGCCGCATTGCCGAGGCCGCGCGTGGAAAAATCGCCGCAGGCGCCAACGGCAGCGCAGCCACGCTCAACGCCAAGCTGATGGCGGGCCGTTTCTTCATGGATCGCGTGCTGCCGGAGACGGCCGCCCACCTGGCCCGCATTCAATCCGGCGCGGACCACGTGATGGAAATGCCGGAAGAAGCGTTCTAGCGCTGCGGCTTCACCGCAGCAGGACAAGGCCCGCCGTCACCGCGAGCAGGATAACGGCGGTCGTTCCGCTGAGGGTCGCGGCGTACCGCCAGCCGAGCGTGGCGATCGCGAAGAACGACGTGTTGAGCCCAAGCGCGGAGATCGCGATCAAAAGCCCCCATGTCGATGCTTCGATCAACGGTCCTTTGATCTGAAGAAAGGCCGGCGCCACCGCGGCCATCGACGGAGCGAAGCTGTTGACGGTGCATAGGCCGATAAAGACGAGGGCGAAAACCGGAACCGGCACCGTACGGGCGGCGCTTCTCGCCTTGGCGCGGGTAAACCACCAACCGATCGCCAGGACGACGGGAAGCAAGAGGAACACGCGGAAGAGCTTGACGATCACGGCGGTGTTGCCGGCGGGCTCGGAAACCGCATAGCCGCTGCCCACGACCTGCGCGACATCGTGGATGGTCGCGCCGAGCATCACGCCGGTTGCCTGCTCGCTGAAGCCGAGCGCCGCGCAGAGCAAGGGGTAGAGCACCATCGCGGCGGTTGACAGCGCGTTCACCGCGATCACGACGAAGGCGACGTCGGCTTCCTTGCCTTCGTACTGAGGGAGCACCATGGACGTGGCGAGAGCGGCCGAGGCGCCGCACACGGCGGTGCCGGCTCCGGCGAGCGCGCCGAACCGCGCCCGCTGACCGAATGCTTTCGCGAACAGCAGCCCGGACGCGAGCGTCACCGCCATGCAGACCATGACGAGAAAGGCGGTGCTCCATCCGAGCGCGGCAATGTCGCCGAGCGCGATGCGTAATCCCAACAGCGCGACCGCGACACGCAGAATCGTCGTCAGGCAAAACATGATGCCGGGCTGGAACAGCGGCCGCCGCGCAACGGGATTGAGCGCGATGCCGATGAGCAGCGCGATCACCATGGCGGGGATGGGAAAGACGGTGTCGATGAGCGAGGCGGCAGCCATTGCGCAGATCGCCACCGCTGCGGACAGGACGATGCCGGGAACGATGCTTGGAATCATCGATCCGAGCTGCGCCGCGAACGGCGTGGAGACAGGCTGCTGGAACGTCACCGGGGGCCTTTAGTTCGGCCCAAGCTTATCGGCTTGGAAAGTGGTCCTATGCCCTGTAAGAGGCGGCAGGCCGTAAGAATAGCCTATCGTCCAAGCCTTGCGTAGAAAAATATTCTCAATGTAGGATGGTTGTGCAAAGCGCGAAAGCGGGCTTCTTTGTCGGCGGGTTCATCAAGTCCCGATTGTCGAATTTGCCCTCGGGGCTGAACGCCTCGATGGAAGCCAGCATTCCGTCCACGTGAACACCGTCCTGGCCGAAGGGAAGCAGCAATCGCTCGAAATGGACGATACGCTGGTCGCAATCGCGCAGATCGACGACGGTATAGACCGGCAACTTGGTCTTGATCGATTGCCGGCAGGTCGCCAAGGACGCTTCCTTGTATGGCGAATGAAGAATTTCATCGAGAAATTTGCCGACGGCGTATCCGCCGTGTGCTTCGGCCATCCGCGCGCCGTGAATGCGAAGGAGCAAGCGGGGCGAATCTGCGTTTCCCACCACGTCGGCGTAGCCCAAATCGGGAGCCATTGCCTTGAGCTCGGGGGCGTCGTCCAATCCGCGCCAGACCGGCAAAGGATCGCTGCCCCGCAGCCGGTGCCAATAGCTCAGAAGCCAGCGCTGGGTGCCCGACCCGACAATATCGGGCCGTGAGGTGAGAAATTCCACGGAAGCGCCTTTCTTGAAAAGAAGCGGCGGTCGCAAGACCGCTATCGCCCTACCCGGGTGTGGCAGATAACCTAGTGCAATGTGATTCGTCTATGCATAGCTCTCGTATTGCAGACCTCTTGTGACGGTGCCGAACGAGATCGCAGGAGCGCCCTATGGCCGACGCCTTCATCTACGATCACGTGCGAAGCCCGCGCGGGCGGGGCAAGGCGGACGGCGCGCTGCATGAGGTGACTTCCCTCAATCTTGCCGCGCAGGCGCTGGGCGAAATCCGTACGCGCAACAAGCTGGATCCCGGCCTGGTCGATGACGTGGTGCTGGGCTGCGTCGATCCGGTCGGCGAGGCGGGCGGCGACATCGCCCGCGCGGCGGCCATCGTGGCCGGCTACGGCGACGGCGTGCCCGGCATACAGATCAACCGTTTTTGCGCCTCGGGACTCGATGCGGTGAATTTCGCCGCGGCGCAGGTGATGTCCGGCCAGCACGACATGGCGGTAGGCGGCGGGGTGGAATCCATGAGCCGCGTGGGGCTGGGCGCCTCCGGCGGGGCTTGGCCGGTGGATCCCTCCATCGCGCTTAAATCCTATTTCATGCCGCAGGGCATTTCCGCCGACCTGATCGCCACCCGCTACGGCTTCTCCCGCGATCAGGTGGACGCCTATGCGGTGCAGAGCCAGCAGCGCGCGGCCAAGGCCTGGGACGAGGGCCGCTTCAAGCGCTCGGTGATGCCGGTCAAGGACGTCAACGGGCTTCCCATCCTGGCGCGCGACGAGCACATGCGCCCGACCACGACCATGCAATCGCTGGCGCAGTTGCAGCCTTCCTTCGTGCAGATGGGCGAGATGGGCGGCTTCGATGCCGTGGCCATTCAGGCGCATCCGGAGGTCGAAGCGGTCAATCACGTGCATCATGCCGGCAATTCGTCGGGCATCGTGGACGGCGCGGCCGCGGTGCTGGTCGGCAACAAGGAGGCGGGCGGCAAGGCCGGGCTGAAGCCGCGCGCGCGCGTCAAGGCTTTTGCCAATATCGGCTCGGAGCCGGCGATGATGCTCACCGGGCCGATCGACGTGACCAAGAAAGTGCTCAAGCGCGCCGGCATGACGCTCGACGACATCGACCTGATCGAGGTCAACGAAGCTTTTGCCGCCGTGGTGCTGCGCTTCCTCCAGGCGTTCGATCTCGACGATGCCAAGGTCAACGTCAACGGCGGCGCCATCGCGATGGGACATCCGCTCGGCGCCACCGGAGCCATGATCCTGGGCACCGCGCTCGACGAGCTGGAACGGCGCGATCTCAATACCGCGCTGATCACGCTGTGCATCGGCGCCGGGATGGGCACGGCGACTATCATTGAACGGGTGTGACAGATGCCGAGAATCGACATAACCAAAGCGCCGTTCAGAAAGGGAGCGGGAAAATATCCCAAGCCTTTCCGTCGGCTGGTCGAGGGCCGGGAAAAACGGAGCTTGGGCAACGCGGCGGGCCTTACTCAGTTCGGCGTTCATCTCACGCGGCTGAAGCCCGGCGCTGCATCCGCCTTGCGTCATTGGCACGAGCAGGAAGACGAATTCGTCTATGTGCTGGAAGGCGCGCTGATATTGATCGAAAACGAAGGAGAGACGCCGATGCGTGCCGGCGAGGCCGCCGGTTTCAAGGCGGGCGTTGCCGACGGCCATCATTTCGTCAACCGCTCGCAACGCGACGCCGTTTTTCTGGTCGTCGGCACCCGCGCGCCGGAGGAGCGGGTGCATTATCCGGACGACGATCTTGTCTACAACTACGACGGCGTGAGCTACACGTTCACGCGCCAGTCCGGCAAGCCTTATTCCGAATAGAGCACGATTGAATCGATGGAGCCGGGCATGACCTACACCAATTTCAAGCTCGACGTCGACGCCGACGGCATTGCACTCCTCCTCTGGGACATGCCGGGCCGCTCGATGAACGTGCTCGACGCCAAGACGATGGAAGAACTGGGCGCCATCGTGGAGCGGACGGCGGGCGACGCGGCGATCAAAGGCGTCGTCGTCACCTCGGCCAAGGAAGCCTTCTGCGCCGGTGCGGATATCAACATGCTGGAGGGGGTCAGCCGCGGCTTTGTCGAAATGGCGCACGCGCAGGGAGAGGAAGCGGCCATCGCGGCGTTGTTCGCCGAAAGCCGCAAGATGTCGCAGCTCTACCGCCGGCTGGAGACTTCCGGCAAACCGTGGGCCGCGGCGATCAACGGCACGGCGCTCGGCGGCGGGCTGGAGCTTTGTCTCGCCTGTCATTACCGCGTCGCCGCGAGCAACGAGAAAACCCGCCTCGGCTTGCCCGAGGTGAAGATCGGGATATTCCCCGGCGCCGGCGGCACCCAGCGTGTCGCCCGCATGTTGCAGCCCGCCGATGCCTTGCAGTTCCTGCTCAAGGGCGAGCAGATCAAGGTCGATCGCGCCAAGGCCATGAAGCTCATCGACGCCGTCGTACCGCCGGCCGATCTCATCAAGACGGCGAAAGACTGGATCAAGGGCGGCGGCAAGGGCGTCGCGCCCTGGGACGTGCAGGGATTCAAGCTGCCCGGCGGGCCGGTCTATTCCAAGGCGGGCATGATGACCTTCCCGGCGGCCAACGCGATCTACCGGCGCGAGACCTACGACAATTATCCCGGCGCGCGCGCGATCCTGCAGGTGGTCTACGAGGGGCTGCTGCTCCCGATGGATCTCGCCCTGCGAGTGGAATCGCGCTGGTTCGCGAAAATCATGCGCACGCCGGAGGCGGCGGCGATGATCCGCTCGCTGTTCGTTTCCATGCAGGAATTGAACAAGGGCGCGCGGCGTCCGCCGGCCGTACCGCCGTCGAAACTCGGCAAGGTCGGCGTCATCGGCGCGGGCTTCATGGGCGCGAGCATCGCCTATGTCACCGCCTTGGCCGGCATGGAGGTGGTGCTGATCGACCGCGATCAGGAGGCGGCGGAAAAAGGTAAAACGCATTCCCACAAGCTGATGACCGATCAGGTCAACAAGGGCCGCGCCAAGGCGGCCGAGCGCGACGCGCTCTTGGCGCGCATCACGCCCACCGCGGACTATACCGCGCTCGCGGCCTGCGACCTCGTGATCGAGGCGGTGTTCGAGGACCGTAAAGTCAAGGCCGAGGCGATCGCCAAGGCCAATGCGGCGATGAGCGATCAGGCTATCTTTGCTTCCAACACCTCGACCTTGCCGATCACCTCGCTGGCCTCGGAATACAAAGACCCCGCGCGTTTCGTCGGCATTCATTTCTTCTCGCCGGTGGAGCGCATGATGCTGGTGGAGGTCATCAAGGGAAAAAATACCGGCGATCAGGCGCTGGCCGCCGCGCTCGACTTTGTGCGCGCCATCCGCAAGACGCCGATCGTGGTCAACGACTCGCGCGGCTTCTACGCCAACCGCTGCGTGCTCAATTACGTGCGCGAAGGCCATCTCATGCTCACCGAGGGCGTGCCGCCGGCCATGATCGAGAACGTGGGGCGCATGGCCGGCATGCCGGTCGGCCCGCTGTCGCTCAATGACGAGGTGGCGCTCGATCTCGGCTGGAAGATTCTCAAAGCCACGGAAGCCGATCTCGGTCCGCAGGCGGTCGATCCTAAGCAGAAGGCGCTGCTTGCCGAAATGGTCGAGAAGCAGGGCCGCTACGGGCGCAAGAACGGCAAGGGTTTTTACGATTATCCGCAGAACGCCCCGAAGCGGCTGTGGCCGGGGCTTGCCGATCTACAGCCGGCCAAACTCGATCCCGACAGCATCGACATTGAGGAACTGAAACATCGCTTTCTCGCGGTGCAATCATTGGAAGCCGCGCGCTGCGTCGAGGAAGGCGTCATCACCGACGTGCGCGAGGCGGACGTGGGTTCGATTCTGGGCTGGGGCTTCGCGCCCTTTACCGGCGGCACCTTGTCGTGGATCGACATGATGGGAAGCAAGCGCTTCGTTGAAATGTGCAAGGCCCTCGAAAAGAAGCATGGGTCGCGCTTTGCGCCGCCGAGGCTGCTGCTTGAGATGGCCGGTAAGAGCGAGATTTTCTATCAGCGCTTTGCGCCGCCGCGGCGCCAGGCCGCCTAGCCGGCGCATGTCATGGACCTCGCCAAACTCAGGGTAGGGCTGAAGGGCTCGGCCGAGATCACCGTGCAGGACGAGGACACGGCGCCGCGCATCGGCAGCGGGCGCGTGCACGTGCTCGCCACGCCGGTGATGATCAATCTGATGGAGGCGGCCGCCCTCAATGCCGTGGAGAGGTTGCTGCCGCATGGCCATCAGAGTCTCGGGACGCGGTTGGACGTCGGCCACTACGCCGCGACCCCGGTCGGCATGCGGTTGCGCGCCACCGCCGAGCTGACCAAGGTCGAGGGCCGCACGCTGGAATTTCGCGTCGAGGCTTTCGACGAGAAGGAACGCGTCGGCGATGGCACGCATGCGCGCATGGTCGTCAACGTCGCGCGCTTCGACGAGCGGGTGCAGCGCAAGCTGCGCGGGGGCTGATTGGCCCCGTTGTTTGTTTGTGTTTCCCGCGGTTAAATTCGCGCCGCATTGGAATTTCCTGAATGAGCAAGCCCTCTTTCCTACGCTGGCGCGAGATTCCCGGCGGCATCTGGGCGCTCGGCATCGTCTCGCTGCTGATGGACGTTTCCTCGGAGATGATCCATGCGCTGTTTCCGCTCTATCTCGTCACCGTGCTCGGAACCTCGATGCTCACGGTCGGCGTCATCGAGGGCATCGCGGAAGCCACCGCCTCCATCACCAAGATCTTTTCCGGCGCGCTCAGCGATCGGCTGGGCAAGCGCAAGCTTCTCGCCGCCGTCGGCTACGGCCTTGCCGCCTTCACCAAGCCGGTATTCCCTCTCGCATCGACAATCGAATGGCTGATGGCCGCCCGCTTTATCGACCGCGTCGGCAAAGGCATTCGCGGCGCGCCGCGCGCCGCGCGGGTGG
>JBBDNZ010000042.1:0-6586 GCA_040877285.1 Xanthobacteraceae bacterium
ATCGCCGCCGGCGTATCGCCGGCGAGGGGCGAAAGCCCGGCGGTTTACGCCCGCCGGGTGCGGGCGGCAACCAAGCTCACCCAGGCGGATTTCGCCGCGCGCATCGGCGTGCCGATCGAAACGGTGCGCAACTGGGAGCAAGGCAAACGTTCGCCGCGCGGACCGGCGCGGGCGCTGCTCAAACTGATCGAACAGGCGCCCGATCTTGTTTTCGCAACCTTGGCGCCGGCGCTCTGACGTCAGCCGGCCCGCGCGGTGCGGCGCGGCGCGGCCGCCACCCAGGTCAACAGCGTCATCGCCAGCAGGACCGAAATATAAACGATCATCTGCATGATGGTTGGGCGCTCGCTATAGCCCATTAACGCATGCAGGATGCCGCCGACCAGACTGTTTTGCGGCAGCCACTGGGAAGTGTCCCACAGGCTGTCGGTGAGCACGGTCACGATGCCCGCGGCGTCGAGATAGCGCACGGCATGAGCGGCCATGCCGGCGGCGAGCAACGTGATCAAGAGCGTGGTCACGGAAAAGATGTGGCGCGACGGTATGGCGATCAGACCGAGATAAGTCAGACCGGTGAAGGCCGCGCCGGCGGCGAGGCCGAGCAATCCGCCCCCCAGCATTTCCCAGGCCGTGGCGCCGGCGGCGACGACGCCGTAGAGAAACAGCACCACTTCCGATCCCTCGCGCAGAACCGCGAGCCCGACCACCAAGGCGAGCGCCGTCAGCGGCCGCTTTCCTTCCGTTACTTCCTCGCCGACCTTGAACATTTCGGCCGCCATTTCGCGGCCGTGGCGCGCCATCCAGGCGTTGTGCCACATCAGCATGACGACCGCCGTGCCGAGCACGCAGGCGTTGAGCAGTTCCTGGCCGGCGCCTTCGAAGGCCTCGGAGATTGCGCCGGCAAAAGCAGCGACAAGGCTCGCGCCCAGCGCGCCGCCGAGCATACCGAGCGAAATCCATCTTCCCCGGCCCAATACCCCGCGCGTCGCCGCCAGCACGACGCCGATGATGAGGCCCGCCTCGATGACCTCGCGAAAAACGATGACCAGAGCGCCAATCATGAACTGCCGTTACTCTGCAATGACCACGCCTTTGGCGGTCTTGGGGTTGAACTCGCCCTCGAATTCGTAGCGCCCGGGCTTGAGCGGCCCGAACCGCACCACCGCCTTCGACTTGCCGGGGATGATCTTTTCCACCTTCAAGGAGTGGCTCTCGAATTCCTCGGGCGTGGCGTCGTCGTTGACCACGGTCAGCGTCATGCGCTTGCCGGCGGGCACGCGGATTTCCGCCGGTGAGAATTGATGGTCCTTGATGGTCGTGGTCAGGCTGTCCTGGGCGCGGGCGGCGGTGCCCGGCATCCCCCCGATTAAGCCCGCAACCGCCAGCGCGAAAAGAATTGCTCGCATGATTTCTCCTTAGATAAATGGACCCGATGAAATACAAAAGGGCAAACAAAGCCGTTGATGCAACAACATTTTTCTATATTCGAATTGTTCCAATGTAAGAATAGCCGCTAACGGTTTGCCGCCTCAAGAATGGGGCGTTAGACAAGAATTCCTCCAATCCTTTCAATCGAGCGGGCATTCACCACAACAACCGTCAACCTGCCCGTGCGGTCTTGGGATTGTGGCGCGAAACGAGAGCAGGATGCCATGCAGGCGATTGAGGGGAGAGATGCAAAAATCCCCGCGCTCGGGCTCGGGACATGGGATCTGCGCGGGCCCGTCTGCGCGCGTATCGTCGAGCAGGCGCTGCGGCTCGGCTACCGCCATGTCGATACCGCGGAGATGTATGAAAACGAGCGCGAAGTGGGCGAGGGCCTGCGCGCCTCCGGCGTGCCCCGCGAAGACGTCTTCGTGGTCACCAAGGTCTGGCCGACGCATTTTTCGCCCCCGGAGCTGGAGCGGGCGGCCAAGGACAGCCTGACGCGCCTGCGGCTGACCGACGTGGATTTGCTGCTGCTGCATTGGCCGAGCCCGCGCATTCCGCTTGTCGAGACGCTCGGCGCGCTGTGCAAGGTCAAACGTGCCGGCATGGCGCGGCATATCGGACTGTCGAATTTTACCGGAGCGGAACTCGACGAAGCCGTGGCCTTGAGCACCGAGCCTCTGGTCTGCAATCAGATCGAGGCGCACCCCTTCCTCGACCAGTCCGCAACCATCGCCGCCAGCCGTGCGCACGGCATGGCGGTCGTCGCCTATAGCCCGATCGCCAAGGGCGCGGCGAAGGACGATCCGGTTTTGGTGCGGATCGGCCGCGCGCACGGCAAGACGGCGGCGCAGGTCAGCCTGCGCTTTCTGCTTCAGCAGGGTCTCGGCGTCATCCCGCGCACCGGCAAAATCGAGCGTCTGTCGGAAAACATGGCTATCTTCGACTTCGAATTGTCGCCGGAAGAGATGGCGGAAATCGGCGCGCTGGCGCGGCCGGACGGCAGCGTGATCGAGGATGATTGAAAGACTGGTCAAATGCGCGGTGAAGGCATTCCAATTTTCTGGTTTTTGGTGGTGTTAGCTGGCTTTATTATTGCCGCGTTGATAGCGCGATCGAACGCTGCTCGCGCAAACAATGAGGAAAAAATACGAGCCAAAGCGCAGGCAGAAGTTAACAGACTCGACAAAGAAAATGCGAATTTGAAGATCGAACACACAAAGACTGTAGACGAGAAAAATTTTCGAATTGTCGCACTGCAGTCACTTCTTGAGCAAAAAAAGATTCAATTTCCATGGCTAGCAACAGCTATTGCGGATTTTAACGCTTTTGACGCTCAAAGGGCAGCAACATTCCTCGCAAACAAAAAACACCCGGCCAAGAAAAGCGCCATGATTGTTCGGGAACAAGGGCAGAAACGACGCGAAGTGGAAAGAGCGTTTCGGATCGCTCAGTACAAAATAGATTACTATGAAAAATTGTTGCCATGGATCGTGGAATATATCGGAGATGACGTTCCTGACAGCATCGTTGATGCTAGTGGCACGTCGACTCAAGCTAGTGAAGGCGACCCAGCAGCCGCGTGGTTGACGAAAGCCGAGTACGATAATCTGACAAGTTCGGAAAAGTATCAAAAAGCCTTAGAAAACTGGAAGAAAAGCAGAAAAACGCGTTGGCAGATCGGTCGCGATTACGAGAGATACATCGGTTATATTTATGAAACACAAGGTTACGACGTTGAGTTTACCGGCGCGGTGCAAGGTTACGAGGATATGGGGCGAGATATTATAGCGGAAAAGGGTTCAAATCTTTTGGTGATCCAATGCAAGTATTGGTCGTCTGAAAAAATAATTCGCGAAAAACACATATTCCAACTATTCGGATCGGCGCTAGAATACGCTTTCCTCCGAGGAAAATTAACAAACCTGACGGAATTTTCGGCAGGGATGGTCGGAGCTAGTTTTCCGGAGCCGATTCTCTATACGTCGACCAAACTCTCGGAAACTGCGAAAAAAGTTGCAGACAAGTTGAATGTAAAGTTTTTTGAGGATGTTCGAATTTCAGACTACCCAATGATTAAGTGCAACATTTCCATGCGAGATAGCGAAAAGATTTATCATCTCCCGTTTGACCAGCAATATGACCGGACGAAAATACGACATGCGGGTGAAATGTATCTTTACACGACTGCAGAGGCCGAAAATTACGGCTTTAGGCGTGCGTGGCGATGGCATCCCGAAAAAGTCTAATGGTAACTTCCAGCCCCGACAACGCCCTGGTGCTTTTCTCCGGCGGACAGGATTCCACCGTCTGCCTCGCCTGGGCGCTGGAGTGCTTTGCGCGCGTGGAGACGGTGGGCTTCGCCTATGGCCAGCGCCATGCGATCGAATTGGAGATGCGCCCGCGCCTGCGGGAAAAAATCGCGGGCTTGCGCGCCGATTGGGCGGGCCGGCTCGGCGAGGATTATGTCATCGCGCTCGATGCGCTCGGCGCGCTCTCCGAGACGGCGCTCACCCGCCACACCGCCATCGAGATTGCCGCAAGCGGGTTGCCTACCACTTTCGTTCCCGGGCGCAATCTCATCTTTCTGACCTTTGCCGGGGCGCTGGCCTATCGCCGCGGCATCCGCCATCTGATCGCCGGCATGTGCGAGACGGATTTTTCCGGCTATCCCGATTGCCGCGACGACACCATCAAGGCCATGCAAGTCGCGCTCGGGCTCGGCATGGACCGCCGTTTCGTCATCCACACCCCGCTGATGTGGATCGACAAGGCCGCGACCTTCGCGCTGGCGGAGGAAATCGGCGGCGAAAAATTCCTCCAATTGGTGATCGAGGACACCCATAGCTGCTATCGCGGCGACCGCTCGCAATGGCATGAATGGGGCTATGGCTGCGGCGAGTGCCCCGCCTGCCGGCTGCGGGCGGAAGGATTTGCGCGTTTTGCGGCGGCGCGCGCGGGCTGAGCGCCCAGCCCTTCAGCCTTGCTCTTGCGATTTAAGCCGTGGGGCGTTCCTCGACGATCGCACGCCGCGCCGTCGAGTCGAATTGACGCCGCCACATGACCACCAGCACGCCGGCGGTGGTGAAGATGAAAGGCAGCGGCCCGACGAACCATCCCAGATAAGCGAGCGCAAAAAAGAAGGCGCGCTGGCCGCGGTTGAACTGGCGGCCGGCATCCTCGCAGAGCCGCGCGGCCTTATGTACCAAATCCTGCGCCGCGGCGGTGTCCTTTTCCGCCGCCGGCGGCGCGGCGCCGAGCATGATCGCCATGTAGTTGAACAGACGGTACGACCAGGCGAATTTGAAAAAGGCATAGACCATGATGATGGCCAGCCCCACCGTTTTGGTTTCCCATTGCAGCCGCGTCGGCACCGCCCCGAAAGGCAGCGCGCCGACCAGGGACAGAATCTCGCCGCTCGAATGAAACAGCGTGAGCGCGCCGCCGACGGCGAGCAGCGAGGTCGAGGCGAAAAACGCGGTGCCGTTTTGCAGCGAGGCGGAGACCTGACCGTCGAGCATGCGCATGTCGCGGCGGATCATCTGCCGCATCCAGTCTTCGCGGTAGCGGTGCATCAGCATGTTGAGCCCGCTGCGGCCGTAGGCCGTGCGGTCGAGAACGGCGGAATAGCCGGCCCAGGCGGCGAGGAACCAGGCGAGGGCGGCGACGTCGAGGGTGGAAAAGGAGAGCATCGTTGCGATGTCCGTAGAGTCGATTCGCTATGCTGCATCGAGCCACCAAGGCGGGCAATGGTCCGGCATCCTTTCGGGCCGCCGGCGACGCGGCCATGAAATGGCCCGGCAGCGCGAGCGCGGGACAGCCGCCGCTTGCCGCCGAAAAACGATGAATTCAGACGGGAAGCCGCGGAATGCACTAGGAATCCCTCAAAACCCATGCTATCGACCACCGCCAACCCAAAAGCGGGCCGTGAAGTCGGGCGCGGAACGCACGTTCCGCCGCAAAATCCGTCATATCCGGCGTCCGGGCCCGCTGGTCGAGCGCCGTAAGGCGAGGGAGCGGAGTTGGCCATGGCCCCGAAATCCAAAGAAAGCCTGCGCGAGGCGCTGACCTTCGACGACGTGCTGCTGAAGCCGGGGCTGTCCGAAATGCTCCCTTCGGAAGTGGACATCCGCTCGCGCATCACCCGCACCATTTCCCTCAATATCCCCATCGTCGCCTCCGCCATGGACACGGTGACCGAGACGCAGATGGCCATCGCCATGGCACAGGCCGGCGGCATCGGCGTCCTTCACCGCAACATGGATCCGGAGCAGCAGGCCGCGCAGGTCCGCCAGGTGAAGAAGTTCGAGTCCGGCATGGTGGTGAACCCGGTCACCATCCACCCCGAGGCGACGCTGGCCGAGGCGCTCGACCTGATGCGGGAAAACCGGATTTCCGGCATTCCGGTGGTGGAAAGCGGCGGCAAGGGCGCACCGGGAAAACTCGTCGGCATCCTCACCAACCGCGACGTGCGCTTCGCCACAGACCCGCGCCAGAAAATCGCCGAGCTGATGACCAAGGACGGACTCATCACCGTGCGCGAGGGCGTGGAGCAGGACGAGGCCAAGCGCCTGCTGCATCAGCATCGCATTGAGAAGCTGCTGGTGGTGGACGCGCAGTACCGCTGCGTCGGCCTCGTCACCGTCAAGGACATCGAAAAGGCGGTGGCCAATCCCAATGCCTGCAAGGACGAGCAGGGGCGGCTGCGCGTCGCCGCCGCCACCACGGTGGGCGACGCCGGCTTCAAGCGCACCGAGATATTGATCGCGGCGGGTGTCGATCTCGTGGTGGTGGATACCGCCCACGGTCATTCCAAGCATGTGCTTGCGGCGGTCCAGCGCATCAAGCGGCTGTCGAACGCGGTGCAGGTGGTCGCCGGCAACATCGCCACCGGCGAAGGCGCCAAGGCGCTGATCGATTCCGGCGCCGACGCCATCAAAGTCGGCATCGGTCCGGGCTCGATCTGCACCACCCGCGTCGTCGCCGGCGTCGGCGTGCCGCAGCTCACGGCGGTGATGGATGCGGTGGAGGCGGCGCGCGCGACCGACACGCCGGTCATCGCCGACGGCGGCATCAAATATTCCGGCGATCTGGCCAAGGCGCTCGCCGCCGGCGCCGACTGCGCCATGATCGGCTCGCTGCTCGCCGGCACCGACGA
>JBBDNZ010000043.1:0-6567 GCA_040877285.1 Xanthobacteraceae bacterium
TGAGTTTCCGGCTGCCGAATATCGGGCACACCGTCCAGAAGGCGGCGGTCGACAAGGGCATCGCCAAGTCGTTCCCGCTCATCCTCTCCTCCGGCCGTCTGGTCGAATACGAAGGCGGCGGCGAGGAAACCCGGTCCAACAAGTGGCTGGCCGAATTGCAGCAGGACATGTTCATCGAGATCAGTCCTGCCGATGCGGCCGACCGCGGCATCAAGGACGGCGGCTGGGTCTGGGTGACGGGCGCGGAAAGCAGCTCCAAGGCCAAGATGAAGGCGCTCGTCACCGAGCGCGTCGGCAAGGGCGTCGCCTGGATGCCCTTCCACTTCGGCGGATGGTTCCAGGGCGACGACCTGCGCAGCAAGTATCCGCAGGGCACCGATCCGATCGTGCTCGGCGAAAGCGCGAACACGATCACGACCTACGGCTACGATCCAGCCACCGGCATGCAGGAACCCAAAGTCACCCTCTGTCAGATCAGAGCGGCATAAGGAGGCTCGACAATGGCTCGGATGAAGTTTCTCTGCGACGCCGACCGTTGCATCGAGTGCAACGCCTGCGTCACCGCCTGCAAGAACGAGCACGAGGTGCCCTGGGGCATCAACCGCCGGCGCGTCGTCACGCTCAACGACGGCAAGCCGGGCGAGCGCTCGGTCTCGATGGCCTGCATGCATTGCACCGACGCGCCCTGCGCGGCGGTGTGCCCGGTGAACGTGTTCTACACCACCGCCGACGCCGTGGTGTTGCACTCCAAGGACATCTGCATCGGCTGCGGCTATTGCTTCTACGCCTGCCCGTTCGGCGCGCCGCAATATCCGCGCGTCGGCAACTTCGGCTCGCGCGGCAAGATGGACAAATGCACCTACTGCGCCGGCGGCCCGGAGGCGGACAACACGGTGGCAGAATACGACAAATACGGCTCCAACCGTCTGGCGGAGGGCAAGCTGCCGCTTTGTGCCGAGATGTGCTCCACCAAGTCCCTGCTTGCCGGCGACGGTGAAATCATTGCGCAAATCTATAAGGAGCGCGTGAGCAGGCGCGGCTACGGCTCGGGTGCCTGGGGCTGGCAGACGGCCTATCGCGAGTCGATCGCGTCGTAACACAATAACCGGGGCCGGGCTTTCACTCGGCTCCGTTCCATCCCGCGCTCACGGGTTTCAGTTAAGGGGAGGACATGGCATGATGACGCTTCTCGCGCGCATCCGTCTGGTCATTGGCGCGATGGCGCTGTTGTTCATTGTAGTGCTGGCGCCGCCCAGCAGCGCTCAGCAGCCAACAATGGTCAATCCGAACGCCAGCGCGGTAAAGGAAGATCAACTCCTGCGTGAGCTTAACCGGGTTCAAGGGCGTATCACCTTGCCGGATCAGAAAGCCGGGGTGATCGAGCAGCCGGCGGGGCGCGATTGGCAGGAATTTCATCAAGTGACGCTGAGATGGATTGGCGCCATTTCCATCATCGGCATGCTGGCGATCCTCGTCATCTTCTATTTGACGCGCGGCATGGTGCGGATCGAAGGAGGCCGATCGGGACGGGTGATCGTGCGTTTCAACGCCTTTGAGCGCTTCGTCCACTGGATGACGGCGACCTGCTTCATCATTCTCGCCATCTCCGGTCTCAACATCACCTTCGGCAAGGCGCTGCTGTTGCCGCTGATGGGGCCGGAAGGCTTCACGGCTTGGTCGCAGACGCTGAAATATCTGCACAATTACTTGAGCTTCCCGTTCACCATCGGTGTTGTCCTGATCCTGCTGATGTGGATTGGCGACAATATTCCCGACGAACTCGACAAGGAGTGGCTCAAGCGCGGCGGCGGCATCATCGGCAATGACCATCCGCCGGCCAAGCGCTTCAATGCCGGCCAGAAGTTGATCTATTGGATCGTTGTGATCGGCGGCGGCGCGGTTGCCGTCAGCGGCTATCTACTGATGTTCCCCTTCTACGGCACCGGCATTGCCGGCATGCAACTCGCGCAGATCGTACACGGCGTCGTATCCGTTCTCTTCGTAGCCGCCATGCTCGGACATATCTATATCGGCACTATCGGCATGGAGGGCGCCTTCGAGGCGATGTCCGAGGGCACGGTGGACGTCAACTGGGCCAGGCAGCATCACAGTCTGTGGCTGCAGCAGGAACAGGGCCAGTCGCGGCCGCAATCAAAGGCCACGCCGGCGGCCACGCCAGCGGAATAGGCAAACAGCCTCACACCTTGAACGCCCGGCGGGCTTCCGCCGGGCGTTTTGCTTTGGCAGTGCAACGCATGTCACTTTATCTCTCCCGTGCGCGGGGAGAGGGCGTGCACGCTTTGCTATAAGGAATGCCATGCGCATCATCGGACTGGCCGGTTGGAGTGGTTCCGGCAAAACTACCGTGCTTACCAGGGTCATCCCAAGGCTCACCGCCCGGGGGCTCAAGGTATCGACCGTCAAGCACGCCCATCATGGCTTCGACGTCGATCAGCCGGGCAAGGACTCGCACAGCCACCGCATGGCCGGCGCCACCGAAGTTTTGGTCGGCTCGGCGGCCCGCTGGGCCTTGGTGCATGAATTGCACGGTGCCCGCGAACCCGCCCTGTCCGAGTTCCTTGCCAAGCTCGCACCCGTCGATCTGGTGATTGTGGAGGGCTATAAGCGCGAGCCGTATCCCAAGCTGGAGGTGCATCGCGCCATCGTGGGAAAACCCTTGCTGCAACCGGAGGACCCCAACATTGTGGCGATCGCTTCCGATCAGTCGATCGTAGCTCCGGTCCCCGTGGTCTCTCTCGACGACCTCGAGGCGATCATCGACATTCTCCTGCGGCACGCCATGCCGCTTGATGCGGCTCGGAGCGGATAATGGCGCAACTCAGCGACGACTGCTTCGCCTTTTCCGGCCCGCTGCTGCCGATCGAGGAGATGGAGCGGCTGATCGCGGAGCGCGTGAACCCGGTTGCCGGCAGCGAAACGGTTGCACTGCGCGACGCCTACGGCCGAGTGCTCGCGGCCGACGTCGTTGCTCCCCTCAATCTGCCGCCCTTCGACAATTCCGCGGTCGATGGCTATGCCGTGCGCCATGTGGATTTGCGCCCCGACGGAGAAACCCGTCTGACTGTTGCCGGCCGTGTGACGGCGGGCCATGCGGCGGTGGCCATGCTGCCGGGCCAGGCCGTCCGCATCTTCACTGGAGCGCCCATGCCACAGGGCGCCGACACGGTGTTCATGCAGGAGGACTGCCGTCTCGACGGTGATACGGTCATTCTGCCGGCTGGGCTCAAGGCGGGAGCCAACCGGCGCCTCGCCGGAGAGGATGTGAAAGCAGGCGCCGTGGCGCTGCTGGCCGGCCGCTTCCTATCGGCGCGGGATGTGGCGCTGGCCGCCGCGCTTGGCCGTCCTGCGATCGAGGTCCGCCGGCGCGTGCGGGTGGCCTTGTTCTCCACCGGCGACGAGATCGTCGAGCCGGGTGCGCCGCGCTCACCATCTTCGCTGTTCGACGCCAATCGCTTCCTGCTCGCCAATCTCATTCAGCGAATGGGGGCCGAGGTGACGGACCTTGGCATTGTCGCCGATGACCCCAAGGCGCTGGAACGCGCCATCGGCGAGGCCGCCAGGAGCCATGACCTGGTGCTGACATCCGGCGGCGTCTCCACCGGCGAAGCCGATCATGTGCGCACGGCGGTTGAGAAGATCGGCCGCCTGGTGTTCTGGCGCGTAGCCATCAAGCCGGGCCGTCCGGTCGCCATGGGTGTGGTGGCCGGGGCGGCCTTTGCCGGACTGCCGGGCAATCCGGCGGCCGCCTTTGTCACTTTCGTGCGGGTGGTACGGCCGCTGCTGTTGCAGCTTGCTGGCGCTCTGCCGCGGCCGCTCGTTCCGCTGCCGGTGAAAGCCGCCTTCTCCTACCGGAAGAAAAAGGGCCGCCGGGAATACGTCCGTGTGGCCTTGCGCCACGCCGCGGACGGCGGCGTCGAAGCCTTCAAGCACCCGCAGGAGGGCGCGGGCGTAATCACGTCGCTGACGGAAACGGATGGGCTTGTCGAACTCGCCGACGACACCACCGCGGTCGAGCCGGGCTCGACTGTCGGCTTTCTCTCCTATGCGTCGCTTCTCGGCTGACGGCCAGATAGCCGAGGTTTAGCGGCAAATAGGATCAGCGGTAGCCGTGCCCGCAAAGTCGGTGCGGAGATAGGTCCATGTGCCGGCGCGACCGCAATCGGCGACCGATGTCTCAGCCATCGACATGGACATTTGTTGCGGTGCCGCCGCCGTTTCGGAAACGGGCTCTCGCCAGCTCCATCTGGTCTCGACACGGGTAGCCGTGCTGCTAAACGCCACACCCGAAGGTTCTTGCACGGAGCCGAGCACGTAAAGGGCCGCAATGGCGAGAACGACAATGGCAAGGCAGGAGATGAGAAATACGCGCATGTCTATATCCCTCCCTGACGTCGCTTAGCGACGCCTCGTTGGCCGCCATTATCGCCCGGAGGGTGTATAGATCAAGCGTATACGAAGCGGGGGATTACGCGTCGGAATACTGAGCGGCGAGTTGTTCGGCCCGGACGGCGTCTTCGGGCGTGTTCACGTTGAAAAATGGATCGATCGGGGTGTCGGGCCATTCCGCGAGGGCGACACCGTGACGCGCGGTCCACACTTCGATCTTTCGCAAGTCCTCCTTGACCAGGGCATGCCGCAGATCGTGCCGCAGCGTGACCGGCCATAGCCCGACCACGGGATGCCGCCAGTCGCCGGATTTGGCGCAAGCCAAGGGTGTGGCCGCCTGCAAACGCGCCTGATGCAGCCGCGTCACCAGGTCGGGCGGAAGAAAGGGGCAATCGCCCGGGACGCTCAGAACCCAAGCCACGCCCGGGGCATGGGCTGCCGCCCAACCCAGTCCGGCTAGAATGCCCGCCAGCGGCCCCGCAAAGCCCGGGACGTCGTCGGGCACCACGGGCAAGCGGGACCCGGCAAAACGGGCCGGATCGCCATTGGCATTGATCAGCAGGCCCGCGCATTGCGGGCGTAAGCGTTCCAGCACACGTTCCAGGATCGTCAGCCCCCCGATCTTTTGCAGGGGCTTGTCTCCGCCTCCCATGCGTCGCGCCTGCCCGCCGGCGAGTACTAGGCCGAGCGTGGGAGGAGTCGGGATCATTGCATTAGCGTTGCGACAAACGCGGTTTCCCCTCTCCCACAAGGGGAGAGGGCAAGCGTACGCGCATCTCGCTCTTGCACCAGAAACTACTCATCATGCACCGCCGCCTTGCGCCGGTTCTTCGCGCTTTCCTCTTCGACGAAAGCGAGATTCTGATCGAATACGATGCGGGATTCGCCCGCGAGCGCGACAAAACGCTTGCCGCGGGCGCGACCGATCAGAGTGAGGTTGGCTTTGCGCGCCAGGTCTACGCCCCAGGCGGTGAAACCGGAACGCGAGATCAGAATGGGGATACCCATGCGCACGGTCTTGATGACCATTTCCGAAGTCAATCGTCCCGTGGTGTAAAAGATCTTGCCCCGCGGGCTCACGCGGTGCCGGAACATCCAGCCGGCGATCTTGTCGACGGCGTTATGGCGTCCAACATCCTCCATATAGACCAACGGCCGGTCGCGTTCGGCGAGCACACAGCCGTGAATAGCCCCGGCCTCCTGATAGAGCGACGGAGTTGTGTTGATCTTGTGAGTCAAGGTGTAGAGCCATGACGTCCGCAGCTCGGCGTCCGGCAGCCTGACATTCTCCAACGCCTCCATCAGGTCGCCGAACACCGTGCCTTGGGCGCACCCGGAGGTCTGGACCTTCTTTTTCAGCTTCTTCTCATAGTTCGTCTTGCGCTTGGTACGCACGACGACGACGGAGAGTTCCTCGTCGTAGTCGACTCCCGTTACGACATCATCCGGGCGCAGCATGTTCTGATTCAGCAGATAGCCAATGGCCAAATATTCGGGATAATCGCCGATGGTCATCGCCGTAACGATTTCCTGGGAATTGAGAAAAATCGTCAAGGCGCGCTCCACCGTCACCGATGTCTCGATGATGGCGCCGGTCTGGTCAATTCCCTTGACGCGTTCCGTCAGCCGCGGGTCCTGCGGGTCTGGACGGATGAGATATTCGTCGTCGCTCGCTGTGCTCATACGTGAAAGTTTAGCAGAAAAAGAGCGGAGCCAAACCGCCATAAACGAAAAATTATCCCTGCGGCGAAATGCGGCTGACCCTTATTTCCCCGGCCATCGCTTAACGTCAGTTTTGTAGCGGGGGTATTATGCGAAGCAGGCAGAGAGTTACTTGCACGCCGAACAAGACCGGCGGTCGCGCCCGCTAAATTCCGCCGCCGCTTTGCCGGCGCTGAGCCTTTGCGTCGCTTTGGGATTTTGCGTGATCTGCGGCGCCATCTTGTGGCAGGAGCGGCGCAGCGCGTGGGAGCATGCGGGTCAAACCAGCGCCAATTTGGTCGCCGCCATCAATTCCGACATCTATCGCAATATCGAGCAATACGCTCTTTCTCTTCAAGGAGTCATCGACAAACTGCGGCTTGCGGACATCGACCGAGTCAGCCCTGAGATTCGCAAGGCCGTTCTGTTCGATAAATCGGCTGGGGCTCGTTATCTCGG
>JBBDNZ010000044.1:0-1254 GCA_040877285.1 Xanthobacteraceae bacterium
GTGAAGACCGACCGGATCGATGCCCGCAATATCGCCTGGGCTCTGCATGCGGGGTGGTACCGTGAGGTTCACGTCAAGAGCCAGGCGACGCACAAGCTGCGGGCGCTGCTGCGTAGCCGCGAGATGCTGGTCAAGTCGCGGGTCATGCTGGACAACCACCTTCGCGGCATCCTCAAGGCCTTTGGCTTGAAGGTCGGCAAGGTGGACCCCGGGCGTCTGGACCAGCGGGTGCGCGAGCTGGTCGACGGCGACGAGGTTCTCGAACAGGTGGTTGGCGCCATCCTGCGAGTTCGCAATGAGGTGGTTCAGCGTCTGGACGAGCTCCACCGGATGGTGCTGGCAGCGGTGAAGGCCGATCCGGTTTGCCGGCTGCTGGTGAGCGTCCCCGGTGTCGGGCCGGTAACGGCGCTCGCCTTCCGGACGGCGGTGGAGGACCCCACGCGCTTCGCCAAGTCATCCCTTGTCGGTGCTCACTTTGGCCTGACCCCGAGGAAGTACGCTTCCGGCGAGACCGACCGCAACGGCGGGATCAGCCGATGCGGCGACCGGATGGTGCGCGCGCTGCTCTGCGAAGCCGCCAATGTCCTGCTGACGCGGGTGCAGCGCTGGAGCTGGCTGAAGCGCTGGGGCGTCGAGGTTGCCCGCCGGCGCGGCAAAGTGCACGCCCAGGTCGCCGTGGCGCGACGGCTGGCGGTGATCATGCATCGGATGTGGGTCGACGGCACGCCGTTCCGGTGGACCAGGGATGCCGCCGACGAGGCAGCACCAGCGTAGGCAAAAAGGAGCACCCGGAAAAAAGAGATCACGGAATCCGCTTCGGCGGATGCGTCCGGCAGGACGTAGGGCCCGACGACATCGACCAACATTCTGTTGCTGCAGCCACGCTTGGCGGTCAGCACGAGCTTTCAGAGATTGATGCGTCGGACCTTTATTCTGGCCCCACCTTGCGGCGGCCCCAGCGCCGACCGCGGAGCGAAGAATGAAGCCTGCCTGCCGTACCGTCGGCCGCGAGCGGCACGTCTGGAGGACATTGCGCCAAACAACCCGATTAGCGAAGAATGTTGGATTTCAGTTCCTCTCCCTCCGCCAACTAACTTCGCGCAACATTCTCCGCTCGGCCGAGGCCGGTCCCAAGGCGCGCGGTTCGATGCGTCGCAACAGATGGTTCTTCGGAATCCGATCATCGAGGCGGAACTCGTAGAACAGCTTGGCTTGATCCCGTCTCTGCCGACCCATCATCACCGGTCCTCCTCC
>JBBDNZ010000045.1:0-6454 GCA_040877285.1 Xanthobacteraceae bacterium
GCCTTCTTCTCACCGATATCGCGTCCGGGCGCGCGGGCGAATTGTCCTTCGTCGCCGCGCTGGCGGTGCATGACGCGGTGGTGGAACTGGCGCCGGGCCTCGCCTCTCGCTTGGCGGTCAAATGGCCGAACGATCTGCTCGTCGGCGGCAAGAAATTCGCCGGCATCCTGATCGAAGCGGAAGGCAACGCCGCCGTGGTCGGCATCGGCGTCAATTGCGCACATCATCCCGCCGTCACGCCGCATCCGGCAACCGATCTGGCCGCGGCCGGCGCAGCCGTATCGCCTGAAGCAGTGTTCCGCGCCTTGTCGAAGACGGTGCTCGACCGTTTCGCTCAGTGGAAAAGGGGCGAGGGGTTCGCGGCCATCCGCGCCGATTGGCTCGCGCGCGCCACCGGCGTCGGTCAGGACCTGCGCGTTCGCCTTCCTGCAAAGGAGATCGCCGGCCGTTTCCAGGCGCTCGACGAATGCGGCCGTCTGCTGCTGCGGTTGCCGGACGGGCGTATTGAAACGATCTCGGCCGGCGAGGTCTTTGCCATCGGCCAGCCCGACCAACCGTTGCCGGTGCGGTAGAAATCATGGCGGCTCCGCGGCAGGAACTCGTTTTCGCTCCGCTCGGCGGGGTCGGCGAGATCGGCATGAATCTGTCGCTTTACGGCCTTGGCACTGAGCGGCGGCGGAGCTGGCTCGCGATCGATTGCGGCATCGGCTTTACCCAAGACAATACGCCGGGCGTCGATCTCATGCTGCCCGACATCCGCTTCTTGATTGAGGAGCGAAAAAATCTCGCCGGCATCGTCATCACCCACGGCCACGAGGATCACATCGGCGCGCTCATCGACCTGTGGCCGCGCCTGAAAGTGCCGGTCTACGCCACGCCGTTTACCGCCGCTCTCATTCAAGCCAAAGTCGAGAGCGAGCCGGGCGCGCCGGACATTCCGGTGACCGTGGTCCCGTTGAGCGGCCGCATCACGCTCGGCCCCTTCGACGTGGAATATGTTTCCGTCGCCCATTCGATTCCGGAATCGAATGCGCTCATTATTCGCACGCCTGCCGGCACGGTGCTACACACCGCGGACTGGAAGATCGACCCCGCGCCGGTGATTGGCCCAATCACCGACGAAGCCAAGTTGCGGGCGGTGGGCGACGAAGGCGTGCTGGCGCTGATCGGCGATTCCACCAATGCGGTGCGCGAGGGCCGCTCGCCCTCGGAATCCGAGGTGGCAAAGTCGCTGGCCAAATTGATCAAAAGCGCGCGCGGACGGGTTGCGGTGACGACCTTTGCTTCAAACGTCGGCCGGCTGCGTTGCGTGGCCGAAGCCGCGCGCGCCTGCGGCCGCGATGTCGTCGTGGTCGGCCGCGCGATGGAACGGATCGCGCAGGTCGCCCGCGAAACTGGCTATCTCGACGGCGTCCAAGAATTCCGCAGCATGGAAACCTACGGTTATCTGCCGCCGGAGAAGGTGCTGGCTCTTTGCACCGGCAGCCAGGGCGAGCCGCGCTCCGCTTTATCGCGTATCGCCCAGGACGAACATCCGGAAATCACTTTGAACCGCGGCGACCGGGTGATTTTTTCCTCCCGCGCCATCCCCGGCAACGAGAAAGCGGTGGCGGGCGTCATCAACGGCCTGGTGGCGCAAGGCATCGAGGTCATCACCGACCGCACGCACCTCGTCCACGTGTCCGGCCATCCGCGCCGGGCGGAACTGGAGGATATGCTGCGCTGGGTGCGTCCGCAGATCGTCCTGCCGGTGCATGGCGAAGCGCTGCACATGGCCGAGCACGCCGATCTCGCGCGGCGCGTCGGCGTGCCGAAAGTCATCACCTGCCAGGACGGCGATCTGGTGCGGCTTGCCCCCGACGGGCCCGTCATTGTTGACGAACTGCCGTCCGGCCGCTTCTACAAGGACGGCAGACTTTTGGTGGACGCCGAAGCGCGCACCATTCCCGACAGGCGCCGGCTGGCTATCGCCGGCGTCGTCTCGGTCGCGCTGGCGATGACGGAGAAGGGCGAGCTTGCCGCCGATCCGGAGATCGAGCTGACGGGAATTCCCGAGACCAATGCGGCTGGCGAGTCGATGAACGGCATCGTGCATGACGCCGTCATGGAGGCGCTGGAGTCGCTGCCGCGCGCGCGCCGCCGCGATCCCGAGGCGCTGGCGGAATCAATTTCCCGCGCCGTGCGCGGCACGCTCGGCCGCGTGTGGGGCAAGAAGCCGACCTGTCACGTCCACGTGCTGACGGTTTGACGTCTCGGCGTCACCACGTGCCAAAGACGCGGGAATGCGGCCGCGGGTGCGAGCGGTGGTGCGAGCGCGCGGTCCACTGCAACTGGACGTTCGCTTGCGGGTAATAGCCATATTGCGGATAGGCCGGGTACTGCGGGTAATAAGAATAGTGCGGATACTGCGGCGGCGCGTAGGCCGGATATTGCGAATAGGGAGAGTAGGCGCTGGCGTTACCGCATAACGAGAACGACAGACTCGTGAACAACCCGCGCTTTTTCACCGGGCAGCAGCAGGATGTCTGAGGCTGCGGCGGCGGCTGATAGACCGGCGGGTAATAGGCCGGCTCAGGATAAGGCTGCGGGTGATGGTGCTGGCGATATGGCTGCGCGTAATGCTGCGCGTGGTGCCGCCGCTTGTAAGCCGTCCGCTTTTTGACCGGTGGCGGGTAGGCCTTGACCGGCGGCGTGTAGGACGGCTGCAGTGTGGGATCCGCCACCGCGCCGTTCGTGCTGACGCAATTGGCCGGGCGGCCGTATTCGGCGGCGCCGCATATAAACTGGGCGTCTTGGGCCGCCGCCGGTGTCACGCTCATCGCGACAGCGGCGAGCAAAAAAATGGCCGCCAATCGCCACGCCGATGCAGGCCTGCGCATGAGCAAAAATCCTCGGGTGCGGCCGAAAATTTAACATCGACCCGCCAGCCATGATACGCATGGGCAGGACGGACGTGATCTTTACCTTAATTTTTCTCGCCGCCGCCGGGAGCGCCGCGCCGTGTCGGTAACAACCGCGATCGCCATCTATTTCCTGATCTGGTGGGTGGTGCTGTTCGCCGTCCTGCCCTGGGGCGTGCGCAGCCAGCAGGAGAGCGGCGAGGTTTCCCGCGGCACCGATCCCGGCGCGCCGGCGATTCCGAGACTCATGGCCAAATTATTGTGGACCACGGTTGCGGCCTCCGCGATCTTCGGCCTGTGCTATGGGATCTATGTCAACCGCCTGATCACGCTCGATGGCTTGGCGGCATTCTTTGGGCTGACATGAAAAAAGGGCAGGGCCGAAGCCCTGCCCGAATTTTGTCTCCCCCTCTACGCTGCGTCAGGCTGCCGTCGATGCGGCTACCCGCGCGCTTGGGATTTTGGCTCCCTAGACTTGGACCCCTAGCGCTGGCGATCCTTAGCGGTGGCTCGGCTGCCAAACGGTGCCGCCCCACACATTGAAGCTAGCCGAAGCGGGGATGCTTGTCACGCCGCGCGGCGATCCTGCCGCAAGCGCCGGCACGTCGCGGGGGTTGCACTGCGCGGCCCTCTTGTGTTTTCGCGGGTGATCCGCTTTGTCTCGCACGGGTCCGATTCCCGAAAACGAGCCTGCATGCGCCTTTCCCGCTATTTTTTACCTATTTTGCGCGAGACGCCGAAGGAGGCCGAGATCGCCTCCCACCGCCTGATGCTGCGCGCCGGCATGCTGCGCCAGGAGGCGGCGGGCATCTACGCCTTCCTGCCGCTCGGCCTGCGGGTGCTGAGGAAGATCGAGCGGATCGTGCGCGAGGAGCAGAACCGGGCAGGGGCCATCGAAATGCTGATGCCGACCATCCAGCCGGCCGAGCTGTGGCGCGAGAGCGGGCGTTACGACGTGTATGGCAAGGAAATGCTGCGCATCAAGGACCGCCACGAGCGCCAGATGCTCTACGGGCCGACCAACGAGGAAATGATCTCGGAAATCTTCCGCGCCTATGTGCGCTCGTACAAGGACCTGCCGCTCAATCTCTATCACATCCAGTGGAAATTCCGCGACGAGGTGCGCCCGCGGTTCGGTGTGATGCGCGGACGCGAGTTCCTGATGAAGGACGCCTATTCCTTCGACGCCGATCCCGCCGGCGCGCGGCACTCCTACAACAAGATGTTCGCGGCTTACTTGCGCACCTTCGCGCGCATGGGATTGAAATCGATCCCGATGACGGCGGAGAGCGGGCCGATCGGCGGCGAACTCAGCCACGAATTCATCATTCTCGCCTCCACCGGGGAGAGCGAGGTCTTCTGCCACCGCGATTATCTCGCCATGCAGCCGCCCGGCGAAAACGTCGATTTCGACGATGTGGCGGGCTTGCAGGCGCTGGCGGACAAATGGACGTCGCTTTATGCCGCCACGTCCGAAAAGCACGACGCCGCGGCCTTCGCCAGGCTGCCAAAGGACAAGCAGGTCTCCGCGCGCGGCATCGAAGTGGGCCACATCTTCCATTTCGGCACCAAATATTCCGCGCCGATGAAGGCGGTGGTCGCCGGCCCCGACGGCGTGGAGCACCCGGTGCACATGGGCTCCTACGGCATCGGCCCCAGCCGCCTCGTTGCAGCCATCATTGAAGCCTCTCACGATGACGCGGGGATTATCTGGCCGGAGACGGTGGCGCCGTTCAAAGCGGTGATCCTCAATCTCAAGCAGGGCGGCGCGGACACCGACGCCGCGTCGGAGAAGCTCTATCGCGGCCTGCAGGGCAAAGGCATCGACGTGCTCTACCACGACCTCGACGAGCGGCCGGGCTCCAAATTCGCCACCGCCGACCTCATCGGCATTCCCTGGCAGATTCTCGTCGGCCCCAAGGGCCTTGCCGAAGGCAAGGTCGAGGTCAAGAAGCGCGCGGACGGCAGCCGGCAGATGCTCGCGCCCGCCGACGCCCTGGCGCTGCTTTCGCAATGAATCTGTGCGCTTGCCTCAATCGTACGCCGGGCTGGTAGCGTGATTCCGCCAGAATCGGATGAAATCGGAGCCCGGGGAAGACAGGCATGAGCGAACCCACCGGCACCGCGCCTTTTGCGCCTTTCGAATGGATGCTGTCGCTGCGCTACCTGCGCGCGCGCCGCAAGGAAGGATTCATCTCGGTCATCGCCGGCTTTTCCTTCCTCGGCATCATGCTGGGGGTGGCGACGCTGATCATCGTCATGGCGGTGATGAACGGCTTTCGCAAGGAACTGCTCGACAAGATTCTCGGCCTTAACGGCCATCTGCTTGTGCAGCCTATAGAATCCCCCCTTACGGATTGGGAACAGGTGGCCGAGCGCATCGCCAAGCTCGGCGGCATCAAGCTCGCCGCGCCCATTGTGGAAGGCCAGGCGCTGGCCTCCTCGCCGTTCAACGCCTCCGGCGTCTTGGTGCGCGGCATCCGTTCCGCCGACCTCACCAAGCTCGGCTCCATCGCCGGCAACATCAAGCAGGGCTCGCTCGACGGCTTCGACGAGGGCCAGGGCGTCGCCATCGGGCGGCGGCTGGCGGACCAGCTTTCGCTGCGCGCCGGCGACAGCGTCACGCTGGTGGCGCCGCGCGGGGCGGTGACGCCGATGGGCACCACGCCGCGGATCAAGACCTATAAGGTCGCCGCCGTGTTCGAGATCGGCATGTCCGAATACGACTCCGTCTTCGTTTTCATGCCGCTTGTGGAAGCGCAGGCCTATTTCAACCGCGCGGCCGACGTCACCTCGATCGAAATCTATACCGACGATCCCGACCGGGTGGACGAATACCGCAAGCTGGTCACCGAGGCCGCCGGGCGGCCGATCTTCATGATCGACTGGCGCCAGCGCAACGCCACTTTCTTCAACGCGCTGCAAGTCGAACGCAACGTGATGTTCCTCATTCTCACGATGATCGTGCTGGTGGCGGCGCTCAACATCATTTCCGGCCTGATCATGCTGGTCAAAGACAAGGGCTCCGACATCGCCATCCTGCGCACGATGGGGGCCTCGCAAGGCGCGATCATGCGCGTGTTCTTCATCACCGGCGCGTCCATCGGCGTGGTGGGCACGCTGATGGGGCTCGGGCTCGGCACCGTGATCTGCCTCAACGTGGAATCGATCCGGCAATTCATTTCCTGGCTCACCAACACCGAACTGTTTTCGCCGGAGCTTTATTTCCTCTCCAAGCTGCCCGCCGACATGGCCGCCGGAGAAACCACCGCCGTCGTGGTGATGGCGCTGGCGCTGTCCTTCCTCGCCACGCTGTACCCGTCGTGGCGGGCCGCGCGCCTCGATCCGGTGGAGGCGCTGCGCTATGAGTGATGCGGGCGCGGGCGGCGAACAGGAAATCCCCATCCTCTATCTGTACGCGGTCGAGCGGCATTACCGCCAGGGGGATAGCGTTCTCGACGTGCTCAAGGGCGCCGATCTCGCGGTCTGGGCGGGGCAATCGGTGGCGCTGGTGGCGCCGTCGGGCGCCGGCAAATCGACGCTGCTGCACATCG
>JBBDNZ010000046.1:0-6412 GCA_040877285.1 Xanthobacteraceae bacterium
ATTGTAAGCGCGGCTGAATCGCCGTATAGCGCCCTAATCCCGCCGTTCCGGCGCGCCTGCGCCGTCCTTTCCCGCACGGAAATACAGACGCGTAATGCCGCCTGAAACTCCCGCCAAAGCCGACGAGACGCCGCAACCGCCGCAGGTTCCTATTGTCCAATTGCTCGGGGTGTTCCTGCGCCTCGGCATTTTGGCCATCGGCGGCGGCGTGCAGGCCTACATGTACCGCGAGCTGGTGGACCTCAAACGCTGGGTCGACGAGAAGACCTACCTCACCGGCTTCGCGGTGGCGCAGGTTTTGCCCGGCGCCAACCCGGTCAATCTCGCGCTCTATTTCGGGCTTCATCTGCGCGGCGGCCTGGGCGCGACCGTCGCCGTCCTCGGCATGGTGGTGCCGGCCTTCTGCATCATCCTCGGCATGGGCTATGCCTACCGCCAGCTCGCCCACTTTCCGGCGACGCATTTCATCCTCGTCGGCGTGGCGTCGGTGGGCGTGGCGGCGACGCTGGCCATGGGCATCAAGATCGCCAAGCGCATGGATCATACCTGGAACACCGTCCTGATCGGGCTCGTTACCTTCGGCCTGGTCGGCGTGCTGCGGCTGCCGATGGTGCCGGTGGTGCTCGTCGTCGTGCCGGCGAGCATCCTGCTGGCTTATTGGGTGGAGCGCCGCCGTGCTGGATAGCCGCCTGATCGGACTCATTATTGTCTTCGCGCCGCTGTCGCTTCTGTCCTTCGGCGGCGGGCAGGCGATCGTCGCCGACATCCAGTATCAGACCGTCGAAGTCCACAAATGGCTGACGAATTCCGAATTCGTGGACATGTTCGCGCTCTCGCGCGCGTCGCCCGGGCCGAGCACGCTCATCTCCGCGCTGATCGGCTGGCAGGTGGCGGCGTTCCCCGGCGCGCTGGTCGCGGCGCTGGCGATGTATGTGCCGTCCTCCATTCTGGTCTATGGCGCTTCGAGCTGGTGGCAGCGCAGCAAGGAGTCGCCCGTGCGCATCGCCATTGAGCGCGGGCTCGCTCCCGTCGCCATCGGGCTGATCTTCGCGGGCATCGTGGCGGTGGTGCAGGCGGCGAAGATGGATGCGCTGAGCATCGCCACGCTGGCGGTGGCGACGGGCATTCTCTATTTCACCAAATTCAGCTCGTACCGGCTCTTGTTCATCGTCGCGGCGTTCTACGGCGCGCTGCTTTATTTCGGATATGGTGCCGGCTGAGGGACTCGAACCCCCGACCCCGTGATTACAAATCACGTGCTCTACCAACTGAGCTAAGCCGCCACCGGCCGCATCTCAATGCGTAGCTCGCGGCCCATCGCCCGCGCGGCGTTTTCGATCTGGTCGAAACGCGAGTCGTGATCGAGGTCCAGCAGGCGATCGATTTGCGGCGCATGCACCTTCAGGCGTCTGGCGAGGTCTGCCTTGCGCGTGCCGGTTTCCAGCATGGTGCGGTAAAGCTCGAGCTTGGCCCAGGTCAGGGCGGAGAGGCAGGCCAAACGGTCGCCACGCTTGGGTGCGGACGGGCGTGGAACCTCCTGCCGGTCGCCGATGCGGCCTTGAATGGCCGTCGCGATGGCGTCGGCCGCCCGCACCAAAGCGTCGGCTTCGTCCTCGCCAAAAGTGGACACTTCAGGAAAATCTTGCGAAGTGACCATGAGAGTGCCGTTGCTGTCGCGGCTGAACCGCACGGGGTAACGCAGCATTGTCATCGCTCCTTCAAGTCCAGGTCTTTGAGTATCTTGCGCCAAAGCCCCTTGCCAAGTTCCTTGCCGCCGCCGTGCATGGGCAGAACGGATTTCCGGTTGCCGCGCCGGACGATCAGGTGACCGCCCTTGCCGGACTCGAACGTGCATCCCTGGGCGGCGAGGAAACGCTTGGCTTGGCTGCTCCTCATCGGGTGCAACATATCTGTTGCATCCAAGAAATGCAACAAAAATGTTGTGTTTACCGAGGGCCGTGCTGCCGCGTCCGGAGGACAGAAGCAATATCGCGTTGCATTGGTGCCGGCTGAGGGACTCGAACCCCCGACCCCGTGATTACAAATCACGTGCTCTACCAACTGAGCTAAGCCGGCCGGCCGCGAACAGCGCCAAGAGCTATCAGCGTCGCGGGCCGGGAACAAGGCGGCCGCTCTTGCGTCAAGCGGCACGGCGGCGCGGTGTTCGAGTCGTCGCGCGGCCGGTCGCGCGCGGCGGCTTATCGCTTCCTATTCATTAATAATACCCGGTAAATCCGCCCGCCGATGTGCGGCCTTCCTTTAAAATTGTCGCGTATTTTGAGGAAAACGGCGGGGTCCGATGCGCTTTGCTTGTGCAGTTCTGACGTTGCTGACCGCGTGTCTTTACCACGCCGCGCCCGCGCGCGCCGATCATCAGCCGGCGCTCATCGTGCCGGGTAGCCGGCACCTGCCGGTGATCGTCAACGGCTATGACGTCTCCTGGGGCACCGCGGTGGGCGACTGGGGCCTTTACCGGCCCGGGCATGTGACGCCGGTCTTCATCCCCGCTTATGTCTTTACTTACCCGGCGGCCGCGCCACGGAGCTACGCGCCCCATTACTTCCCCGCCACCGGGAACAAGCCGCGCCAAGGGCGGGTTGAAGTGATCCCGCCGGCGAACCGGCGCCTGCCGCCGCCGGCGCCGAGCTTCAACCGCTTCTGGATGACGCCGCCGCCTCCGCCGGCCACGACCAGCGAATATCCGAATTACCTTTTGCCGCCGGTGGTCGTGGCGCCGGAGATAAAGCTCCCGTAACGGTGCGCGGCGAAAAACGTCAGGAACGAAAGACGATGAAGACATTCATGAAAGCCGCCGCCGCCGGGCTTGCCGCGCTCTTTGTCGCCTCGGCGGCCCATGCGCAATGCGCGCCCTGCGGGCCCGCCTACCAGCCCGGACTTCTCGCCGCCTTGGCCGATCTCTTCACCGCGCCGGCCGCGCCCGCTTGTGCGCCATGTCCGCCGGTGTACCAAGGCCCCTATATGGTCAACCGAGGGCCGGTCTATTCGGGGCCCGCGGTGATCGCGCCGCCGTCCATGTATTCGCCGACGCCGCCCGCCTCCGGATATTCTTATATGTCCGGCTACCTGACCGAGCCGGCGAAGACAAAACGCGCCGGCAAGAAAGGCGGACCGGAAGTCGTCCGTGCGCGCGCCGAGGTGAAGATCTACAGCCCCGAGCGCATGGACATCCATCTCTATAGAGAGCAGTAAAATCCTTCTCTCTTAAGTTCGGGCGGAGCGCAGGCTCGTCGTCACGACATAAAGCGCCAGCGCTGCGGCATTCGACACATTGAGACTCTTGACCGCGCCCGGCAGATCGAGGCGGGCGACCTGATCGCAGGTCGTGCGCGTCAGCTGGCGCAGGCCCTTGCCCTCGGCGCCGAGCACGAGCGCGAGCGGCGCGCGCAACGGCACAGCCGCCAAGTCGGTTTCGCCGCTGCTGTCGAGCCCGACCAGCAAAAAACCGCGCTCTTTGAGTGCCGCAAGCCCGCGCGCGAGGTTTTGCACCGTCACCATCGGCACATATTCCAGCGCGCCGGAAGCCGACTTCGCCAGCACGCCGGTCGCCTCCGGGCTGTGGCGCGCGGTGGTGACGACGGCGGAAACGGCAAAAGCCGCGGCCGAGCGCAGGATGGCGCCGACATTATGCGGATCGGTAATCTGGTCGAGCACCAGCACGACGCCGTGCGGCGCAAGCTCCTCGATATCGGACGCGGGCAGGGGGTCGGCTTCCGCGAGCAGACCTTGATGCACGGCATCGGGTCCGAGCTTCGCGGCGATCTCGTCGGGCCGCACGATCTGCGGTTCGACCGGAAGCCGGACGCCGTCTTCCGCCAGACGCCGCGCGGCATTATCTGTGAGCCAGAGACGGCGGATACGGCGCGCGGGATTTTCCAGCGCGGCTTTGACGGCGTGCCAGCCGTACAGGATGGCGGCGCCGTGCGATCCGGGCGGGGCGCGAAATTTCGTCCGCTGTGCCGGCCGCGCCCGGCGCCTTGCGCCTGATCCGGCCTTACCGGATGGTTGACGGGCCCGCGGGTTCCACTCACCCTTGCGCATGTGCGGTTCTTGTCATGCCGGGGCCGCTTTGGCAATTTGCCGCGGTGCGGTTTGGCCGGTTTTCTGATTGACTCTCAAGGGGTCGGCCACCATAACCACGGCCCTTGGATCGCTTCCGGCGGCCGGCATTTTCGCGTCAGCGCATGTGCAACGAGTCTCCACGGGCGATGTCGGACGGGTGCCCGAGTGGCTAAAGGGGACCGGCTGTAAACCGGTTGGCTATGCCTACGGTGGTTCGAATCCATCCCCGTCCACCATTCCCAGGCGTCAGTAATCAGATCTCAGTCATCAGAAGCGCAAATTGTTGGCCTGATTACCGACTTCTGACTGCTGAAACCTGATGCGGGTGTAGCTCAATGGTAGAGCAGCAGCCTTCCAAGCTGAATACGAGGGTTCGATTCCCTCCACCCGCTCCAATTCTCATGCGTTATCTTACGCAAGGGGCGGGCGGTTCGCGCTTGCCAAGTGGCCCGCTCTCGGGCATTTAACTCTCGCGGCGGACCTGTGGGCCGCCGCAACCGCTTCCGGAGGAGTGTAGCTCAATGGCTAGAGCACCGGTCTCCAAAACCGGGGGTTGGGGGTTCGAGTCCCTCCACTCCTGCCAGGGATGACCGGCTCGGTCGCAGCATCGGCAGGGTGGCGCAGGGCCGGCGTCAAGCGGTTTCTCGACCGGCGGGAAGGGCAAGCCCGCGGCAAGACGAGCGATAGAATAGAAGACAGAACAAAGGTTATGGCGAAGTTCAGCCCGTTCAAGTTCTTGCAAGAGGTGCGCGCGGAGACGCAAAAGGTCACCTGGCCGAGCCGGCGCGAGACCGCGGTGACCACCGCGATGGTCTTCATCGTGGTGGCTATTGCCGCGATCTTTTTCCTGGTGGTGGACCAGGTTGCCCGCATAGCCGTTACATTCATCCTGGGAATCGGCAGTTGACGGGAGTCTGCGAATTTCGCCCATGACCAAGCGCTGGTACATCGTCCACGCCTATTCGAATTTCGAGAACAAGGTCGCGGAATCCATTCGCGAGCAGGCCAAGCAACGCGGCCTTTCGCCCCTGTTCGAGGAAATTTTGGTGCCGAAAGAGAAGGTCGTGGAGGTGCGCCGCGGCCGCAAGGTGGACGCCGAGCGCAAGTTCTTCCCCGGCTACGTGCTGGTGAAGATGGATCTGACCGACGAGGCCTATCATCTCATCAAGAACACGCCGAAGGTGACCGGCTTCCTCGGCGCCGACAACAAGCCGATGCCGATTTCGGACGCCGAGGCCGAGCGCATCCTGCACCAGGTGCAGGAAGGCATCGAGCGGCCGAAGCCATCGGTGTCGTTCGAGACCGGCGAGCAGGTGCGGGTGTCGGACGGGCCCTTTGCTTCCTTCAACGGCGTGGTGGAGGAAGTGGACGAGGCGCGCTCGCGCTTGAAAGTGGCCGTTTCGATCTTCGGCCGGGCCACCCCGGTGGAACTGGAATTCAGCCAGGTGGAGAAGGTATAAGTGTTTCACCTCCCCCCGCGTGCGGGGAGAGGGAGAAGAACCGTGGGAGGTGAAGGCGGCCGCCAACCGTCTATATCCGCACCACGAACCCTGAGAACGCCGGCTTGTTCGGCGAAACCGCCGGCCGCGGCCGGCACAGGAGTTGAGTTATGGCGAAGAAAATTACCGGTTATCTCAAGCTGCAAGTGCCGGCGGGGGCCGCCAATCCCTCGCCGCCGATCGGGCCTGCGCTCGGTCAGCGCGGTCTCAACATCATGGAGTTCTGCAAGGCGTTCAACGCGCAAACCCAGCAGATGGAAAAGGGCGCGCCGATCCCGGTCGTCATCACCGTCTATGCCGACCGCTCTTTTACCTTCGAGATGCGCACGCCGCCGGTCTCCCACTTCCTCAAGAAGGCGGCGGGTGTTCAGGACGGCTCGAAGACGCCGGGCCGCGATTTTGCCGGCAAGGTGACCAAGGCGCAGGTGCGCGAGATCGCTCAGAAGAAGATGAAGGACCTCAACTGCGACACGATCGAATCCGCCATGCGCATGGTGGAAGGTTCCGCCCGCTCCATGGGCCTTGAGGTTGGGGAGTAACGGCCATGGCACAGCACGGAAAACGCACGATCAAGGCGCGCGAAGGCATCGACCGCAGCAAGCTCTATTCGCTGCCCGAGGCGGTGAAGCTGATCAAGGCGCGCGCCAACGCGAAATTCGACGAGACCATCGAGGTGGCGATGAATCTGGGGGTCGATCCCAAGCACGCCGACCAGATGGTGCGCGGGGTGGTCAATCTGCCCAACGGCTCCGGCCGCAGCGTGCGCGTCGGCGTCTTCGCCCGCGGCGCCAAGGCCGAGGAAGCCAAGGCGGCCGGGGGGGGGGGGGGGGGGG
>JBBDNZ010000047.1:0-9274 GCA_040877285.1 Xanthobacteraceae bacterium
GGCAAACTGGCGACCGAAGCCTCCGGCGGCGTCACCCTGGACAGCGTCGCCGCCATCGCAGAAACCGGAGTCGATTACGTTTCCTCCGGCGCGTTGACCCATTCGGTGATGAATCTCGATATCGGGCTGGATATCGAGCTGTAATCTCCTTTGTCATCCCGGCCGAGCGCATAGCGCGAGAGCCGGGACCCACGCCGCAATAAATGGGTTTCGGATCGGCTCGCTTCGCTCGCCGTCCGGGATGACAATCGATTGCTACAACTTCGCCATCGCTTCCGCGGTTGCCGTGGCGGTGCCCCAGGACGGCGCGTCGGAGCCATCGCCCCAGGCGCGCGGGCGGTAGAAGGTGTGGACGCCGATCTTGTAGAGTTTCTTCATTTCGCGCACCCAGTCCGGGCGCACCCAATAGGCGTGGTAGTGGGTCGCGCGGTCCACCTCGGGAACCCATATTTCGCCGTCGAGCGTTTGCTTGGCGATGCGGTTGGCGCGCAGCCAGGCTTGCGGCTCGTTGATCGCCTCGGGAATGCCGTCGCAGGCGAAGGTGAATTGGCAGGCGAGGCGCCGGTGCGCGTTCTGATAGACCGCCCCGCAGACGCTGCCCGGGTAGAAGCCGGAGAAGACCCGGTTCATCACCACCTGCGCGACCGCGATCTGCCCGCGCACCGGCTCGCCGCGCGCTTCGAAATAGATGGCCTCGGCCAGACATTTTTCGGCCTTGACGCGTGCGGGACCTGCGAGGCCAAGACGCTCACCCGGAGTTTTTGGGCGCTTGCCCTCGCCGGTCACCTGGCCCTTGTTGGCGACACTTTCGCCGCCTTTGTCCGGCGCGGCATCGGTGTCGCTTTCCACTTGCTGCTTGGGATCGAGCGCGGAAAGCTTGATATCGGAATCGGCCGGCTGCGGTGCGACGATGGTCGGCTCCTCTCCCGGCGACCACTGTTCGATTTCGCCGGGCTCGTCGCCAAGCGGTTTGCCGCCGAAAAAGAGCCGCGCCATTTCCATCACCGGCTTGGCCGGGTCTTCGGGCGCAAAGTCGGCGGCATCGGCGCCGATGCTTTGCTTGACCGGGTCGGAAATCTCGCTCGGATTCGGCACCTCGGCCCTTCGGGAGACCGGTTCCGTTGCTAGCGCGGCGGCTTCCGGCTCAGCGGCGGGCGGCGTTTCGTCCGGACTCGCCACAGTCTGCTCCGGCACGGATTTTGGTGTTCGAATGACGCCGGGACTTACCGCGGCCTGCGGGGGTGCCGGTTCCGGAGACAGAGGTTCGCTGGGGCTTCCTGCGGCGCCAGCCTGCGCGGGCGCGGCTTGCGGCGTCTCATGCTCCGGCTTTTCCGGAGTCTTGGCGACTTCCGGCTTTGGCGCCCCCGGCAGACGATCGCCTTTGCCGGTGCGGTTCACCTTGGGAAATTCAAGCGGCGCTTGGTCGGGCCGCGGACCACTCTGCGGCGCGTCCAGCCATGATCCCTGCATCACGTCGCGCGGATCGAGGTTGGCAAGCTGGTAGCTCAGCGGCTTCGGCATCGCGGTGCCGACCGGCCGAGGCAAGCTGAAGGTCGCAACGCGGATGCCGCCGAAGGCGGACGCGCGGATGTGCTGGCGCCAATGAGCGGAGACAGCGGGCTGCCGGGCGAGCAGGGATGCGAGGTCCTGATAGCCAATCCGGCTAGGCGCAAGAGTAAAGATCAAAATGCTCAGGCCGAAGGGCGCTGAGCAAAGACCCTTCGGCCTGATACGCCGCACAATCATTACTCACGCCCACACCACGCTACGCCACGACACGCCATGACTACGGATATCCGCCAAATGCGCCGCGGTGACGCAAATGCGACGGGATTATTTATTGCTGAATTAACGTTGCAATCGCGTTAACCGCGCGGCGGCGGCGCGGGCGCGCGCGTCTGCCGCACGATCAAGACTCCATTAACTACAATGAGGCGGCGGCGGGCCAGTACGCGGCGAAGGCGTTGCCGGCAAGAAAAGCGGCAAGGCCGGCGAGACAGCCGAACAGCAGCGCGCGCTCGGAGATGATCTCCGGCACCGGGCGGGCAAGCGCGGCGCGCAGGACGAGCAGGCCCACTCCGGCCGCCGCAAAGAACAGAACGAGCGGATGCAGCAAAATATCTTCGCCGAACGGCTTGCGCTCGGCGACGAGGCCGAAGACGAAGCCGCCCAGCGCCATCGCGCCATACCAAAAGGACTCCGCGCGCGGCCTGGGAGCGCGCTTGGGCGGAGGTTTTTTGCGCAGAGGCGGAGGCATGTGGCGGGATATTAGGTGAGTCGCGGATTTAACCCTCTCCCACAAGGGGAGAGGGGAAATAATCACGCCTGCCCGGTCGAGGTTTTTCCGAGCGCGGCCTGCGCCGCGGCGAGCCGCGCGATCGGCACGCGGAACGGCGAGCAGGAAACATAGTCGAGCTTTACTTCGTGGCAGAAGACGACCGAAGCCGGATCGCCGCCGTGCTCGCCGCAAATGCCGATCTTGAGCTGAGGCCGGACTTTGCGCCCGCGCTCCACTCCAATGCGCACCAGTTCGCCCACCCCCTCGCGGTCGATGGAGGTGAAAGGGTCCGCGGGCAGGATGCCGCGCTTGGTGTAGATGCCCAAAAAACTCGCCGCGTCGTCGCGACTGATGCCGAACGCGGTTTGCGTGAGATCGTTGGTGCCGAAGGAGAAGAATTCCGCGGTTTGCGCAATTTCCCCCGCCAGCAGCGCGGCGCGCGGCAACTCGATCATGGTGCCGACCTGATAGGCGATTTTCGCGCCGGTTTCTTTCGCCACTGCCTCGGCCATCGCATCGACGGTCGCTTTGACCAGGTCGAACTCGGCCTTGGTCGCGATCAGCGGCACCATGACTTCCGGCACCACCGGCTTGCCGGTGCGGCGGCCGGCTTCGATCGCCGCTTCGAAAATGGCGCGCGCCTGCATCTCGGCGATCTCGGGATAGGCGATGGCGATGCGGCAGCCGCGGAAGCCGAGCATCGGATTGAACTCCTGCAATTCCTGCGCGCGGGCGGCGAGCTTTTTCGGATCGGCGCCCATCGCGGCGGCGACCTCGGCGATTTCCTGCTCGCTGTGCGGCAGAAATTCGTGCAGCGGCGGATCGAGCAGACGGATGGTCACCGGCAATCCGTGCATGATCTCGAACAGCTCGATGAAATCCGCGCGCTGCATGGGCAGGAGCTTGGCGATGGCCGCGCGGCGCGCTTTCTCCTCGTCGGCCAGAATCATCTCGCGCACGGCCTGAATGCGGTCCGCCTCGAAGAACATGTGCTCGGTGCGGCAAAGGCCGATGCCCTCGGCGCCGAATTTCAACGCCACGCGGGCGTCGTTCGGCGTATCGGCATTGGCGCGCACACCCAACCGGCGCACGGCGTCGGCCCAGCCCATCAGCGTGCCGAATTCGCCGGACAGTTCCGGCTCGATCATGCGAATGCGGCCGGCGAGCACCTGGCCGGTCGAACCGTCGACGGTGATGAGATCGCCTTCCTTCAATGTCATGCCGCCGGCGCTCAGGGTGCGGGCGGCCATATCGATACGAATGGCGCCCGCCCCGGAAACGCAGGGCTTGCCCATGCCGCGCGCCACCACCGCGGCATGGGAGGTCATGCCGCCGCGGGCGGTGAGGATGCCCTGCGCCGCATGCATACCGTGAATGTCTTCCGGGCTGGTTTCCACCCGCACCAGGATGACCTTGCGGCCGTCCGCCTTGAGCTTGGCGGCATCGTCGGAAGAAAAGATGATTTCACCCGAAGCGGCGCCCGGCGAAGCCGGCAACCCGGTGGCGATGACCTTGCGTTCGGCCTTGGGATCGATGGCGGGATGCAGCAACTGATCGAGCGAACCCGGCTCGACGCGGGTGACCGCCTCGTCCTTGGTGATCAGCCCTTCGTTCGCCAGCTCCACGGCGATGCGCAGCGCCGCCTTGGCGGTGCGTTTTCCCGTGCGCGTCTGCAGCATCCAGAGTTTGCCCTGCTCGACGGTGAATTCCAGGTCCTGCATGTCGCGATAGTGGCGCTCGATCAGCCGATAGATGCGCTCGAGTTCGGCGAAAGCCTCGGGCAAAAGCCGCTCCAGCGACGGCTTGACGGAGCCGGCTTCCTTGCGCGCGGCTTCGGTGATCTCCTGCGGGGTGCGGATGCCGGCCACCACGTCCTCGCCCTGCGCGTTGATGAGAAATTCGCCGTAGAGTTTCCGTTCGCCGGTCGATGGATTGCGGGTGAAGGCGACGCCGGTGGCCGAAGTGTCGCCCATGTTGCCGAACACCATCGCCTGGATATTGACCGCGGTGCCCCAGCTTTCGGGAATGTTGTGCAGCCGGCGGTAGGTCTTGGCGCGCGCATTCATCCAGGAGCCGAAGACGGCGCCGATCGCGCCCCATAATTGCTTTTGCGGGTCCTGCGGAAAAGGCTCGCCGTGCTCCTGCCGCACCACTTCCTTGTAGCGTTCGACCAGCTTGACCCATTCGTCGGCGGTCACGTCGGTGTCGAGCGCGTAGCCGTTGCGGTCCTTATGCTCTTCGAGGATTTCTTCGAAGTGATGGTGGTCGATGCCGAGCACCACCCCGGAATACATGGTGATGAAGCGCCGGTAGCTGTCGTAGGCGAAACGCCGGTCGCCGGATTTTTTCGCGAGCGCTTCCACGGTCTCGTCGTTGAGGCCGAGATTGAGCACCGTGTCCATCATGCCGGGCATGGAGGCGCGCGCGCCGGAGCGCACGGAAAGCAGCAGCGGGTTATCGCGATCGCCAAAGCTCTTTCCCGCGATGCGCGCGATGTGGCCCAAAGCGGCCTTCACCCGCGCTTCAAGGTCGGGCGGATAGCTTTGGCTATTGGCGTAAAAATAGGTGCAGACTTCGGTGGTGACGGTGAAGCCGGGCGGCACCGGCAGGCCGAGGCCGGCCATTTCCGCCAACCCCGCCCCCTTGCCGCCGAGGAGGCCGCGCAAATCCGCGCCGCCCTCCGCCTTGCCGTCGCCAAAGGTATAGACCCATTTGGTCATTGCTCATTCCAATGCATGGCGCCCCGGTCTTGACCGGTTCCGCCAGCCATTTCAATCGGGCGGCGGCGAGATCAGCGAATGACGCCGAGGCCGAACAGGCCGACGACGATGAGATAGATGGCGACGAGATAGTTCAGAAACCGGGGCACGATGAGGATGAGAACGCCCGCGATAAGGGCGGTGATGGCGGGAATGTTGGCGACGACAATCTGCATGACGACCTCCCGGGGGATGAAAAAGCGCGAAGACCGCAGAGTGTTCCCGCGGGCGGGGCACGGGTCAAGACGCAGGGTCGATCTTCCCCCTCTCCCCGCTTGCGGGGAGAGGTCACTACCCCTCGATTTTGGCGAAATCGGCCACCGCGCCGGTGGCGGCGCGGATTTCATTGAGCAGCTTGAGCCGGTTCTCGCGCAGCTTCGGCTCGTCGACGTTGACCGTCACCTTGTCGAAAAAGCCGTCCACATAAGGGCGCAGCTTGGCGAGCGCGGACATGGCGGCGGCGAAATCCTCCGCGGCGACGGCGCGCGCTGCTTCCTTCTTGGCGGCGTCGATGGCTTTCGCCAGCGCGCGTTCTTCGTCCTGCCGATAGGCTTTCGGATCGGGCGCGCCGGTGTATTCGCGCTTGTCCTTCTTCTCCTCGATGCGGATGATGTTGGTGGCGCGCTTGGTGCCGGCGAGCAGGTTCTTGCCGTCGTCGCTGTCGAGGAATTGGCCCAACGCTTCGACGCGGCGGACGATCATCACCAGATCGTCCTGGCCTTCTAATGCAAAGACCGCATCGACGAGGTCGTGCCGCGCGCCCTGCTCGCGCAGTTGGACCTTGAGGCGGTCGGCGAAGAAGGCGAGCAGCCCACTTAAGAACTCTCGTTTAGACCTAATACGAAGACCAATCTGCGCATCTTGATCCGTATAGAGCCACCATCGAGGCTTCCGAGGCAGCGGATCCCATGTCTTGATGAGCTCTAGATCGCTTTCGAGCCAAAGATCGAAGTCGAAATCTACAAACGAAATGGGAAGCATGCTTCCCGGCTTCGGTCCTATTCCGTATCCCGCTTCAACCTCTCTCTTCCGTTGTTCTATGTGAGCTGCCACATCACCCGCGCTGATATCCTTCCGCACTTCGAGCAAAGCTGGATGCAAGTGCGCGTGCATATGCTCATAAGCATTTCGTAGCGCAAATATAAACAGATTGCTGAGATTGAGATGCAACGAGTTGCTCTCAATCAACCGGATCACGCCGAGCGCCGCGCGCCGCAGCGCATAGGGGTCCTTGCTCCCCGTCGGCTTCTCGTCGATCGCCCAGAAACCGACCAGCATGTCGATCTTGTCGGCGAGCGCGACCGCGATGGACACCGGATCGGCCGGCACCAGATCGTCCGGCCCCTGCGGCTTGTAGTGGTCCTCGATGGCGTGGGCGACGGCCTCGTCCTCGTCCTGCGCCTCGGCGTAATACTTCCCCATCAGCCCTTGCAGCTCGGGAAACTCGCCCACGACTTCGGTGAGCAAATCCGCCTTGCACAGCCGCGCCGCGCGCTCAGCTTTCGCCGGATCGGCTTTGACGACGGGCGCCAGTTCCTTGGCCAGCCGCGTAATGCGCGCAATGCGCTCGGCCTGGGTGCCGAGCTTTTCGTGAAAGACGATTTTTTCGAATTTCGGCAGCCGGTCTTCGAGCCGGGTCTTCAGGTCGGTCTCGTAGAAAAACTTGGCGTCCGCCAGGCGCGCGCGGATGACCCGCTCGTTGCCGGCAACGATGGCCTGGCCGCCGTCGGAGGCCTCCATGTTGGCGACGAGGATGAATTTATCGACCAGCTTCGCGCTCCGCGGATCGCGCAGCACGAAGCATTTCTGGTTGTTGCGGATGGTGGCGCGGATCACTTCGCCGGGGATCGCGAGAAAGGCCTTGTCGAAGGAGCCCATCAGCGCCACCGGCCATTCCACCAGGCCGGCGGCCTCGGCCAAGAGGCCGGCGTCCTCGACCAGATCGAAGCCTTGGGCGAAGGCCAAATTCTTGGCGTCGGCCAGAATGATTTCGGCGCGGCGGCCGGCATCGAGCACGACCTTGGCCTTCTCCAACTTGCTCACGTAATCGGCGAGGCGGCGCACCTTGATCGGCTCCGGCGCCATGAAGCGGTGGCCGCGCGTCATGTCGCCGGCCGCGATGCCGTCCACCGAAAAGCGCACGATCTCAGGTTCCCCGGTCTCGGGGCCGAAGGTGGCGACGATGGCGTGCAGCGGCCGCACCCATGTGAGCCGCCCGGAACCCCAGCGCATCGACTTCGGCCAGGGAAAGCCGCGCACCACCTCGGGGACGATCTCGCCGATCACCTCGATGGCCGGGCGGCCGGGCCGCTCAATCACGGCAAGATAGAAGTCGCCCTTCTTGGCGTCCTTTTCGATCTTCGCGTCCTTGATCGATTTTAAGCCCGCGCTCTTGAGGAAGCCGGCGATGGCGCCTTCCGGCGCGCCGACGCGCGGGCCTTTCTTTTCCTCCTGCACGTCCGGCTGTTGGGCGGGCAGGCCCTGCACCGCCAGCGCCAGCCGCCGCGGCGTGGCGAAAGCCTTGGCGCCTTCATAGACAAGGCCCGCCGCCACCAGCCGGTCGGTGACGAGCTTCTTCAAATCCTCCGCCGCCCGCGCCTGCATGCGCGCGGGGATTTCCTCGGAAAAAAGTTCAAGCAAAAGATCAGGCATGAAGGGCGGTGATTCCTTTTACCCTCCCCTGGAGGGAAAGGGTCGGCGCGCAAAACGCGCCGGGGTGAAGTTCTTTCCCCCTCCCCCGCTTGCGGCGGGGAGGGGAGTTTGCGCGCTCGCGTGAGCTATCCGCGCATGAATTCTACATTCCCAGCTTCTTATGACTTCCGTCGCACCGCGGCCGGTTGCCGGTGCGCTTGCAGGCGCAGAATTTCACTTCTTCGGTCTTCTCCGCCTTGAACTCCACCGGCGTGAATTCCGTGTCCTTGTGCGAGCCGTCGCAGAACGGCTGCTTCTTGGAGCGCCCGCAGGCGCACCACCAGTAGCTCTTGCCGGCCTCGACATTGACCGCGATGGGCCGTTGTCCGCCGATTTCGGGTGTCATGCTCATCAAGAAGCCCCTCCCCCTTCCGTCGCCAGCCAGGCCTCGCCGCAGGCTTTGGCCAGTTCGCGCACGCGCAATATATAGCTCTGCCGCTCGGTCACCGAGATCACGCCGCGGGCGTCGAGCAGATTGAAGACGTGGCTGGCCTTGATGCATTGATCGTAGGCCGGCAATGCCATGCGATGGCGCTTCTTGCCGCCATCCTCCCAGCCCGCGTCGAGATATTTGCGGCAGGCGGCTTCCGCCATTTTGAATTGCGCGAACAGCATGTCCACGTCCGCGTATTCGAAATTGTGCCGGGAATATTCCCGCTCGGCCTGGAGAAAGACATCGCCGTAGGTCACCTTGTTGCCGCCGTCGAGGCCGTTGAAGTTGAGATCGAAGACGTTCTCCACGCCCTGCACGTACATGGCGAGCCGCTCCAGCCCATAGGTGATCTCGCCCGACACCGGCGCGCATTCGTAGCCGGCGACCTGCTGAAAGTAGGTGAACTGCGAAACTTCCATGCCGTCGCACCAGCATTCCCAGCCGAGGCCCCAAGCGCCCAGCGTCGGGCTCTCCCAGTCGTCCTCGACAAAGCGGATGTCGTGGATTTTGGCATCGATGCCGATGACCGCGAGCGAATCGAGATAAAGGTCCTGGATAGCGGGCGGCGACGGCTTGAGCGTCACCTGGAACTGGTAATAGTGCTGTAGCCGGTTGGGGTTCTCGCCATAGCGGCCGTCCTTGGGGCGGCGCGAGGGCTGCACATAGGCGGCGTTCCAAGGCTTAGGCCCGAGCGCGCGCAGCGTGGTGGCCGGGTGAAAGGTGCCGGCGCCCACCTCCATGTCATAGGGCTGGAGAATGACGCAGCCCTGCTCGGCCCAATAACGCTGGAGAATAAGGATCAGCCCCTGGAACGAACGCCGAGGGTCCATGTGGTCTTGGGTGCGGTCTTGGGCCTGAGAAGCGATCGGTTCGGCGCGGTTCATGGCGCCGGTCTATCGGCGGCCCGGATAGGGGTCAAGCCGAGCAGGTTCCGAGGCGATACGGCAAGAACCCCATATTTTCAACGCCGCCGCGGTCGCCCGGCAGGCGCGCGCGACCCCTTGGCGTTCCGTCAAAAGCCGCGCGGCGCCCATACTAAGCATTAAGGATCGCGCGCTTTTCCGGCGGCGCCCGCCGCCGAAAGGAATTCGCGGCGGCCCGCGTGGGGTGCTT
>JBBDNZ010000047.1:9284-33594 GCA_040877285.1 Xanthobacteraceae bacterium
CGCCCGCCGCCCGCGGCGGTAGGTCTTTACCGGAATTTGGTCAGTGCCCGCTATTCTTTCGGCCATGCGAGAGGGCGAAAGGCATTTTCATGCTGGCGTTTGAAATCATCGGCGCGATTTTTATTCTGCTGTTCTTCGGCCCGATGCTGACGGGCGGACAGACCGCCAGCCGCTGACGCCGCCGTTCACTGCGGCCGGTATTCGCCGGTCAGCGGATCGCGCCTGAGCGTCGGCAAGGATTCCCGTTTGGAAATTCGAACCTTTGCGGCTTTGGCGCGATCGAGCTCGTCGTTGACCCGGCGCACTTCCTTCACCACCCAATGCACGATGGCGGCCGCGCCCAGCGCGCCCAGCGTCCATTTGACCAGCGGCGGAATGACGAATTGCGGCATTTCGATCTCCTTGCCTGCCCCAGCCGGCTATAGCCCGTAACGCGACCACAACGCGCGCGCTTCCAGCGCGGACAGTATTTCCTCGGCAAAGCCCGGCCGGCTCCAGAACTGTTCGAGCCCGCCCAACCCTAGGCCGCGCAATCGGCGGCTAAAGAAGCCGCGCTCGGGCGTGACCACCGGCATCAGTACGTCTTCGCCGTAACGCTGCCGCAAGACCGAGCGCAGATCGCCAAGGGCGTCGGCGATGCCGATCTCGACCGCTCGCGCGCCGGTCCAAAATTCTCCCGAGAACAAGGCTTTTTCTGGACCCGTGAGTTTCGTCCCCCGGCGCTCTTTCACCAGCGCGATAAAGTCTTGATGGATCTCGCTTTGGATCTGCTTCAGCCGCTCCACGTCCTCCGGCTTTTCCGGCAGGAAGGGGTCGAGCATGGCTTTGCGTTCCCCCGAGGTAAAAAGCCGCCGCTCAATGCCGACTTTCTCCATCAGCTTGTTGAAGCCGAAAGACCCGCCCATGACGCCGATGGAGCCGACCATCGAGGATGCGTCGCAGACGATCTCGTCGGCGGCGCAGGCGATCATATAGCCGCCGGAGGCGCCGGCATCCTCGATGAAAGCAAGAACCGGCAGGCCCTTTTCCTCGGCGAGCTGGCGGATACGGCGGAAGATCAGGTGCGACTGCACCGGCGAGCCGCCGGGCGAATTGATGCACAGCGCCACCGCCTTGGCCCGGCGCATGGAAAATGCGCGCTCCAGCGCCCGCGCGATGCCGGCAAGCGTCAGTCCCGGCTTTAGCGGCGTGGAAAAGCCGATGATGCCGGTAAGCCGCACCACCGGCACAAGCGGAACACCGCCGCGCAGGCGGCGCGGCAAAATCCGGCGCAGCAGGTCCAAAATGCCGCCCGATGAACTTTCAGGGCTGCGCCCCGGCGGTGTCGGCTCGCTCATGCCGTTTCCATAGGCCAGCGGGAAGCCGCACTCAAGTTACCCATTCTTAATCGCACGGACGACACCGAAAGGCGAAGTCCCGCGGCAGTCTCACAGTTGCGCAAGCGGCAGCACCGACTTGCCCCGCAGCACCGCGTCGGCCAAGGCGGCCGGGCGGCCGTGCTCGTCGTTGAGCACCAAGCCCGGATAAAGGGCGAGCGGCGAGCGGCTTTCCTTCACCGCCCGAACCAGGATGCGGATGGCCGGCGCACCCGGCTTGGGATGCACCGGCATCACCGCCACGCCGCCGAAGGCGCGCGACAGCGCGGCCAGCACGTCGGCCAAGCCGTCGGCACGCCAAATCAAGGTCAAGACGCCGCGTGCGCGCAACAGCCGCACCGCCGCGCGAACCCAGACCGGAAGCAGGTCGGGCGCCGCCGCATGGGCCAGGCGCCGCCGGGCATCGGCCGAGATATTTTGCCGCGCGGGATCGCTGAACGGCGGGTTCATCAGCACGCAATCGGCCGAGCCGGGCTTGAGGCCGGCGGCGGCGAAGGCGCGCGGCGGCGCGCCCACATCGAGCGTGAGCGCGCTGACGCGCCCGGCCAGGCCGTTGCGCTCCGCATTGCCCGCGGCCAGCGCCGCCAGCGCCGGATCGATATCGACAAGGATGACGCGCAGCCGATCGACCCGCGCCGCCAGCGCCAATCCCGCCGCGCCGGCTCCGGCTCCGAGTTCGACGGCGTGCTCGCCCGGCTTGGCGGACGTCGCCGCCGCCAAAAGAATGGCGTCATGGCCGAAACGATGACCTTTGCGCGGCTGCCGCAGGCGCAGGCGGCCGTCGAGCACCGCATCGTCGGTCGTTTCCAAGCCAAGGCCGCGCCGCCTAGGTGACATCGGGATGGAGTTCTGCGCCGAGCCCGGCCTCCAGAAGCAGCCGCCGTGCCGCGGGGATCTGGTCGTCGGGGACGAGGATGCGCCGCGGAAGAATGCCGATAGAGCCTTCCAGCACGCTCATGTTCTGGTCGAGCACCATGTGCGGAATGCCCGCTCCATCCAGCAGCGCGCCGATGGCCGAGACCAGGACCATGTCGTTGGTGCGTACGATCTCGCGCATGGTTTTCTCCGGATCAGCCCTGGCGTCTGTCTTCGCCGGGCGCACGATGGGCCAGATAGGCAAGCAGCTTCAGCTCGCGCCTTCCGCGCGTCACCGTGTCGAGGATCAAGCCGGACATGAAGGATAAAAGCGCGGAGAGCATGAGGCCGGTCGACAGGATGGCGGTGGGCAGGCGGGGAACGACGCCTTCCTCCAAAAACGTTGCGATGACCGGAATGGCCAGCGCGATGGAGGTCGCGGCCAGCGCGGCGGCAATGGCGGAAAAGAACTGCAACGGCCGTTCGGACCGGTAGAGCCGGAAAATGGTCCAGAGAATGCGAAAGCCGTCGCGCCAAGTATTGAGCTTCGACGCAGAGCCGGCGATGCGCGCATAATAAGGGGTCTCGACCTCGCCGACCGGCAGATCAAGCTCAAGCGCATGCACCGTCAGCTCGGTTTCGATCTCGAAGCCGCCGGACAGGACGGGGAAGGATTTGACGAAGCGGCGCGAAAAGACCCGGTATCCCGACAATATGTCGGTAAAGGCGCGCCCGAAGACCAAGGCAACGAAACGGGTGAGGAGCCGGTTGCCGGTGCGGTGGCCGGTGCGGTAGGCCGCCTTGTCCCGGTTCACCCGCGCGGCGACCACCATGTCGAGCCGCTGCTCCAGCAGGCGGGAAATCATGGTGCGCACGCTGGACGCATCATAAGTGGCGTCCCCGTCCACCAGAACATAGATATCCGCCTCCACGTCGGTGAACATGCGCCGCACCACATAACCCTTGCCCTGGTGCCGTTCCCGGTGCACCACGGCGCCCGCCTGCTCGGCGACCTCGACGGTGCGGTCCCGGGAATTGTTGTCGTAGACATAGACCGCGGCCTGCGGCAAAGCCGCGCGGAAATCGGCCACCACCTTGGCGATCGATTTCTCCTCGTTGTAGCAGGGCACGAGAACCGCGATGCGGTGACGCTCGAGCGCATCCGCCCCGGGCTTCAGGTCCGCAAAGCTTTTCGCGCTCGTCATCGTTTCCCTTCGGGCATGTTTCCCTTTGGCCGGGTGCCGAATCCGCGGCAGACTAACGGCGCACTTGCCGGTTCACCATAGCGTTTCTATGCTCGTGCGTCCTCTCTGGGAGAAGCTCCTTGGCCGTCGTTGTCCCCTTTGAAAGCCGCGCCCCCGCGTCGATTGACCGGCTGACCGAGCTGGTCGCCGAGAATATGGGGCGGGTCAATACCACCATCCTGTCCCGTACGGGATCGGACGTGACGATGATCCCCGAAGTCGCCAATCACCTGATCGCCTCGGGCGGCAAGCGGCTGCGTCCGATGCTGACGCTGGCGATGTCCGACCTCAGCGGTTACCGCGGCGACGGCCATGTCAAGCTCGCCGCTTCCGTGGAATTCATGCACACGGCCACGCTGCTGCACGACGACGTGGTCGATGAGAGTGAATTACGCCGCGGCCGCGCCGCCGCGCGGATGCTGTGGGGCAACGAGGCGAGCGTGCTGGTGGGCGACTTTCTGCTCGGCCAGGCTTTCAAGATGATGGTCGAAGTGGGATCGCTGCGCGCGCTGGAAATCCTGTCGTCGGCCGCCGCGGTGATCGCCGAGGGCGAGGTGATGCAGCTCGCCGCCGCCAAGAATACCGCAACGACGGAGGACGAATATCTTTCCGTGATCCGCGCCAAGACGGCCGAGCTGTTCGCCGCAGCTTGCGAGGTCGGCCCTGCCTTGGCAGGGAGGCCGAAAGCCGAGCAGGCCGCCTGCCGTTCCTTCGGCATGAACCTCGGAATCGCCTTCCAGCTTATCGACGATACTCTCGACTATGGCGGCAAGGCCGCCAAGCTCGGCAAGAACATCGGCGACGATTTCCGCGAGGGAAAAATCACGCTGCCGGTGGTGCTGTCGTTCCGCCGCGGCAACGAAGCCGAGCGCGCGTTCTGGACCCGCACGCTGGAACGCAACGAAGTCCACGACAACGATCTGGAATTTGCCGTCGGGCTGATGACCAAGCACCGCGCGCTGGAAGACACCGTCACGCGCGCCCACCATTATGGCGCCATGGCCAAGGACGCGCTGGCGTTGTTTCCCGGTTCCGAGATGAAACAGGCGCTGGAAGACGCGGTCGAGTTCTGCATCGCCCGCGCGCACTAAGCCGCGCCAAGCGACGCCGTTCTTATCCACCATTGCGGGTACGCGGCGCGCAGAGCGCGCGCGGCTTGCGTTGCCGCGGCGGCTGAATCGCACAGCGCAAAACAGGTCGCCCCCGATCCCGACATGCGCGCCAGCCGGCATTGCGGCAGGGCGCGCAGCGCCGCCAGCACGTCGCCGATGCCGGGGCGAAGCGAGATGGCCGCGGCTTCGAGATCGTTGGACTGCGTTGCGAGCCAGTCGAAGAGCGCCGCCCGCTGACGCGGGACATCCTGCCGCCCGCCGCCGATATTTGCAGGAGTCTTCGCCGCGCCCTGCAGGCGATCGAAGGCGGCGAAGACCTCCTTGGTTTCGAGTGCCGCGCCGGGGTTGACCAGCATGGCCGCCAGCCGGGGCAATTTCAGCGGCTCGGACAGGACTTCGCCGGCGCCGCGCAGCATGCGCGGGCGCGGATCGAGACAAACGGGCACGTCGGCGCCCGTTTGCCGCGCGGCTTGCATGAGCCGGGGATCGTCGAGCGCCAAGCCATTGGCCGCGGCGAGAAGACGCAAGGCCGCCGCCGCATCGGCGGAACCGCCGCCAAGGCCGGCGGCCACGGGAATGCGCTTGAACAGGATAAAATGGCCTAAGCGTAAATTTGGGATTTGCGCCGCCAACGCCCGCGCGGCCTTGAGCACCAGATTGCCCGCCGCCGGACCGCAGGCCTGGCGCATGGGTCCTTTGAGATCAAGGCCCGGGGAACCGGCGGACTCCAGACTCAAACTATCGGCCAGCGCCGCGAAAACAACGAGGCTTTCAATCTCATGCAGACCATCGGCGCGGGAACCGAAGACGCGCAGCGTCAGATTGACTTTGGCGGGGGCGCGCGCGACGAGCGGGGCGGGCATGCAGCGGCGGCGCTTACCCGCCGCTGCGGGACTTTTTCATTTTTTCCGCCTCCGCGGCGGACGAAGTCTCCGGCGACAAGCCGGACTTAAGCTTTTCTTCGATCTTCGGGAGATCTTCCGGCTCCGGCTTGAGATCCTTGGCGTGAGACCATTGAAATTTGGCTTCGAGCCGGCGCCCGATGCGCCAATACGCATCGCCCAGGTGGTCGTTGATGGTTGGATCTTCCGGCTTGAGTTCGACCGCGCGTTCCAGTTGCTTAGCCGCCTCCTCGTAGTTGGCAAGCCGGTAATAGGCCCAGCCGAGCGAGTCGATGATGTAGCCGTCCTCGGGCCGCTGTTCGACCGCGCGGCGGATCATGCGCAGGCCTTCGTCGAGATTTATGCCCTGGTCGATCCAGGAATAACCGAGATAATTCAGGACCTGCGGCTGATCCGGAAAAAGTTCGAGAGCTTTCTTCAGATCGGGTTCCGCCTTGTCCCATTTTTTCGCGCGCTCGTAGCAGATGCCGCGGAAATAGAACAGCAGCCAGTGCGTTCTTTGCGCCGTTTCGACCGTCGCCACGGCTTTGGAATAAGCGTCGGCGCATTCGGCGAATTTTTTCCGCCCGCGCAGGATGTTGCCAAGCGCGAGGATCGCGTCCGCATCCTTGGGCTGTTCGGCGATCAGTTTATCGAGCCGTTTCTGCGCCTCCTCGGTGCGATCGAGGCTGTCGAGATTGAGAGCAAGCTGGATGTCGGCGTTGCGCCGCATCGGCGTGGTTTCCGGCACGCGGTCGTAAAGCTTGATCGCGATCTCCGGCTTCTTCACGGACGTATAAAGATCGGCCAGCGCGATCAGCGCCAAAGGATGCTGCGGCTCGAGATAGAGCGCCAATTGCAGATAGACCAAGCCAAGATCCTCGCCGCCGCGGCGGGCGATCCAGGCGCCCATGCCATAAAGTACCTCGGCCGCGCCTTGGGCGGGCGATGCGACCATGGGCGGTAAATCCTGGCCCTTGAACAGACCGAGCTTGGCAAGCGTCTGCGGACCGGCGACCCCGTCCACCCGAAGATCGTTTTTGCGCTGTAAATCCCGCACCGCCTTCTCGGTGCGCGGGCCGAAAACGCCATCGGCCCCGATGCCAAGCGCGTCCTGCAGGCGCTTCACGTCGTCCCCGCGGCTGCCCGGCCGCAGCAACGCCGGCTCCAGGACCGGCTCGATGGCGGTGATGCGATCCTTCAATGCCGCGATGAGGGGCTGGCGCGGCGAGAGCTGCTGATAGGCCTCGATGATCTTTAGCGCCTCGTTCCGGTCGCCTATGCGCGCCGACGAGATTGCATAGCCCTCCGCCAGCCGCAATTCGGAAGGATCGAGCTTGTATGCGCGCTCGAAGCGTTTGTTGGCGTCCTTCTGTTTGCCGGCAAGATCGAGGATCAAGCCCGCGTGCTGGTCCTTGAACAGGCCATACCAGTCGGGCCCGGAAAGACGGTCGATGCCGCCGATGGCGCCGCGCACATCGTTGGCGCCATAGGAAGCCCAGGCCGACAACAACGTGGCGGCAAGATCGGTGATGGGGCCGCGCACGGACTGGGCGAGATGCTGACGCGCCGCCGGATACCGTTTCTGCTTGATGGCGTTCACGCCCAGCACCAGCCGCGCGATGCGGTCGCCGCTGTCGGCCTGCACGATCGGCCCCGCCAGCCGCACGGCATCTTCCACATCTCCGCTGGCGAGCAGCGCGAGGAAACTGCGCTCCAGCAAATCCTTGTTGCTCGGATCGGCGCGCAGCGCCGCGCGGTAATAGGCCGCCGCCGCCGCCGCATCCCGCTCCATCCCCGCATGACGCGCGGCGAGGTAGGCGCCGTACGGCGTAAGTTGCGCCAGTTCATGCGGCGTCGGCACATCGGCCGCGGCCGTTTGCGGCGCCAACAGAACAAGCGCGGTCGAAAGGGTGCCGGCCAAGCGCCGGAGCGTGTTCAAGGCGGTCACAGGGCCTATGGTCTCCATCGGGCGAAAGTAACGAAGCTTGCATCGGCGCGCCAAGGCGCGCTTGCGCCGCCGCCCATCCGGCAATCAAGAATGACGCTTTTGCGCCCTTGCCGCAAGGACAAGGTCCCTTACTCATAGTTTACAACATGAATGCCGCCGTGTGGCGGCTTCGTGGCCGGGGTAAGCCCGGGGCATCACATATTCGGGTAGTTCGGCCCCCCGCCGCCCTCGGGCGGCACCCATGTGATGTTTTGATTCGGATCTTTGACGTCGCAGGTTTTGCAGTGGACGCAATTCTGCGCGTTGATGACGAAGCGCGGACCGGCGCCCTCCTCGATCCATTCATAGACACCGGCGGGACAATAGCGCGCGGACGGCCCCGCATAGACGTCGTGCTCCGACTTTTTTTGCAAATCCATATCGCCGACGAGAAGATGCACCGGCTGGTTTTCCTCGTGATTGGTATTGGAAAGAAAAACCGAGGACAGACGGTCGAAGGTCAGCACGCCGTCCGGTTTCGGATAAGCGATGCGCTGTGCCTGCGCGGCGGGTTTCAGCGTGGCATGGTCTGGCTTGCCGTGCCCGAGCGTGCCGAACAGCGAGAAGCCGAGCGTATTGGTCCACATGTCGAAGCCGCCGAGCGCGATGCCGGCGAAGGTGCCGAGTTTCGACCACAGCGGCTTGGCGTTGCGCACTTTCCACAGGTCGCGGCCGATATCGGAGGCGCGCCACGCCGCGTCATAGCCGGCAAGCTCCCCGTTGCTTCGGCCCGAGCCCAGCGCCTGCGCGACGTGCTCCGCCGCGAGCATCCCCGAGAGCATGGCGTTGTGGCTGCCCTTGATGCGCGGCACGTTCATGAAGCCCGCCGCGCAGCCGATCAGCGCGCCGCCGGGAAAGCTGAGTTTCGGCACCGATTGATAGCCGCCTTCGGTCAGCGCGCGCGCGCCGTAACACAGCCGCTTACCGCCGGTGAAAGTGTCGCGCATCAGCGGATGCGTCTTGAAGCGCTGAAATTCCTCGAACGGCGAGAGATAAGGATTTTCATAATTAAGATGCACGACGAAGCCGACCGAAACGAGATTGTCGCCGTAGTGATAGAGAAACGATCCGCCGCCGGTGCGGTTGTCGAGCGGCCAGCCGAAGCTGTGCTGAACCAGCCCGCGCCGGTGCTTGTCCGGCGCCACCTGCCACAGTTCTTTCAGGCCGATGCCGAATTTCGCCGGCTCGCGATCCTGGTCGAGTCCGAACCGCGCAAGCAGCGTCCTGGTCAGGCTGCCGCGCGCGCCTTCGCCGAGCAGCGTGTATTTGGCGCGCAGCTCCATGCCGCGGGTGAAATTCTCGGTCGGCTTGCCGTCCTTGCCCACGCCCATATCGCCGGTAGCGATGCCGGCCACCGCGCCGTTGGCGTCGTACAAGACTTCGACGGCGGCAAAACCGGGATAGATTTCCACGTCCAGCGCTTCGGCCTTTTTCGCCAAAAAGCGGCAGACGTCGCCGAGCGAGACGATGAAATTGCCGTGGTTGCTCATCAGCGGCGGCATCAAAACGTTAGGCAACCGCAGCGCGCGCGAGGACGACAGATAATAAAAGCGGTCGGCGGCGACTTTGGTCTTGATCGGACTGTCCTCGTCGCGCCAGCCGGGCAGGAGCCGATCGAGCGCGATCGGATCGATCACCGCGCCGGAAAGAATATGGGCCCCCACCTCGGAGCCCTTCTCCACGATGACGACGGAAATGTCCGGGTCGATCTGCTTCAGCCGGATCGCGGCGGCGAGCCCGGCGGGGCCGGCGCCGACGATCACCACGTCGAATTCCATCGCCTCGCGCGGCGGCAATTCAGCGGACGGTACGTCGGAAGCCATGCCTGCCCCTGATTCTCTTGTTGGCAGTGTGCCACAAGCCGCCAGTCGAAGCGTACGGCCGTGCTAGAATGCCGTTGATGACCCCCAGCCCTGACAAGGCCGCCCGCGAGCTTCTCGCCTTCTATCTGGAGGCGGGCGTCGATGCGCCTATGGGGGAAGAGGCGGTGGATAGGTTTGCCGGAGATAACCTGGCGGAAAACGCCCGCCTCATGGTTCGAGACGCCGGGCGGAGCCCGGCTCCGCACCATGAGGAGGGCAGAAAACCTCCTCCTGAGGAGCGGTCCGAAGGATCGCGTCTCGAAGGACGAGGGGCAGCGAGCACGGCATCGGCTCCCCCCTCCCCCGACGCGGCGGCCGTGTCGGCGCGGGAGGCGGCAAAGTCGGCCAAAACCTTGGAGGAGTTGCGCGCCATTCTCGACGCCTTCGAAGGCTGCGCGCTGAAGGCAACCGCCACCCAGCTTGCGTTCGCCGACGGCAATCCGAAGGCCAAGGCGATGTTCGTGGGCGAAGCGCCCGGCCGTGACGAAGACATCGAGGGCCTGCCCTTCGTCGGCCGCTCCGGCAAGCTGCTCGACCGGATGCTGGCGGCCATCGGGCTCGACCGCGCGAGCGTCTACATCGCCAACATCGTTCCCTGGCGCCCGCCGGGCAACCGCACGCCGACGCCGCAGGAGTCGCAAATCTGCCTGCCCTTCATTCAGCGGCAGATCGAACTGGTCGATCCCGACATTCTCGTTTGTCTCGGCGGGCCTTCGGCGCAGACGCTGCTCGGCATCAAGGACGGCATCACCAAGACGCGCGGGCGCTGGTTTTCCTATCATACCGGCACGCGCGAAATTCGCGCCATGCCGACGTTCCATCCGGCCTTCCTGCTGCGCAGCCCGCTGCAGAAGCGGCTGGCGTGGCGGGATTTTTTGGCGATCAAGAAGGCGCTGGCGGGCTAGCCAGGCCGTTTACGCATAAATCGAGATCGCGAGCGACGACCAACGTCCGCTTTGAAGCCGTAGCCGGACGATCTTCGCAGCGAGCGGCTTGTCTGCTGCGTGCCAACGGCGGACATCGCGCATTTTGAGGGCGCCACCCCGTGATGCTAAATTGAGCACCTTAAGCACCCAGCAATCACGTTTGTTGCCGACGACTAACCACAACAGGGAAGCAGAACATGGCAAGGCTGCCTCCTGAGGCGAGCATTCTACTCGTTGGCCTCTCGGCCATATTGTTTGCTGTATTTCGGGGGATCAGCGGATGCTACCGGATGCTCAGGAAGGTGTTGGGCCTAGAGCCAAAGAAGAACGTATGGGACCAATGGCCGCCGTGGGCAGAGCTGTGCTTTAACGTCCTGTTTTTTGTTGTACTCGTCGCGTTGGCCTATGGTGCGTCGACGGGCAGCGGCGCACTCTATGATGGCTCTGTTGCGGTCTCACTTATTGGCATTGCGGTATTCGTCGTCTTTATCGCGATGAGTGCCTACGACTCTCTCAGCGGAAATGAGAGACGACGCCTAGACGAAATTCGAGAGCGCCACAATGCGGAGCGCGTTGCTCTCATTCAAGCGATGGGGCAGCCGGAGTATTGGGGCAACGCCTCGACAACCGCCTCGGATAGCGAAAGACCCATACTCCTGGCGTCATTGCGAGCCGAAGGATTTCAACCCGGCCAAGTGATGACACTGGCAAACTTCCTTGCTCGCAAAGCGGTCGAGAAGGAATTGCGGAGCCATGGAATCTCACCCAGCCACATCGAAGGGGCCCGTGTAACCGCTGCGGCGCAGGCGCTGTTCGCGGTGCGAGCTGATAAATTGATCGCAGAGGCCAAGGCGCGTCTCTCGCGCTGAAGTCCGCTCTGGGTCAAAAGCAGAATCGGCGGCATGTCCGCGTCACGTCTGCTTTACTCCCGACAATAGATATTCGTCGGCATTTTGGCTGCCGCCAAGAATCCGGCCGGGTGCCGGCGAGGTTCACCCCGCCACCGCGAACTTGATCGCGAACAGCACCGCCAGAATCAGCACTGCGGGGCTGGCCTCCGACATCTTGCCGGCGATGATCTTGGCCAGCGCATAGGTGATGAAGCCGAGCCCGATGCCGGTGGCGATGGAATAAGTCAGCGGCATGGTGATGGCCGCCACTACCGCAGGCGCATATTCGGTGACGTCGTCCCAACTCAGCTCCGCCAGGCCGCGCGCCATCACGCAGGCGACAAAGAGCAACGCCGCGGCGGAAGCATAGGCCGGGATCATGCCGGCGAGCGGCGAGAAGAACAGCGCCAGCAGGAAGAAGATCGCGACGAACACCGCCGTCAGCCCCGTGCGCCCGCCCGCCGAGACGCCCGCCGCACTTTCGATATAGCTCGTCGTCGTCGAGGTGCCGACGACGGAGCCGAACATGGCGGCGAAGCTGTCGGAAATCAGCGCCTGTTTCATGCGCGGCAGTTTGCCCTCTTTGTCGAGCAGCCCCGCGCGATGCGTCACGCCGATCAGCGTGCCGGCATTGTCGAACACGTCGACGAACAGGAAGCTGAAGACGACGATGAGAAATGTCGACTCAAAAAGACGCGAGAAATCAAGTTGCAGGAAGGTCGGCGCCAATGACGGCGGCGGCGAGACGACGCCGGTGAAGGTGGCGAGCCCGAGCGGGATGCCGATGACGCTGACAAGGAGGATGCCGATGAGCGTCCCGCCGATGATGTTGCGAAAGTTCAGCGCGGCGATGACGACGAAACCGAGCAAACACAAGATCGCCGCCGGCTCCTTCAGGTTGCCAAGCGTGACCAGAGTCGCCGGATGATCGACGATGATTTTCGCCTCCTCCAGCGCGATGATGCCGAGGAACAGCCCGACGCCGGCGGAAATGGCGAATTTCAGATTTTGCGGGATGGAATTGATGACGTATTCGCGGATACGGAACACGGAAATCAGGAAGAACAGCACGCCCGAGCAGAACACCGCCGCCAGCGCCTGCTGCCAGGTGTATTTGTAGGTGAGCACCACGGTGAAGGCGAAGAAGGCGTTGAGCCCCATGCCGGGCGCCAGCGCGATCGGATAGTTCGCATAAAGCCCCATCACCAGCGTGCTCACCGCGGCGGCGATGCAGGTGGCGGCGAAGACCGCGCCTTGATCCATTCCCGCCACGCCCAGAATTTTCGGGTTGACGAAGATGATGTAGGCCATCGTCAAAAAGGTGGTGAGGCCGGCGATGAACTCGGTGCGCACATTGGTGTCGTGCCGGGCGAGTCCGAAATAGCGGTCGAGAAAGGAGGCGAAGGAACCGGTGGTGTCGGTCATGGCGCTGTCAAAAAGCCGATAATGAAAGACGAGGCGGTATATTGATAGCGGTCGGACGCTGCGGCCTCATCGCCCATTTCCGACTTGTCCACCGGAGAAGCGAGCGTCGCCGCGCGGTGTCCAGGCGCCGCCATTCAACGCAGGAACATCCACTTGCATTCGGCTTTCAAAAGGCAGGTAATAATCCCGCCCGATTTGACGTCACCTTCCTCCGAGGGGCCCGCCCATGGAGCTTGATCCCGTCCTCCTCGCGCGTTGGCAATTCGCCTTCACGGTTTCCTTTCACATCATCTTCCCGACCCTGACCATCGGGCTTTCCGCCTATATCGCGACCCTGGAAGTGCTGTGGGTCGCCACCGGGCGGGAGCTATACAAAATCATCGCTCACTTCTGGACCAGGATCTTCGCCGTGTCCTTCGCCATGGGCGTGGTGTCGGGCATCGTGCTGTCCTACCAGTTCGGCACCAACTGGAGCCGCTTCTCCGCCGTCACCGGCAACACGCTCGGCCCTCTCATCGGCTACGAGGTGCTCACCGCCTTCTTCCTCGAAGCCACTTTCCTCGGCGTGCTGCTTTTCGGCGCCGACCGCGTGCCGCGCTGGCTGCACGTCTTTTCCGCGGTCGCCGTGGCGGTGGGCACCGCGACTTCGGCCTTCTGGATCTTGTCGGCGAATAGCTGGATGCAAACGCCGACCGGCCACGAGATGCGCGACGGCATCGCCTATCCGGTGAGCTGGTTTGCCATCATTTTCAACCCGAGCTTTCCTTATCGTCTGGCTCACATGGTCAACGCCGCCTATCTCACCACCGCTTTCGTGGTGATCGCGGTCGGCGCGCGCTATCTGCTCGCCGGCCGTCACGCGGAGGAAGCGCGCACCATGTTGCGCATGGGCATCGGCCTTGCCGCGATTCTTGCGCCGCTACAGCTTGTGATCGGCGATCTGCACGGACTCAACACGCTGAAATACCAGCCGACCAAAGTTGCGGCGATGGAAGCGCATTGGGACGGCACCAAACCCGGCGACTTCCATATCTTCGCTTGGCCGGACGCCGCGGCGGAGACCAATCACTTCGAGATTTCCATCCCGCGCGGTTCCTCGCTGATCCTGACACATGACCCCAACGGCCTGTTTCCGGGCTTGCAGGACGTGCCGCCGCAGGAGCGCCCGCCCCTGCTCAACGTCTTCTTCGGCTTCCGCATCATGCTGGCGATCGGCTTCTTCATGATCGCGGCGGCGCTTTACGGCGCCTGGCTGGCCTGGCGCGGCCGCCTGTTCGACACGCCGTGGTTCCTGCGCGTCCTGGCGCAGAGCTGGTGGACCGGCTTCGTCGCCGTGATCGCCGGCTGGGTCGTCACCGAAAGCGGCCGGCAGCCGTGGATCGTGCAGGGTATCCTGCGCACCGCCGACGCCGCTTCGCCGGTGCCGGGCGCCAGCGTCGCCGCGACGCTTGCACTCTTCGTCATCGTCTACGGCATCGTTTTCGCGATGGGCATCTACTACATCAACCGGCTGATCGCCTGGGGCCCGCCGCGCCGCGGCGAAGAATACCGCAAGCCGCAGCTTGCCCCGATCGCCGCCGCCGAAGGCGCGTCCGGCGCGCTTCGCGAAGGAGGCTGATCATGGAATGGTTCCTGCCTCTCATCTGGGCCGGCGTGATCGGCACCGCCGTGGCCATGTATGTGATCCTCGACGGCTTCGATCTCGGCGTCGGCATCCTGTTTCCTTTCGCCGCCAACGACCGCGAGCGCGAGCAGATGATGGCGTCGGTCAAACCGTTCTGGGACGGCAATGAGACCTGGCTGGTGATGGGCGGCGGCGGGCTCTTCGTCGCCTTTCCGCTCGCCTATTCGATTCTGATGCCCGCCTTCTACATACCCATCATCGTGATGCTGCTGGCGCTGGTGTTTCGCGGCGTCGCCTTCGAATTCCGCGGCCTTGCCGGCAGCAAAATGAAATGGAATGCCGCCTTCGCCGGCGGCTCGACGCTGGCAGCTTTGTGCCAGGGCGTCGTTCTGGGCGGATTCGTCGAGGGGGTAAAAGTCGAGAACGGCGCCTTTGCCGGCGGGCCCTTCGACTGGGCCACGCCTTTCGCCGCCATCTGCGCGCTTGGGGTGGCGACCGGCTATGCCCTGCTCGGCGCCACATGGCTGACGATGAAAACCGAGGGCGCTATCGCCGAACGCGGCCGGCGGCACGCCCAGGTCTTGCTGCTCGGCGTGCTCGGCTTCATGGCCATCGTGAGCCTGTGGACGCCGCTGAACTTTCCGCGCATCGCCGAGCGCTGGTTTTCCACGCCCAACATTTATTATCTGTGGCCGGTGCCGCTGGCGACCGCGCTTGTCGCCTACGCCTGTTGGCGCGGCTTGCAGGCGGGCCGCGACGTACTGCCTTTCGTCTCGGCGGTCGGATTGTTCCTGCTCTGCTATCTGGGGCTGGTGATTTCATCTTTTCCCTATCTGGTGCCGCCTTCGCTGACGGTCTGGGACACCGCGGCGGCGCCGGTCAGTCAGATGTTCATGCTCGTCGGCACGCTCATCCTGCTGCCGATCATTCTCGGTTATACGGTGCTGGTCTATTGGCTGTTTCGCGGCAAAGTGCGCGAAGGCGAAAGCTATCACTAACCCTGCAACCGTCAGGGCGCCGGCGGCGGCGGTTCGGTCGGCGGGCGGATGACCGTCCAGCCGATGCGAAGCGGTGGCAGACGGCCCTGAATCGACCGTTCGAAGGCGCGCGGCACTTCCAAAACGAGATTGGGGAAATTCTCCTTCACCGGCAATGGCGGCGTGCCAAGCGTGTCGGCCGCCGGCCAGACGACGACCGCGCCGTTGACGCGGGCATCGACCGGGCCAACCCAGCGCGAGCGTTCGGGTGAGCCGATCATCAACAGTCTCGGGCGGCGCTGCGGCTCCATCGCCACGAGCGCAGCGATGTGCGGATCGCCGGCGACGATCTCCAAGGGCTGGCCGGTGCGGCGCTCGAAACTCTCGGTGAAGAAGCGGCCCATTTCATCGGCGGGATAGAGGACCTTGAAGTCCACCGCGAAAATCCAGGGTAGCAACATCAGCGCAAGCGCCACGGCAGCGGGCGGGCCGACGAGAAAGCCGGTCCACGTCATGCCGAGCAGCCGCTGCCGGTAAAGCGGGATTTTGCCGCCGGCGGCGGCGATCACCGCGAGACCCGAAAAGAGGACCAGCGGTCCGGCCTGGGCGAGCGACCAGGAATAGCCGAGCAGCGCGATCGCCAGCGTGCCCATGAGCAGCGGGGCGAGCGCGAAGAAATAGATCATGGATTTGGCCAGCGGCCGCATGGGCGCCCGCTCCACCGTCGGCACCCTTTCGCGCTGCGACAGCCGCCACGTGCTGGCAAGCAGCACAAAGACAATGGCGCCCGCGTGCGCGGCGGCAAGATCGCGCAGGATCGTCAGCCATTCGGCGGCGCCTTCGCCGGCGCCAATCAGGCGCAGCCGCGCCAGCGCGGGCTTCCAGATATCCTCGGCGTCGCCGAGCCAGACGAGATAGGGAAGCCCGATGAGAACGGCCGCCAGCGCGCAGATCCAGGGATCGGTGCTGCGCAGCGCGGCGCGGCCGCGCGCGGTCGCCACGGTGAACAGCGCCAGCAGCGCCAGGAACAGCCACGACAAGGCGGTGGTCAGCATCAAGAGGCCCATTTCCAGCGCCAGCACGATCCAATAGCTGCTGCGGTCCTCGCCCAGCGCATACCAATAATGCAGCAGGACCAGCATCCAGATCGGCATGGCGAGAATGGCGGGGCCGAATTCCGGCGTCGGCACGGAAAAGACGGCAATGCCGACCATGAGCAGCACGGCCAGCACCGCCTGAAAAATTCCCACCGTCGCGCGTCCAAGCGCGAAAATTCCCCACAGCGCGACGACGACGCAGGCCTGGGCGAGCACGTAGACGCCGGTCATGCCGCCGAAGCGATAGACGATTTCGGCAAGCCAGAAAGCGAGCGGCGGTCCGCGATCGGTGCCAAGCTGAAATTCATGGCCGATGGCGAGCGTGATCGGCAAGTCGCCGGGCGGCGCCGCATAGAACAGCACCGGCAGCAGTATCCACAGCAAGGCCTGCGAAAGCGCCACGGTCCAAAACGTGGTCCGCGGATGCGCGCGCAGGAATTCGAAGATCAGGGAGACGTGGAGCATCGGCGCCCGGCCGCTGGAGGGGATCGGCAAGGTAACCGGAAATACGGTGCGGAAGCTACAGCGGCAACAATTTTGCCAGTTCTCCGGCGCCATAGGCCGGGTCGCCATAGGCGGCGGCGACCGGCGCGAAGGACCGCCGGTGATGGACGGTCGGCCCCAGCCGCGCCAGGGCGTCGAAATGCTCGGGCACGCTGTAGCCCATGTGACGCTCGAAGCCGTAGCCCGGATGGACGGCGCCGAGCCGCGTCATCAACCGGTCGCGGGCGACTTTGGCGACAATCGAGGCCGCGGCAACGGACAGCACCAGCGCGTCGCCGCTGACGACCGCTTCGCAATCGCATCCGCAGTCGATTTTCCGGTTGCCGTCGACGAAGACGAGTTGCGGCCGCACCGGCAATGCCTCGACCGCGCGGGCGAGCGCCCAAAGCGAGGCTTGCAAGATGTTGTCGCGGTCGATCCGCGCCGTCGAGCCGAAGGCGACCGCCACTTCGGCGGTGGCGCAGATTTTCGCATAAAGCGCTTCCCGCACCTCGGGCGTGAGCTTTTTGGAATCGTTCAGCCCGCGCGGGATGCGCTTGGGATCGAGGATCACGGCGGCCGCCACCACCGGACCCGCCAGCGGTCCCCTCCCCGCCTCGTCGCAGCCGGCGACGGGGAAGACACCGCGCTTCATGGCCCGGCGTTCACGATTGAAGGTCGGGCGAAGGGGTTCCTCGCGAAGCGGCAGGCGCTCGATCTTGGCGGCGGCACGACTCATGCCGCGATCCTGCGCGGCGGGAGCGGCAAGTCAATGTTCCGCCGGAACCTGAAGTGAAAGGCGGGGAAAAATTACTCCGGCAAGATCAACCGGCCATCGCCGGTGAACGTGAATCCCGGTGCGGTCACGACCTCCCAGCAATGTCCGTCGGGATCGGCGAAATAGCCGCGATAGCCGCCGTAGTCGGTCGGCTCGGGCGTCCGCAGCGGCTTTGCGCCCGCGGCAAGCGCGTGGGCGAAAGCGGCATCGACTTCCTGCGGCGTCGCCACGTTCCAGGCCAGCGTCGAGCCGCGGAATGTGTGCGGCTTTGGGTCAGACGGGAGAGCCGCGTCAGCGGCGAGCTTGTCCCAGATCCAAAGCGCCAGCACCACGCCACCAGCGTCCATGAAGGCGATTTCGTCGCCGGTCGCGCGAAATTTCCGCTCGAAGCCGAGTGCCTCGTAAAACCGCGCGCTCGCGCGCACATCGCGCACCCCGAGCGTTACCACGGTGAGGCGCGGCAAACTTGTCTTCATTCGAACAGGCTCAGTTGCTGCGCCCGCTTGATCGGCGGCTCGAAGTGCTCGGTCGTGAGCGAGTTCCTGTTCTTGTTCAGGCCCAGTTTCTCGCAAGCGATCTCAAAGCGGCGGCCGAGCATCCAGGCATAAGGGCCGGAGCCTTTTTGCCGCTTGCCCCAGGTGGAATCGTAGTCCTTGCCGCCGCGCATGTCGCGGATCAGCTTGAAGACGTGCTCGACGCGATCGGGATAATTCGCCGTCAGCCATTCGCGGAACAGATCGCGCACTTCCAGCGGCAGGCGCAGCAGCACGTAGCCGGCGCCCTGCACGCCGGCCGCCGCCGCGGCGTCGAGAACGCGCTCCATCTCGGCATCGTTGATGGCGGGGATGACCGGCGCGAACATGACCGTGGTCGGCACGCCCGCCGCCGATAGCCGACGCAAGGTTTCCAACCGGCGCATGGGCGTGGCCGCGCGCGGCTCCATGCTGCGGGCAAGCTGCGGATCGAGCGTGGTCACCGACAGCGCCACCTTGGCCAGCTTGCGCTCCGCCATGCGCGAAAGAATGTCGAGGTCGCGCAGCACCAGCGCGGATTTGGTGACAATGCCGACCGGGTGCCCCGCCCGCTCCAGCACTTCGAGGATGCGGCGCATGATTTGATAGCGCCGCTCGATGGGCTGGTAGGGATCGGTGTTGGTGCCGATGGCGATGGTGCGCGGCTCGTAGTTTTTAGCCGACAGCTCTTTTTCCAGCAGCTCCGGCGCGTCCGGCTTCGCGAACAGCTTGGATTCGAAATCGAGGCCCGGCGACATGCCGAGATAGGCATGCGTCGGCCGCGCGAAGCAATAGACGCAGCCGTGCTCGCAGCCACGATAGGGATTGATCGAGCGGTCGAAGGAAATGTCGGGAGAATCGTTGCGGGTGATGATCTTGCGCGTTGAGTCGAACGTCACCGTGGTCTTGAACGGCGGCAGGTCTTCCAGGCTGCGCCAGCCGTCGTCGAAGGCGACGCGCGCGTGCGGCTCGTAGCGGCCCGCCGCATTCGACAGCGTGCCGCGGCCGCGGCGGCGCTCGCGGTCCACACTCGTGCCAAGCAGGCCGCTGGCGGCCAAATCGCCCGCCGGCGAGGAGGGCAGCTCCGGAGCGCGGCCGGCAAAAGTGGGCGCCGGTTTTGCGTCCGGCCGCGCGCCAGCTTTTAAAGTCGGCGCACGGTCCGGGCGGCTGTCCGGTTCCCACTCAGCCTGACCGGGCGCCGCCGGCGGGCGTCTGAGGGCTGTCGAAGACTGAGCCATAAACCACCTTAGCCCGGGTTTGTGAACATAACAAGAACATTAACCTTGGCCACCTTCTGATACCCATATTTCGTTGGTTTTATGGCAACCGCCTACCGCATCTAGGCCGTGAAGCCATAGATCTGCCGGGCGGGCGGCTGGCCAGAGTCCGCTATGCCCCGCTAGCGGGCCAAATTCTGCAGCGAAGCGAAATGCCGCGATGGGACAGGAGCGGACCCATCGACGCTTCGGCTGTGGGCAAGCGGGCGACACGATGCCTATCGGGCGCTATGCTGGCTCATCTGTGTCAGCATCTCAGGATCACCGCGTTTATGACACGTCCCCGCATCGGACTCGCGCTGGGCAGTGGTTCTGCGCGTGGATGGTCGCACATTGGTGTCATCGACGCATTGGCCGAGGCCGGTATCGAGCCTGACATCGTGAGCGGAACTTCGATCGGCTCGCTGGTCGGCGCAGCCTATGTCGCGGGGCAGCTGACCGCGCTGCGGCAGTGGGCGATGGCAGCGACCTGGCGCGAGATTGTCGGGCTGATAGATGTCCGGCTATCGGGGGGCGGGCTGATCGACGGCAAACAGATCGTCGCATTTCTGCAGGGGCTCGGCATCGCGGGGCCGATCGAGAGCTATGCCAAGAAATATGCAGCCGTCGCCACCGATCTGGTCACCGGTCGCGAGATTTGGCTGCAGTCCGGACCTATCCATGATGTCGTGCGCGCCTCTATCGCGTTGCCGGGGATCATCAGTCCGGCCAGGATTGGCGACCAATGGCTTGTGGACGGCGGCCTTTCCAATCCGGTCCCGGTCTCGGTCTGCCGCGCCCTCGGGGCGGATGTGATCATTGCGGTCAACCTCAACGGCGACCTCGTGGGGCGGCGCTTCGAGAGCGAGCCAGAGCCTTCAGCCATGGCCGGGCGTGCGCCTGTTCCGAATGAGTCCCTCGATCGCATGCTACGGCACCTGCCGGAGCCGCTACGCGAGCAGGCGACGCAGATGATCCCGCATCTCCTTCCGCGAGGGTCATGGGCGCCGGGATATTTCGACGTGATCGCCAACTCCATCAACATCATGCAGGACCAGATCACCCGCACCCGTCTCGCGGGTGAGCCGCCGCATGTGATGCTCGTCCCGCGGCTGCGCGACATCGAACTGCTGGAGTTCAACCGTGCCAACGAGGCGATCGCCGAAGGTCGCGCCTGCGTCGAACACGCGCTGCCGATGTTGCGGCGGTACGTATAGAGGTCGAGAATTTCATTGGCTGTTCGGGGCCAGATATGTCTCTTTTAGGTCATTCGCGACCGGGTCGAACCGGCAGCAAGTCCGGCCATGTCCGCTATGCCGCCGAAAGCGGAAGTAATTCAGAACATTATCGGCTTCGCGACCAGCTATTGCGGCTTGATGGTATTAACGTGGATGTGATTCAAGCTCCGAAACCGGAGCCTCGAATCATGCGCCACGAACTCAGCGACTATGAATGGACCGCCATCAAGCCGATGCTGCCGAAGGCCGCTGACCTATTGAGGTTCCGATGACTTTACTAGTGTCCAATGACGACGCCGCAAAAGTGTTGACGATGGCCAATACGATTGAGGCGCTGGAAAATCTGTACAGGGATTTGGGCACAGGCAGCGCCGTATATCGCGGGCGCACGGATCTCTTCGCTCCTACCGTGGCGGAGATCGGCGCCGACATACCCGCAGCGCATCAGTTCAAGACGTTGGACGGCGCGATTCCTCGCCTGCATGCCGCATCGATCCGCGTCACCTCCGATGTCGTTGCATTCCCCGAAGTAAACGGGCAGCGCAGGCGGATCAAGATCCCGGCAGCAAAAGGTAAGTCTTACGTCGGGCTGGTGTTTCTGTTCAGTTCCGCAACGGGCGAACTCATCGCAATCGTCCAGGACGGCATGCTGCAGCGGTTTACCGTGGGCGCCGTCAACGCCATCGGCGCGAAATATCTGGCGCGGCCCGAGTCATCGATCGTGGGGCTGATCGGCGCGGGAGGACAGGCAGGCCCGCAACTCGCGGCCCTGAAGGAAGTAATGCCAGTACGCCAGATCCGTGTTTACAGCCCGGTTGCCGGCGAGGCCGAATCATTCACGAAATCGATGGCGCCGTCTCTCGGAATCGAGATGACGGTGGCCGCCGGCGCCGAGGCGGCGGTTGACGGCGCAGATATCGCCGTGACGGCGACCAACAGCCGCGTTCCGTTTTTTCCCGCGGCCTGGCTCAAGCCGGGCATGCACCTCAGCTGCATGCAGCGTGACGAAGCGAAGGACGATTGTTTCAAGGAAGCGGACATCGTGGTCTTCCATACGCGCATGAAGGAGCGCGAATACGTTTCGACGGACTTTGCCGCCATGGAAAAGCGCTTCGGTTTCGTCGTCCGCGACCATCCTCCGCGCGATCTGGACTGGAACGATTTTCCCGATCTCGGCGAACTGGTGACCGGAAAAACAGAAGGACGGCGCAGCCCGGCGCAGCGCACGTTTTTCCTCAACAGCACCGGCGTGGGAGCGCAGTTCACGGCGCTCGCCCATCTCATTTACAGCCGGTCTCGCGAACTCGGCCTCGGCCACGAGGTGCCGGCCGAGTGGTTTGTCGAGTCCATCCAGCCGTGAGCCGCGAAACCATCCAGCTTGCCGAGTATGTCGCCGCGTTGCGCTACGAGGACATTCCAGCCGACGTTCTCAGCGCCGCGAAGAATACGATTGCCGATGGCATCGGCGCCTGCGTCTTCGGGTATCGTTTTCCCTGGAGTCAGGCGATCATGCGATACGCAACGCGGGCCAGCGGCCCCGGCGGGAAAAGCACAGTGCTCGGCCCGCAGGCCGCTCCGCTTCACCCGCCATTCGCCGCGCTCGTCAATGGTGCTCTCGCCCATTCCTTCGAGCTTGATGCCGGCACGCAACGCGGCGTCGGCGCGCATCCGTTCGGGACCGTATTCACCGCCGCGCTGCCTGTCGCGCAAGATCGAGGGCTGAGCGGCAAGAAGCTGCTCACCGCGTTCGTGGCCGGGAGCGAGGCCATGCTTCGGATAGGAAAAGCCACGGGGCGATCGAATGAACACCGCGGCTTCCATGCGCCGGGAACGACCGGCCCCTTCGGTGCAGCCATCGCTTGCGCGCTGCTGCTGGGCCTGGACGCCGATCGTTTGCTGAACGCGATCGGCATTGCCGGATCGCTGGCGAGCGGACTGCGGCAATTCTCCGTCTCCGAGACCGGTTCAATGGTCAAAAGACTGCACTTCGGCCGCGCGGCTGAGGGCGGTGTCTTGGCCGCAGGTCTGGCTGAGCAGGGGTTTGACGGGCCGCATGATGTTCTCGAGGGCAAAGCCGGATTTCTCAAAGTCTTCTGCGATCATTACGATGCCGCGGAGCTGACCCGCGGCCTCGACGGCACAACGTTCCTCGTGCGCGAGATCGCCATGAAACGCTTCGCGACGCATGGATCCTCGCAGATTCCATTGCAGGCGCTACAGGAGATCCGCGCGCAGCATGCCTTTGCGGCCGATGAGATCGAATCCATCTTTATCGCGGCCTCGCCCGAAGCGGTCGAGCATCACGACAACCCTTCGCCGGCAGATTTGATGCAATTGCAATACAGCGTCCCCTATTGCGTGGCTGTGGCTTGCGTGCGCGACGCCCGCGACCCGCGCTCTTTCGACGAAAGCGCGCTCACCGACCCGGCCATTCGCGCGATAGTCCAGCGCGTCCGTTATGAAGCCGGCGATATCAGCGACAAAAGAACTTACGAAATGACCGTCACGCTCAAGAGCGGCGCCGTATACCGAGGCATGTTTCCCGATGCGGACGTGCCGTGGCGGCCTGCAAGCCGCGATGAGGCGTATGAAAAATATTCGATTCTGATGCGCGATTGCCCGCGCGCCCAAACGGATGACCTGTTCGAGCGCATTCAGACGCTGGAAGACCAATCCGGGCTTGGATGGCTCAAGATATAAGGTTGTTCGATGCGCCGCCTGCGCGGAGCATCAAGGCCCCGCTTTCGCCTTGCCGCGCCGCAGATGCTCGTCCAGCCGCGGCATGATCTCGACGAAATTGCACGGCCGGTGCCGGTAATCGAGCTGATACTGCAAAATCTCGTCCCAGGCGTCGCGGCAGGCGCCGGGCGAGCCCGGCAGGCAGAAGATATAGGTCGCGCCCGCCACGCCGGCGGTGGCGCGCGACTGGATGGTGGACGAGCCGATCTTGGGCTGGCTGACCATGTGAAAGAGCGTGGAGAAGCCTTCCATGCGTTTCTCGAACAGCGGCTCCACCGCCTCCGGCGTCACGTCGCGGCCGGTGAAGCCGGTGCCCCCGGTGGTGATGATGACGTCGATCTGCGGATTGGCGATCCAGGCCCGCAGCCAGGTTCTGATCTCCTCGACGTCGTCGCGCGCGATCTGCCGGTCGGCAAGCACATGCCCGGCGGCCTTAATGCGCTCGGCCAGCGTCGCCCCCGACTTGTCCTCCGCAAGCGAGCGGGTGTCCGACATGGTCAGCACCGCGATCTTGAGCGGGATGAAGGGACGGGATTCGTCGATGCCGGACATGGTGTCTCTCTCAATATCCCTCCCTTTATCCCTCCCTTTCGAGGAGAGGGCTGGATCACCGCAGGTGATCCGGGGTGGGGTCATCTTACAAATGAATGAAGAAATGAACGAAGAAAAGTAGACCCCCACCCGCGCGCGCCGCCCCCCTCCAGAGGGATAAAAGCTTTCGTCCCCGTCTCCGAATACCGCCGCGCCGGCCAATCCGATGTGATGCATGACGTTTCCCGGCATTTATTGCCGGGTTAGGGCGCTGACCGATAAAGCGTTTTTTTACCTTAGTCCGCCATCCTCCGCAGTGTCGGTTGTAGGTCCCGCGTCGCCGACTGCGTCGCCTGAGTCAGAGTACCGAGTCATGGTTGTGTCGCGTCGGGGGGGGGGGGCGTGGCCAGCGCCATTCACGTTTATGTGAGATCTCGCCTCCCGGCCGTGGCGGTCCTCCGGCCGCGACGACCTGCCAGCCTTGCGCCTCGGCTCGCGACCGGCAGACGGCGAT
>JBBDNZ010000048.1:0-1221 GCA_040877285.1 Xanthobacteraceae bacterium
CCGCCGCCTCCTGCTGCCGATTCCCTTCCCGCTGGCAAAGGTCATGGCGTCCTTTACCGGGCTCTTGCCCAATCCGCCGCTCACCACCGACCAGGTGGATCTGCTCAAGCGCGACAATGTCGTTTCGGAAGAAGCCAAGCGCGAAGGACGCATCCTGGAAAGCCTTGGCATCGATCCCGTGTCGATGCAGGTCGTGGTGCCGTCCTATCTTTGGCGCTACCGCAAGGCCGGCCAGTTCAGCGACCGCCCGGCGTCATAGCCACTGCTTTATTTCACATCCCGATTTCACATCCCGAGCGCGAGCGCGATCAGGCCGGCTCCGCCGACGATAATCCGCCACCAGGCGAACAACGCGAAGCTGTGGCGCGAGACGTAATCGAGAAACGTCTTAACCACGACCCAGCCGCAGACGAAGGACGCGGCAAACCCTACTGCGACGGTGAGCGTATCGCCGCCGCTGAATTCCGCGCCGCTTTGGTAGAGCTCATAGGCGAAGGCGCCGACCATGGTCGGCATGGCGAGCCAAAAGGAAAATTCGGCGGCCGAACGCCGGTCCGCGCCAAACAGCATGGCGCCGATAATGGTGGCGCCCGCGCGGGATACGCCGGGGATCATGGAGACGCATTGGATCACGCCGATACCGAGATACATCGGCAGGGTGAACTTCGTGGCATCGTGATAGCGCGCATGCAGCGTCAGGCGATCGACCCACATCAGCACGAAGCCGCCGATCACGAGCGTCGTGCAGACGATCCAAACGTTGAACAGCACATCCTTGATAAATCCGTGCGCCGCCGCGCCCACGACCGCTGCCGGAAGAAAGGCGATCAGTACGCCGACGATAAAGCGGCGCGCCTCCACGTCGGTGAAAAATCCCATCGCGAGCTTCAGCAGGCGCGCAAAGTAGATCGACAACAGGGCGAGGATAGCGCCGAGCTGAATCAGGATGGCGAAGGATTTGCCGAAGGCGGCGTCGTCGAAACCGAAGAAATGCTCCATCAGCAGCAAATGCCCGGTCGAGGAAACCGGGAGGTATTCGGTCAAGCCTTCGACGATGCCGAGGACGGCGGCCTTGAGGAGATCGAACGACATGCGGGATGCTCTGGATTGGCGCGGCCCGGATGCTTGTGGCGCAACCGCCCCGGCGGGGCAACGGCAAAGGTGCGCCTTGCACAAATTGCCGGCCGTCTTGGTTACTTAAGGGGTTGCGCGCGAAGGGGC
>JBBDNZ010000049.1:0-6279 GCA_040877285.1 Xanthobacteraceae bacterium
CGACTTCGGCCGCGCAATAGTGCCGAACTCGGGTATACCCGAGTTCGGGTGGGGAGAGGGAGCGCGCATGAGCCAGATCATGGCACCGCAAAAAACGGCCAACACTAAATCTCTTCCCTTCGCCACCCCTGACGTGGCGGCTGAAGTCGCGCACTGGCTGGTGCATCTCGGCGCCGAGCGGCGCATGTCGGCCAAGACGCTGGAAGCCTACCGGCGCGACGTAGGACAATTTCTCGCCTTTCTTGCCGAACATCTCGGCCACGCGCCGACACTGAAGCAACTATCGAAGCTCACCCCGCAGGACGTGCGCGCCTTCATGGCGGCGCGGCGTGCCGGCGGCGGCAGCGGGCGCTCATTGATGCGGACGCTCGCCGGCGCGCGCTCCTTCGCGCGCTTCCTGGAGCGCAACGGCAAGGGCAAGGTGTCGGCGCTTTCCGCCGTGCGTGCGCCGAAGGTCGCCAAGACTTTGCCGAAGCCGCTCACGGCAACAGCGGCCAGGCGCATGACCGACTCCGACTTGCGCGCGGGCGAGGAGCGCGCGCCGTGGATTTTTGCCCGCGACGCCGCCGCGCTGGCGCTGCTTTACGGGTCGGGACTGCGCATTTCCGAAGCGCTCGGACTCAAGCCCCAGGACATATCAGCGGCGGAGACCAGCGGCGCGCTTGTGGTCTTGGGCAAAGGCGGCAAGAACCGCATGGTGCCGGTGCTGCCGCAAGTGTTGCAGATGATCGCGCAATATAGGCTGCTGTGTCCGTTCGAACTGCCCGGCGATGGACCGCTCTTTGTCGGCGCGCGCGGCGGACCGCTGAGCCCGCGCATCTTGCAGCTCACGATGGAACGCTTGCGCGGTGCGCTTGGGCTGCCCGACAGCGCGACGCCGCATGCGCTGCGGCATTCGTTTGCCACGCATCTGCTGGCGCGCGGCGGCGACCTGCGGGCGATCCAGGAATTGCTCGGCCATGCGTCGCTGTCGACCACGCAAATCTATACCGCGGTCGATAGCGAGCGGCTGATGGAGGTGTATCGCCAGACGCACCCGCGGGCGTGAGTTAAGGACTCGTCACCCCCGGCTTGACCCGGGGGTCCATCAAGTAATCGATCTTGCGAAGAAGATGGATTGCCGGGTCAAGCCCGGCAATGACAAAAAATAATCTCACATATGGATCGCGCGCTTGCCGGCAGCCAGGGCGGCTTCCTTCACCGCCTCGCTGAGCGTCGGGTGCGCGTGGCAGGTGCGGGCGATGTCTTCCGACGCCGCGCCGAATTCCATCGCCACGGCGGCTTCCGCGATCATGTTGCCGGCGTCGGGGCCGACGATGTGAACGCCGAGCACGCGATCGGTCTTGGCGTCGGCCAGGATCTTCACAAAGCCTTCGGTGGTGAGGTTGACCTTGGCGCGGCCGTTGGCGGTGAAGGGAAACTTGCCGGCGGTGTAATTCACGCCCGCCTGTTTCAATTCGTCCTCGGATTTTCCGACCGAGGCGATCTCCGGATAGGTGTAGACCACGTTCGGGATCACGCCGTAGTTCACGTGCCCCGCCTGGCCGGCGATGATTTCGGCGAGCGCCGAGCCCTCGTCCATCGCCTTGTGCGCCAGCATCGGCCCCGCGATCACGTCGCCGATGGCATAGATGCCGGGCACGTTCGTCGCAAAATGCTTGTCCACTGCGACGCGGCCGCGCTCGTCCTTCTTCACGCCCGCTTCTTCGAGGCCAAGGCCCTGCGTGTAGGGCACGCGGCCGACGGCGACCAGCACCACATCGGCTTCGATGGTCTCCGCCGCGCCGCCCTTGGCGGGCTCCACCCTGGCTTTGAGCGTTTTTCCCGACGTATCCACCGCCGTCACCTTGGACGACAGCTTGAACGCGAGCCCCTGCTTCTCGAACAGGCGCTGCGCCTGCTTGCGCACCTCGCCGTCCATGCCCGGCAGAATGCCATCGAGAAATTCCACCACCGTGACTTTCGCGCCGAGCCGGCGCCAGACCGAGCCGAGCTCCAGCCCGATCACGCCCGCGCCGATCACCAGCAGGCGCTCCGGCACTTTATCGAGCGCGATGGCCGCGTCCGACGACACGATGCGTTTTTCGTCGATGTCGATGCCTTTAAGGCGAGCAACGTCGGAACCGGTGGCGATGACGATGGCTTTCGTTTCCAGCGTCTGCGTCTTGCCGCCCTCGCCCTTCACCTCGACCTTGCCGGGCGCACTGATGCGGCCGGCGCCGCGATAGGTATCGACCTTGTTCTTCTTCAAGAGATACTCGACGCCCTTGACGTTGCCGTCCACGCCTTCGTCCTTGAATGTCATCATGGCGGCAAGATCGAGCTTCGGCTTGCCGACGTTGATGCCCATGTGCCCGAACTTGTGCCCCGCTTCCTCGAACAATTCCGAGGCATGCAGCAGCGCCTTGGACGGAATGCAGCCGATGTTGAGGCAGGTGCCGCCGAAGGTCGCGCGCTTCTCCACCACGGCGGTTTTCAGCCCAAGCTGCGCCGCGCGAATGGCGCAGACATAGCCGCCGGGGCCGGTGCCGATGACAATGAGGTCGTAGATCATGTGACTCTCATGCAGCTAGGAACGGGAATCTAAGCCCGCCGATCACGTTGTGCATCTTTGAAAACCGATTTGCCCCATAGGTAGCGATCCTTATCTCGCAAACAGAGCCCTCTCGGCGTCTTTTGTTTCACGGCCTGCTTGAATCGAATGTAAGAAATCCAAATCGTATCCCAGTGCGTTTTTGAATAACTTTCCCTTATAGGAACCTGCCGAAGTTGCGTGCGGACTCGGATGTCGTAGATTGTGAAATCCTTGGGATAGAGAACCGAAAGAATTGCGGTCGCTGTTGGAAGACGAAATCGCCATTTCTGCATTAAAATTTGCATACGCTCCTTCGAATTGGTCGCCTCGTGAAGCGACGCAGCAATCTCCTTCGTCGCCTTATCAAAGCTTCCAGCAATCTTCTTCAGACGATCTCTCGCTTTCTTTTTTGCCCGCCACGACTTCCAATGGAGAATCAAGAACAGGTCTAAAGGCTTGAGCTTACCTGAACTGCGAAAACGTGGTCCCACCTCCTTGAACAAATAGTGTTCGAGATCACTGAATTTTTGGTATTCGGTCATGAATTGCATCACATGCAAACAAGTTGCGACCTTCTTAGTTGAATTATAAATCGAGAACGATCCGCGCCGGATCTTCCAACACTTCCTTCACCCGCACCAGGAAGGTGACCGCCTCGCGGCCGTCCACGACGCGGTGGTCGTAGGACAGCGCGAGATACATCATCGGCCGCGCCTCGATCTTGCCGGCGACGGCCACCGGACGTTCCTGGATCTTGTGCATGCCGAGAATGCCGGACTGCGGCGCGTTGAGGATGGGCGTAGACATCAGCGAGCCGTAGACGCCGCCGTTGGTGATGGTGAAGGTGCCGCCCTGCAATTCCTCGATCTTGAGCTGGCCGTCGCGCGCGCGGCGGCCGAAATCGGCGATCGTCTTCTCGATCTCCGCGAGCGAAAGCCGGTCGGCGTCGCGCACCACCGGCACCACCAGGCCCTTGTCGGTGCCTACCGCGATGCCGATGTGGTAATAATTCTTGTAGACGATATCGGTGCCGTCGATCTCGGCATTGACCGCGGGAATTTCCTTGAGCGCCTGCACGCAGGCGCGCACGAAGAAGCCCATGAAGCCGAGCTTGATGCCGTGCTTTTTCTCGAAAACTTCCTTGTAGTGGGTACGCAGCTGCATCACCGCGCTCATGTAGACATCGTTGAAGGTCGTGAGCATGGCGGCGGTGTTTTGCGCATCCTTCAGCCGGCGCGCGATGGTCTGGCGCAGCTTACTCATGCGCACGCGCTCTTCGCGCGCGGCGTCGTCCACGGGCGAAGGCGCGCGCGCCTGAAGCGGTACCGTCTGGCCGACCGGCGTGGGCTGCGCGGCCGCGCGCTCGATCGCGGCCATCATGTCGCCCTTGGTGACGCGGCCGTCCTTGCCCGAGCCGGGAACGGAGGAAGGAGCAATCCCCGATTCGGCCGCTATCTTGCGCACGGACGGGGCCAGCGGCGCCTCGTCCGCCGCAGGCTTCGCCGTGTCCGGGACCTTCGCAGCCGGCGGCGGCGCCTTGGCGGCGGGAGCGGCGCCGGCCGCCTTTGCCGCGCCAGCGCCTTCCTTGATCTGACCGAGCAAAGCGCCGACCGCGACCGTCTCGCCGTCCTTGGCGGCGATTTCCGCCAGCACGCCAGAAGCGGGCGACGGCACTTCGATCGTCACCTTTTCGGTTTCCAGTTCGACGAGGGGTTCATCGACCGAAACCGGATCGCCCGGCCGCTTGAACCATTTGCCGATGGTTGCCTCGGTGATCGATTCGCCGAGCGTGGGTACGCGGATGTCAGCCATGTATCGCTTCCCTAACCGAGCGCTTCGTCCAGCAAGTTCTTCAATTGCTCCAGATGCCTCGACATGACGCCAACCGCCGGCGACGCGGACGCCGGCCGGCCGACGTAGCGCACCTGCCGGTGCTTCGCCCCGATCTGGTTGAGCACCCATTGCAGGAAAGTGTCGACGAAGAACCAGGCGCCCATGTTGCGCGGCTCTTCCTGACACCAGACAATCTCGGCCTGCTTGAAGCGGGACAGCTCCGACACCAGCGCCTTGGTCGGGAAGGGATAGAGCTGCTCCACGCGCAGGAGATAGACATCGTTGACCCCGCGCTTCTCCCGCTCGTCATAGAGGTCGTAATAAACCTTGCCCGAGCACAACACCACGCGGCGCATCTTGTCGTCGGGCGCGAGCTTGATCTTCTCGCCGGGCAGCAGCTGCGCGTCGTCCCACAACAGCCGGTGGAATGACGTGTCCGGTCCCATCTCGTCGAGCCGCGACACCGCGCGCTTGTGGCGCAGCAGGCTCTTCGGTGTCATCAGGATCAGCGGCTTGCGGATCTCGCGCTTGAGCTGCCGGCGCAGGATGTGGAAGTAGTTCGCCGGCGTCGTGCAATTGGCCACCTGCATATTGTCTTCCGCGCACATTTGCAGGAAGCGCTCCAGCCGCGCGGATGAATGTTCCGGTCCCTGGCCTTCGTAGCCGTGCGGCAACAGGCAGACGAGGCCCGACATGCGCAGCCATTTGCGCTCGCCCGAGGAGATGAATTGGTCGAACACCACCTGGGCGCCGTTGGCGAAGTCGCCGAATTGCGCTTCCCAGGCGGTGAGCGCGTTCGGCTCGGCGGTGGAATAGCCGTAGTCGAAACCGAGCACGGCTTCTTCCGACAGCATGGAATTGATCACTTCGAAGCGGGCCTGTCCTTCGCCCAAGTGATTGAACGGCGTGTGGCGCTCCTCGGTTTCCTGATCGAACAAGACCGAGTGACGCTGGGAGAATGTGCCGCGTTCGGTGTCCTGTCCCGAAAGCCGGACGGGATGGCCTTCCAGCAACAGTGAACAGAGAGACAGCGCCTCACCGGTAGACCAATCGATGCCCTCCCCGCTCTCGATCGCCTGGCGTCGGCTGTCGAGGAAGCGTTGGATGGTGCGGTGAACGCGGAAGCCTTCCGGCACGGCTGTGATCTTGCGCCCGATTTCGCGAAGCGTATCCAGCGCAACGCCGGTATTGCCGCGGCGGGGGTCGTCGGCGTCGCGGGCGGCCTTCATGCCGGCCCAGCGGCCGTCGAGCCAGTCGGCCTTGTTGGATTTGTAACCCTGGGCGGCCTCGAATTCGGCTTCAAGCCGGGCGCGCCAGTCGGCCTTCATCTTTTCGACTTCGCCTTCGGTGACGATGCCTTCGCCGATCAGCTTCTTCGAATAGATTTCCAGCGTGGACGGATGCGAGCGAATTTTCTTGTACATCAGCGGCTGGGTGAACGAAGGCTCGTCGCCTTCGTTGTGGCCGAACCGCCGGTAGCAGAACATGTCGATGACGACCGGCTTGTGGAACTTCTGCCGGTATTCGGTGAGAACCTTGGCCGCATAGACCGCCGCTTCCGGATCGTCGCCGTTGACGTGGAAAATCGGCGCCTCGATCATCTTGGCCACGTCGGAGGGATAAGGCGACGAGCGGCTGTAGCGCGGATAGGTGGTGAAGCCGATCTGGTTGTTGACGATGAAATGCACGGAGCCGCCGGTGCGGTAGCCTTTCAGGTCGGAAAGCCCGAAGCATTCCGCGACCACGCCCTGGCCGGCAAACGCGGCGTCGCCGTGGATGATCAGCGGCAGCACCGAGATGCGCTGCTCCGGCGGATCGCCATGCTGAACTTGCTTCGCGCGCACTTTGCCCAGCACGACCGGATCGACGAT
>JBBDNZ010000050.1:0-550 GCA_040877285.1 Xanthobacteraceae bacterium
CCCGGCGCGCGGATGGCAATGGCGGTCATGTGCGAGGGAGGAGGGTTCATGCGGTTTTTCTAGTCGCCCCGGCCGGATGTGACAACCACGGTCCGCGCCGTTAAATTGTGGTCCCGTGCGCGGAGGCGGCGATGGCAGCGATCGACGACGACGACCGGCCGAAGAAAAAAATCGTCCACGACATCGGGCAGGATCTGTCCTTGCTGTCGGTCGGCGAACTGGCCGAACGCATTGCGCTGCTGAAGGAGGAGATCGCGCGGTTAGAGGCGGCGGCGGCCAAGAAAAACGTCTCCCGCAATGTCGCCGATCAGTTTTTCAAGAAGTAAGCCAGCCGTGACGCAAGTCATAGCAGCGAAAGAAGAATTTCACCCGGCCGCGGCGCCTGCAGAAAATCTGCAATTGCGCCTGGGTGCTTAAGATGTCGTTAAGCTTTCTCCTTCATTACTGGCATCGTCCACTTCTTGTTGGACGTTGAGTGGCTCCTGTCCACTCTGTTTGACGCCTCCCTGTTATCACCTTCGAGCCGCCGGCAACGGCGGCTCTTTTTTTA
>JBBDNZ010000050.1:560-20258 GCA_040877285.1 Xanthobacteraceae bacterium
GCCGTCCGGGCCCGCTTACGGCGACCCCGCCTACGGCGCCGCCCCCGCCCGCGGCAACTATGTCATCAGCTTCGCCAGCCAGGTGCTGGACAGCGCGGTCTTGCCCGGCCATGCTGGCCTCACGTGGGCGTACACGCGGGTGAGGCGTAAAAAATGTTCGACAAAACCGCGAATGAAGCGGAGCCGGTGTCTTTTGGCGAGAGATTGGCCAATTCCGGCATTTTCGCCGCGCTGTTCAGGGACGGCATGGCGCTGGTGGAAGAGACGGCGAGTTACCTGGACGGCCCCGGCCGTCAGGAATCCAAAAAATTGGAAAGAACGGCGGCGCTGGCCTATGCCACCGAGAGCATGCGTCTGACCACGCGGCTGATGCAGATCGCCTCCTGGCTCCTGCTGCACCGTGCGGTGAAGGAAGGCGAGATGTCGCTCGCCCAGGCCAACAAGGAAAAGGCCAAGGTCAAGCTTTCCGCGGGCAGGCCCAGCGACGAGCAGGCCTGTAAACTTTTGCCGGCGAAGCTGCGCGACCTGATCGAGCGCGCCGCCAAGCTCGAGACCAAGGTGCTGCGGCTCGACGCCACCATCCATACTTCTCCAGCGCCGGCGGCGGCCAAGGCCAACCCTGTCGAGCGCCAGCTCGGTCTGCTCAAGGCTGCTTTCGAGCAGGACGCGGTCTGATCACATTGTCATCCCGGACGGCGAGTGGGAACGAGCCGATCCGGGATCCAGAAGCAGAAAGCATGTATCCCGGCTCTTGCTGTGCTCGGCCGGGATGACAAATTGAGAATCCCCCCGAGGGAAGCGGGGAAGAAAAAGAAAACCCCGCTTGCGCGGGGTTTTTTCGATTCAAGCCGCCGTGGGGGCTTACTTCTTCTTGATGCCCAGCCCGGCGAATTTCTTCTCGAAGCGCGAGAGCCGTCCGCCGCGATCGATCAGATGCTGGCCGCCGCCGGTCCAGGCCGGGTGCGACTTGGGATCGATGTCGAGATGGAGCGTGTCGCCCTCCTTGCCCCAGGTGGAGCGGGTGGTGAATTCGCTGCCGTCGGTCATCACGACCTTGATGGTGTGATAATTGGGATGGGTGTCGGCCTTCATGGTCCAGCTTTCCCGCGCGGGCAAAGCCGCGCTGTCGATGTCGTGTTTCGCTTAAGATTTGGCGGCTCTATAGCCCAGGCGCGGCCCCGAAACAAGCCGCGAACTTGGCCTGATTGCCAAGCCCCGCGCGGCCGGGGCATTGTCGCGCCGAACGGCGGCATAGGGACTTCGTGGCGCAATGAGTGATGTTGGCGGTGAGCAAAAGCGCGGCCCCGAGGGCCCCGAGCCCGCGGCGCGCCGGCTGAAACCGCTGGCATTGCTGCTTCCTTACGTGGCGCGCTACCGCAGCCGGGCCATTGGCGCGCTCGCCGCCCTCATTGTCGCGGCCTTGGCGACGCTCGCGGTGCCGCTCGCGGTGCGGCGGATGATCGATATCGGCTTCTCCGCCGCCAACACCTCCCTGATCGACAATTACTTCACGGTGATGATCGCGGTCGTTGCGGTGCTGGCGCTCGCCAGCGCGGCGCGCTTTTATCTGGTGACGACGCTGGGCGAGCGCATCGTCGCCGACCTGCGTGAGGACGTCTTTACGCATCTCACCGCGCTGTCGGCGGCTTTCTTCGATACCGCCAAGACCGGCGAGATCGTTTCGCGGCTTACCGCCGACACCACGCAGATCAAGGCCGCGGTCGGCACCGCGGTATCGGTCGCGCTGCGCAATCTGGTGCTGTTCGCCGGCGCCGCTGCCATGATGGTGGTGACCAGCCCGCGGCTCTCTGGCTTCGTGCTCGGCGCGATTCCCGTGATCGTCCTGCCGCTGGTGGCTTTCGGGCGCGCCGTGCGCCGCCGCTCGCGCCTGGCGCAGGACACGCTGGCCGATGCTTCCGCCTATGCAGCCGAGCTGATCGGTGCGGTGCGCGTCTTGCAGGCCTTCACCAACGAGCGCCTCGCGCGCGCGCGCTTCGGCGCCGCGGTGGAGCGCGCCTATGCGGCGGCGCGCGATTCCACCCGCGCGCGGGCCTTTCTCACCGCCTTTGCCATCTTCCTGGTGTTCGCCAGCGTGGTCGTCGTGCTCTGGGTCGGCGCGCAGGATGTGCTCGTCGGCGGCATGACCGCAGGAAGGCTCGCGCAATTCCTGCTCTATGCGGTGCTGGCGGCGAGCGCCTTGGGCGAGCTTTCCCAGGTCTGGGGCGAAATCACCCAGGCCGCCGGCGCGGCGGAACGCCTGTTCGAAATTTTGCAGATCAAGCCGGCGGTGACAGCGCCGGCGCAGCCCGTACCTTTGCCCGCGCCCGCGCGCGGGGAGGTCGGCTTCGAGAACGTACGCTTCAGCTATCCGACAAGAATCGACTCCCCGGTTCTCGACGGCGTGTCTTTCCATGTGCAGCCCGGGGAGAAAGTCGCCATCGTCGGTCCCTCGGGCGCCGGCAAGAGCACGATCTTCCATCTGATCCTGCGCTTCTACGATCCCGGTTCCGGCAAAGTGACCTTCGACGGTGTGCGGCTTGCCGACGCCGACCCGGCGGAACTGCGCCGGCGCATGGCGCTGGTGCCGCAGGAGACGGCGATTTTCGCCGCCACCGTGCGCGAGAATATCCGCTTCGGCCGTCCGGAGGCGATGGACGAGGAAGTCCAGCGCGCCGCCGAGCTTGCGCTGGCCTCGGAGTTCATCGAGCGCATGCCGGAGCGCTACGACACCCAGGTCGGCGAGCGCGGCATCACCTTGTCCGGCGGTCAGCGCCAGCGCATCGCCATCGCGCGGGCGATATTACGCGACGCCCCGCTGCTGCTGCTCGACGAAGCGACCTCGTCGCTCGACGCCGAGAGCGAGACTTTGGTGCAGGCTGCGCTGGAACGCTTGATGCAAAAGCGCACCACGCTGGTCATCGCCCATCGCCTCGCCACCGTGCTCTCTTGCGACCGCATCCTGGTCATGGACCGCGGCCGCATCGTCGAGGAGGGCAGCCACGAGAAACTGGCGGCGGCCGGCGGCCTCTACGCGCGGCTGGCCAAGTTGCAGTTCGAGGGGGCGTGACTTTCTTCGTTTCCTTGATCCAACCCCACGGCGGACAGGTCTCGCTAACCCCCGTGCAGATAGATCGCATAGGATGTCAGCAGATAGACCGCGAGCAATGAGAGGCTGACCCAGCTGACCGTACCGAGCAGTCGCGTCTGCGGCCGGTAGAGCAGCGCGACGATAAATATCCCCGACATGATCACCGCGGCGAAGGCGGAGACGGCATGCGCCGGCGAAACGAACGCCAGCAATGGCCCTTCCGTATAGACCAGATCATCGATCGCAAGGATAAGGATATCGATGAGATTGCTGCCCAACAGATTGGCAATCGCCATATCGACTGCTCCGAGCCGAAAAGCGCTGATCGTCACGACCAATTCAGGAAGGGTAGTGACGGCAGAAACAAACAAGGTGCCGACGAAGGTGGTTTGCCAACCCATTTTGTCCGCGAGTTCAACGCCGACGAATGGCAGCCATATGCCGGCGCCAACGACGACGCTGGCTGCCAGCAGGTAGCGGCGGAAGGCCACCGCCAGGGTAATTTTCGGATCTGCCTTGCCAATCGCCGGCGTAAGCTTTTGTCGGTGTTCGTAAACAAAGGCGGCCCGCATCGCCACGAGGTACACGACCACGATGAGAGGCGTATATGCGCTGATATGAAAGAATTGATAGTCAAGGCCGTTGCGGCTCAAAATCAACTGGGCGCCCACAAATCCAATCAGGATCACCCCAAACCCCGCCGTCAGAATATGACTTTGGTCGATGCGCCGGTACATCGGCTCGTCGCGGCTCATGGCATCGAGCAAGACCAGCATCGCTAGATTGAATATGCAGCTTCCCAACACGTTGCCGACGGCGATATCGGGAGCGTCGGCAACGGTCACGGCGCTGATGCCGGTAAAAAGCTCAGGCAGAGATGTGGCGGTGGCAAGAAGGATGAGCCCGATCCACGAGCGCGATAATCCCGTCAGCCGGGCGATAATGTCTCCGTAGCGCGTAAGCACCGGCCCGGCGAAGCCGATCAACGCCGCGCAAGCCATCAGCTTTAGCCAGGGCAGCAGTGTTGCGGTCATCGGAAAGACCTTGGACCTTCAGGTTATGCGGGTTATGCGGGCCGCCATTTCATCCAATAAGTCAGCCGGCCGGAAGCGTTCTTATCTTCGCCGGTGATGACGAATCCATGCTTCGCATAAAAGCGGATGGCGCGCGCGTTGTCCTGGTTGACCTGCAGATCGAGGCCGCGCGGCGACAGCCGCTTGGCTTCCGCCACCAGCGCCTCGCCGGTGCCGGAGCCCCAGGCTTCCGGCGCCACCACGATCTGATCCAGATAGAGCGTTTTCGGGTCCACCGTGACGAAGCCGGTCATGCCGCCGCGGCTCTCGGCCACGACGATTTGCGCCCGCGGCACGAGCTCTTTACGCCAGCGTTCGCGCCACCAATCCAGCCGGGTGTTGAAGTCGATGTCGGGGTAGGCTAGCTGCCAGGTTCGCAGCCACAGCGCGATAGCCGCCTCCTCGTCGGCGGCGGCGTAAGGGCGCAGCGTGAGGGACGGATTTTGCATTAGCTCTGCTATCACCTCTCCCCGGCGCGGGGCGAGGGTTATCACCGCTCCGTCAGCTTCAGTTCGATGCGGCGATTGCGGCTATAGGCAGCCTCGGTCGTGCCGCTTTCGATCGGCTGGAATTCGCCAAATCCGGCGGCGGCCAGACGGTGCGGCGAGATGCCCTTGCTGATGAGATATTGCACCACCGAAATGGCGCGCGCCGCGGAAAGCTCCCAGTTGGAGCGGAATTGCGGCGTCGAGATCGGCCGCACGTCGGTATGACCATCGACCCGCATGACCCAGGCGATGTCCGACGGGATTTGCTTCTCCAGTTCAAGCAGGGCGCCGGCAACCGTATCCAATTGCGCCATGCCCTCCGGCTTGAGCGTCGCTTGGCTCGCGTCGAAGAAAACTTCCGACTGGAAGACGAAACGGTCGCCGACGATGCGCACGTCGGGCCGGTTGCCGAGAATGGCCCGCAGCCGCCCGAAGAAATCCGAGCGGTAGCGCGAGAGTTCCTGCACGCGCTGCGCCAGCGCCACATTGAGTCTCTGCCCGAGCTCCGCGAGTTTGCTCTGCGATTGCTTGTCGCGCTGCTCCGAGACCTCCAATGCTTGTTCGAGCGCGGTGAGCTGGCGCCGCAGCGCGGCGATCTGCTGATTGAGCGCCTCGACCTGCGCCAGCGCACGCACGGAAATCTGCTTTTGCGCGTCGATCTCGCCCGACAATTCCTTAACTTGGCCCTGCGCCGCCGCGGCGCCGCTGGCGGCATCCGCCTGTCCTTTTAATTGATCGCGTTCGCCCTCCGTCGAAGCGAGATTGGCGCGCAATTGCGCGATCTGCTGTTCGAGATCGAGCGTGCCGGCCTTTTCCAGCGACAGGAGATTGGAAAGCTGCGCGATCTGCGCATTGAGGCGCTGTAGCGCCGTGTCTTTCCCCGTCACTTCCTGCGCGAGGTAAAACTGCGCGACCACGAAAACCGTGAGCAGAAAAATGACGCTGAGGATCAGCGTGGACAGGGCATCGACAAAGCCCGGCCAATAGTTCAGGCCGCCCTCGATACGAGCTCTGCGCGCCAAAGCCATGATGCTCTACTTGCCCACGTTTTCGCGCACGAGCGCTTCCAGCAGCCGGCGGATATCCCGGCCCTGGTCCGCTTGGGACTCCGCCCAGTCGCGGATCATCTGCTGTTCCGTGCGCATGTGATGCACGAGGCCCTGGATGGCCTCGGCGAGATTGGCCATGGCCGCGGTCGTGGCCTTGCCCGATCCGGTGTCCGCAACGATGTCGCGCAGCCGGTCGATGGCGCCGCGAACCTCGCCCGAGCCTTGCGTGCCCGGTTCGTTCGACAGGTCGTGCACCGTGGTCGAAAGCCAATCTTCCAGGTCGATGTAGAAACGATTCTGCGCCTGGCTCGATTGCAGGTCGAGGAAGCCGAGCACCAGCGAGCCGGCGAGACCGAAAAGCGAGGACGAAAACGCGATGCCCATTCCCGCCAGCGGTGCGGCCAAGCCCTCCTTCAGGGAATCGAACACCGAGCCGGCATCGCCGCCGACATTGAGCCCGTCGATGATCTTGCCGACCGATCCGACCGTTTCGATCAGGCCCCAGAAGGTGCCGAGCAGGCCGAGGAAGACCAGGAGGCCGGTCATGTAGCGGGACATGTCGCGCGCCTCATCGAGGCGGGTGGCGATGGAGTCGAGAATGCCGCGCATCAACTGCGATGACATGGCCATGCGCCCGACCCGGTCTCCGAGAATGGCGGCCATGGGCGCCAGCAGCACCGGCGGGCGATCGATCGCCAGCCCCGGATCGGCGATGCGGAAGCTGTTCACCCAGTTGATTTCCGGGTAGAGGCGCAGCACCTGGCGGAACGACAGCGCGATGCCGATCAGCAAGACGCCCCAGATCACGGCGTTGAGCCCGGGATTGGCCAGAAAAGCGGCCCAGATCTGCCGGTGCAGCACGATCACCAGCAGGCTGCACAAAATAAGAAAGACAAGCATCCGCACAACGAAGATGCGCGGAGTGGAAAGCTTTAACAGATCAATATCTTGTGCCGGGCTGGTCATGGCGGCGCTCTAGGTTAAGCCACACTATGGCATAGGCGCGGCAACGGGGAAAAGAAGGGGTTGCGATTTGAGGTGAATTTCCACCCCGGGAGCGCGGATTACCGGGTGCCGGCTAGGCCTTGCGGGCATCCTTCAGCACCAGCAGCAGGTCGCGGTGAATAGCCTCGTTGCCCGCGACAATGTTGCCGGTGGTTAACATGGCATCCTTGCCGTCGAGATCGCTGACATAGCCGCCGGCCTCCCGCACGATCAGAATGCCGGCCGCCATGTCCCAGGGCGAAAGATCGCGCTCCCAGTAGCCGTCGAAGCGGCCCGCCGCGATCCAGGCAAGATCGAGCGCGGCGGAGCCGAAGCGGCGCAGCCCCGCGACCTTTTCCTGCACCGCGCCCAGCTCCTTGCGGCCGAGCTCGAGGTCGCCGCGGCCGAAATGCGGCAGCCCGCAGGCGATCACGCTGTCGGCAAGCCGGCGGCGTCCGGCGACGCGCAGCCGTCGGTCGTTCACGAAAGCGCTCTTGCCGCGCTCGGCGAGAAACATCTCGTCGGTGGCCGGATTGTAGACGAGGCCCGCAACGATCACTCCTTTGCGCTCGAGCGCAAGCGAGATGGCGAAGTGGGGAAGGCCGTGCAGAAAATTGGTGGTGCCGTCGAGCGGATCGACGATCCATCGATGCGTGCTGTCGCTGCCCGCGGTAAGGCCGCTCTCCTCGCCGAGGAAGCCGTAGCCCGGCCGCGCCTTCGCCAGTTCCTCGCGCAAGATTTCTTCGGCCCTGTGGTCCGCGGCGCTGACGAAGTTGGCGGGTCCCTTGAGCGAAACCTGAAGATTCTCCACCTCCCCGAAGTCGCGTTTGAGCGTGCGTCCGGCCCGGCGCGCGGCCTTGATCATGACATTGAGCAGAGCGGAATGGAGCATGGTTCGTGACCGGGCTACGGCTGCCTTGCGATAGGGATTTGCGAGGCTGCTTACACGCCCGTGCGCTCGGAAGCCACCCTCTCCCTGCGGGCGGGGAGCGGGATGCGAGATTCAAGGGCGCGAGGCGGCGATGACATCGAGCCAGGGTTTGGCCGCCTTCTGTGCGGCGGCGCGTTGTTCCGGCTTCAACTTGAAGACGAAATCGTCGAGCCAGAGGTCGCCGTTGCCGCCTGCCTTGGCGATGAGATGCCATTTGGCGGCCTCCACGGGGTCGGCGGCACGGCCCATGCCACGGGCCAGAATATGCGCCATGCGGTTCTGCGAGATCGGGCTACCCCTGCGCGCGGACTTCAGGAACAATTCGGTCGCCGCCGCTTCGTCCTTGGCGACGCCGGTGCCGTTGAACAGCGCGATGGCATATTCGACTTCCGCATCGATGTTGCCGGCGCGGGCAGCGGCGCCCAGCCAGCGCGCCGCCTCGCGCAGATCTTTTTCCACGCCGCGGCCTTCCTTGTAGAGCGTGGCGAGCGCGTATTGCGCTTCCGGACCGCCAGCCTCTGCCGCCGCGCGGAACAGTTCGGCCGCGCGCCTGAAATCCTGCGGGAATTGCTGGCCTTCGAGATAGAACAGGCCGAGATCATAGGCCGCCGCCGGATGGCCGAGCTTGGCTGCGGCGGCGAGCAACTTGACCGCCTCGCCGCGGTCGCGCGGACCGCCGCGCCCGGTGAGACGGAAAAGCGCGAGCTGAAACATGGCCTCGCGGTCGCCGCGGTCGGCGGCGAGCTTGTACCAAGCGGCGGCCCTCTTGTCGTCGCGCGGTACGGCAAGACCTTCCTCATACAGCACGCCAAGCAGAGTCATCGATTTGACGTCGGCTTTGCCCTCCACCCGGCGCGTCGCTTCGGCAAATGCCGTAAGATATTGGCCGAGCTGAAAGGCGGCGTAGGCGATGTCGGGCTCGGGTCCCGTTTGCGTGGCGGTGTCGCTCTTCGTCTGCGGCTTTGCCGGCTTGGCGGTCTGCGCTTGCGCGGCCAGTGCCAGTGCCGCCGCCAGAATGGCCGCGGAGAGGACGGCGATTCTTTGCCGCGCGCTCATCCGACGCCTTCCGGCGCCGCGAGCCGTTCCGCCGCATCCGCCATTGCAGCGGCGGGTCCCCGCGGATCGTTCCAGATGCAGTCGGCGACGGCGACGAAATCCGCGCCCGCCTTCGCCAGCGGGCCGACTTCCTCAAGATGCGCGGCATAGGCAACACAGGGTGGCTGGAACACCTCCTGCCACCAGGCCACCCGCTCCTCGACGGCGCCGAGACTTGGGCGATCGCCCGTGAGGTCCGGTTCGCCGAACAGGATATAGTCGGCGCCGGCTTCGGCGGCGAGCATGGCGTCGTGGCGGGTGGTCATGCCTCCCGCTCCGGCGATGTGATCCGGCTTCAGGCGTTCGGCCGCTTCGCTGAAGGCGTCGATGCCGGTCAAATGCGCGCCGTCGGCGCCCGCGCGGCCCACGAGATTTGCATGCCCGTCGAGCACCAGCGCGGCCCCCGTGCGTTGCACGACGGGCGCTAATGTCTTGATGCGGGCGACCAGTTCGGACTCGCTCCCCGGCTTCAGCCGCAGCAAGACAGCCGCGATGCCGGCCGCCGCCAGCGCGGCCTCACGCTCGCGCGCTAAGGCCGCGGCGTCCGCGACCGGGGGTGTGACCAGGTACAGGCGGGTATGCTTTGGCTCAGCTTGGGGTTGCCGCGATGACATTGTTTTCCTGATGCTATTTCAATCCGGCGGAATAGGGGTAGGCCGTGGACGTTGAATTCCCATAGCGCTAAAATACACGAAGAAGATGGAGGGGACGATGCATCGATACTTCGGCATGGCCGGCTTTTTGCCGGTACTGATCGTTTCCATCATCGGTATTTCCAGCGGGGCAGAGGCGCAGCAAATCAACGGCTGCTGGCAAACCGCGCAAGACGCTCCCGATCATCGGCGCATCTGCGTCAACGAAAGCCGCGACGTTCGCTTGACGACGTTTCGGTCGCGGTCGGGAGGCGGCTGCGAATCTTACGGTGTCGTGAGAGCGACCGTCAGCGGCAACTCCATCACTTTCACCGTGCCGAAAGGAAAGGGCAATTGCCGATCGCGTGCAGGCGCGGTTGTCGGGTCGGTCAAAGGAGGCTTCCGCTGCCAGTTGAGCGGCGTCAACCGGCTCGCTTGCAGCACGACCTGGGAAGGATACGACCCGATCCAGGAAGTATACGACCGCCAGTAGCATGCCGCGCATTTCGAGATTTTGTTGATCCAGATCATGGGAATTTTGCCACGCAAGGCCAACCGATCGGGTTGATATTTGCCCGAACACCTCCCCGGAGAGACCCCATGCAAGATCATGCGAAACGGTCTGCCGGCGCGGTCATGGCTTGCACGCTGCTTGCGCTGTTTGCGCTCGTCCTTCCCGCCCGCGCTCAATGCGGCTCGCCGCCCGACCCGCAATACGACACCGCCGGCTATTCCAGCTGGTGCAGCTGCATGGGCGGTTCCTACAATTATCAGACCACCGAATGCGTGGGGGCCCGTAGCGGTTCGTCCAGCAGCTCGTCTTCCTCATCCTCCTCCGGAAGTGGCGGCTACTGGGGCTGCCGCGCCGAGGCCCGCAACGGCGCTTACGGCTATGGCAAGGACTACGCGACGGAGGCCGAAGCGCGGCAGGTCGCGCTCGACTACTGCCGCCGCTATTCCGGCGGCCGGTCCTGCACGATCAAATTCTGCGCCTGGGGAGCGGGGGACTCGGTAACGGGTCCGGGCCAAAGCGCGCCGTCCCAGCAACAATCGAGCAGCCCGTCCAGTCCGTCCTATTCGGCGGTTCCGCCGTCCTCATCGTCATCCACAGCGACGACGCCGTCGATTTTCGCGCCAGGGCGCGGCATCTGGGCCTGCCGCGCCGAAGCCCGCGATGGTGCGGCCGGATGGGTGACGGATGCCAAGACGGAAGCGCAGGCCAGACAGATTGCGCTGCAGAACTGCCGGCAGAACTCGGGCGGCGGTGCCTGTTACATCACCTTCTGTAAGGCGGGGGCTGGAAACCTGGTTGCCAAGCCGGCGCCAGGTTCAGGGAAGCCGGCGCAAACCACGTCCGGGAAAAAATCCGACACCGGCAAACAAGCGGCGCCGAAATCCGGTCGGGCCAAGACGCCCGGACTCACCGAGGTCTATGATTGCGATGAGTGCCGCCACAAGCTGGCGGCCGATCTCGACAAGGCCTGGGCATCGAGCCGTACGCGATCCTACGCCGAGAATGCGCTCGTCGATTATTCGAACTGCAAATTGAAGGCCAAGGGCCTCTGCGTGATGGGAGATTTTTTCGCGCTGACGGTGAGAAACGGATGTTCAGGCTCCGACAGCGAAAACGCTTATCGCGCATGCCTCGGGCGCATGCTGCAGAAGTAGGCGGCCCGCTCTAATTCTTCACCGGCCATCTGCGCTCGATCCAATCCAGCATCCGTGCCAGCGGCGGGCGCAAGGGAGGCACGTCCTTGGCAAGCACCATCAAGCCGAGCGGCAACATCCAGAAGCCGACGATGGGCAGGAAGCCGAAGATGCCGCCCGAAATCAGGACGATGCCGAGCGGCATGCGGACCCAGGTCGATCCCGGCTGCCTGGTCCAACGCACGAAGCCGGCGGCAAAACCGGGCAGCCGGCGTTCGAAGCGTTCCAGGTACTCGTCGAGATCGTGATGCCGGCGTTCGTTCATTTTACTGAGGCGCAGCCGCCTTCCTTCGGTCCCCTGAGAAGGACCTCCAAATTGTGGTAATTGTGGGTGCGTTATTAAAAGCCGGTTAAGCCGCCTTCTTCTCCAGGTCCTGCCTCCATTTGCCGAGCGTGGCGAGGCTGTTCATCTCCGCGCGATGGGCGAAGGCGCGCTGCGCCGCGGCGACATTGGCGCTCTTGCCGGCCCAGGTCTTCTGCACCGGCGCCTGCAAGGCGCGGCCGTAGGAGAAGGTGAGCTTCCACGGCAGCGGCCCCATCTTGTTCATGGCGTCGAGATGCGCGGTCGCTTCTTCGTCGGATTGCCCGCCGGAGAGGAAGGCGATGCCGGGCACGGCGGCGGGAACGCAGATTTTCAGCACGGTGATGGTCTTCTCGGCGACTTCCTCGACCGGGGCGCGCTTGCCGCTCTTCTTGCCGGGCACGATCATGTTGGGCTTGAGCAGCATGCCTTCGAGCTGCACATGGGCGTCGAACAGCTCGTTGAAGGTCGTCTTTAGCACCTGTTCGGTCACCGCGAAGCAGCGGTCGATGTCATGGCCGCCGTCCATCAGCACTTCCGGCTCGACGATGGGCACCAGGCCTTCCTGCTGGCACAGCGCGGCGTAGCGCGCGAGCGCATGCGCGTTGGCCCTGATGCAATTGGCGGTCGGGATGCCGTTGCCGATGTCGATCACCGCGCGCCACTTGGCGAATTTGGCGCCGAGCTTGCGGTATTCCGCCAGCCGCTCGCCGAGGCCGTCGAGGCCCTCGGTGACGACCTCGCCGGGCGAGAAGGGAAGCGGCTTGATGCCTTTGTCCACCTTGATCCCCGGCAGCGAGCCCGTCTGCGCGATCACCTTGACCAGCGGCGTGCCGTCTTTCGCCTTTTGGCGGATGGTCTCGTCGTAGAGGATGACGCCGGAGATGTATTTCGACATCGCCCCGGTGGCACGGAACATCAGTTCGCGGTAGTCGCGCCGGTTGTCTTCCGTCGATTCCACGCCAATGGCGTCGAAACGCTTCTTGATGGTGCCGGAGGATTCGTCGGCGGCCAGGATGCCCTTGCCCGGCGCCACCATGGCCTCGGCAATTTTGTTCAGTTCTGCGAGGTTCATCCTTCTCCTCCTCCGTGTCCCGGACGTGCCGCAGCGCGTAGCGGTGCGGCGCAGAGCCGGGACCCATTCTTCCGGGCGATCCCGGGTCTGCAGCGCATCATTTCATGCCGCGCTGCGCCCGGGATGACGCCGAACAGGTTTCGGCGTCATTTTATCCTCAACGCCGCCACCCCGGGCAAGGGCTTGCCTTCCATCCATTCCAGGAAGGCGCCGCCCGCGGTGGAGACATAAGTAAAGCGGTCCGTCACCCCTGAGGCATTAAGCGCCGCCACCGTGTCCCCGCCGCCGGCGACCGCTACAAGCTTCCCGGCGGCGGTGAGTTCGGCCGCCGTCTCCGCCACCTCGATGGTGCCGGTATCGAAGGGCTCCAGCTCGAAGGCGCCGAACGGGCCGTTCCATACCAGCGTCTGGCTGCGCGCGAGCACGGAGATCGCCTGTTCGACGCTGCGCGGGCCGATGTCGAGGATCATGTCGTCCGGCCCAACGTGGTCCAAGTCAACGACACGCGAGGGCGCGTGCGCCTCGAATTTTTTCGCCACCACGGCGTCCACCGGCAGCACGATCTCGTGCTTTTGCGCTTTCGCCTTGGCCAGGATTTCTTTCGCGGTGGCGACGAGGTCACGCTCGACCAGCGACTTACCGACGGGTTTGCCGAGCGCGAGTAAAAATGTATTGGCCATGGCCCCGCCGATAATCAGCACATCGACCTTGGCGAGCAGATTGCCGAGCAGGTTGAGCTTGCTGGAAATCTTGGCGCCGCCGACGATGGCCGCCACCGGCCGCTCGGGATTCTCCAGCGCCTTCGACAGCGCTTCCAGTTCGGCCTGCATGGCGCGGCCGGCATAGGCCGGAAGTTTGTGCGCCAGCCCTTCCGTCGAGGCGTGCGCGCGATGCGCCACCGAGAAAGCGTCGTTGACATAGATGTCGCCCAGCTTAGCGATCTGCGCGACGAAGACCGGATCGTTCTTTTCCTCCTCGGGATGGAAGCGCGTATTTTCCAGGCACAGAACATCGCCCGGCTTCATCGCCTTGACCGCCGCTTCCGCCTGCGGGCCGACGCAATCGTCGGCGAAACCGACCGGCCGCTTGATGATCTCCGCGAGCTTGGCGGCGACCGGCTTCAGCGAGTCCTTGGCATCGCGTTTCTTCGGCCGTCCGAAATGCGACAGCAGGACGACCTTGCCGTCCCTGTCGGCAATCTCGACGATGGTTGGAGTCACGCGCTCAAGGCGCGTCGCATCGGTAACCTTGCCGTTCTCCATCGGGATGTTGAGATCGACGCGCAGCAACACGCGCTTGCCGCGCACGTCGACATCATCGAGGGTGCGAAACGCACTCATGGTGCCCCGGCGCGTGGTTCAAATCAGCTTTCCCATCGCCACGGCGGTATCCGCCATGCGGTTGGAAAAGCCCCATTCGTTGTCATACCAGGACATCACCCGCACCAGCGTGCCGTCCATCACCTTGGTCTGGTCCATGTGGAAGACGGAGGAATGCGGATCGTGGTTGAAATCCGACGAGACGTTGGGTTGGTCCGTATAGCCGAGGATGCCTTTGAGCTGCTGCTCGGCCGCGCGCTTGATCGCGCCGTTGATCTCGTCCTTCGCGGTCGCGCGCTTGGCCACGAATTTGAAATCCACCACCGACACATTCGCCGTCGGCACGCGGATGGCGACGCCGTCGAGCCTGCCCGCCAGTTCCGGCAGCACGAGCCCGACGGCCTTGGCCGCGCCGGTCGAGGTCGGGATGATGTTGAGCGCCGCCGCGCGCGCGCGGTAGAGATCCTTGTGCATGGTGTCGAGCGTGGGCTGATCGCCGGTGTAGGAATGGATCGTCGTCATAAAGCCCTTGTCGATGCCGACCGCGTCGTGGAGCACCTTGGCGACCGGCGCCAGGCAATTGGTCGTGCACGAGGCGTTGGAGATGATCTTGTGGTCCTTGGTCAGCTTGTCGTGATTGACGCCGTAGACCACGGTCAGGTCCACGCCGTCGGCGGGCGCGGAGATGATCACGCGCTTGGCGCCGGCGGCGAGATGCGCCGCGGCTTTCTCCTTGGTGGTGAAAAGGCCGGTGCATTCCAGCGCGATATCGACTCCCAGTTCCTTCCACGGCAGTTGCGTGGGATCTTTGATCGCCGTGACCTTGATCGGCCCGGTGCCGCAATCGATGCTGTCGCCTTTGACCGTCACCTCGCCGGGGAAACGGCCGTGCACGGTGTCGTAACGCAGCAGATGCGCGTTGGTCTCCACCGGCCCGAGATCGTTGATCGCCACGACCACGATGTCCTTGCGCTTGGCCTCGACGATGGCGCGCAGGATGTTGCGGCCGATGCGGCCGAAGCCGTTGATGGCGACGCGAACGGTCATAATCGACTCCCTTTCTACATTCGTCATGCCCGGGCATAGCCGTCGAAGACGGCGTTAGCACGCCTTATGACCCGGGCATCCATCTTTCCTTGCCTCGGTAGATGGATTGCCGGGTCAAGCCCGGCAATGACAATCTAACGTAATCTACCCAATGCCGCTTCCGCGACCTTCTCAGCGGTAATGCCGAAATGCTTGTAAAGGTCCTTGTACGGCGCGCTGGCGCCGAATGTGGACATGCCGACGAAGGCGCCGTCGCTGCCGATGATCTGGTCCCAGCCCTGGCGCACCGCGGCCTCGACGCCGATCCGCACAGGCGCAGCGCCAATAGTCAGTTTCCGATAATCGTCGGGGGCGGCGAAGAACAATTCGAAGCAGGGCACCGAAACGACGCGGGCGGAAACGCCTTTCTCCGCGAGCAGCTTGCGCGCCGCCACAGCGAGCGGCACTTCCGACCCTGAGGCGAAAATGGAAACCTGGGCTTTGCCTTCCGCCGGCACGATTTCATAAGCGCCACGGGCGCAGCGGTTGTCGCTGTCGTGCCCAAGCCGAAGCTGCGGCAGGTTCTGCCGCGTCAGCGCCAGCACGCTCGGGCTCGCGCGCGCTTCCAGCGCCAGTTGCCAGCATTCCACCGTTTCCACCGCATCGCAGGGCCGGAACACCAGAAGGTTCGGCATGGCGCGCAGCGAAGCCAGATGTTCGACCGGCTGGTGCGTCGGCCCGTCCTCGCCAAGCCCGATGGAGTCGTGCGTCATCACGTGGATGACACGCTGGCCCATGAGCGCCGCCAAGCGGATTGCCGGCCGGCAATAGTCGGAGAACACCAGGAACGTTCCCGAATAGGGGATGACGCCGCCGTGCAACGCCATGCCGTTCATGGCGGAAGCCATGCCGTGCTCGCGCACGCCGTAATGGATGAAACGCCCGCCGTAATCGGCGGCCGAGAGCACTTTCATGCTCTTGATCTTGGTGTTGTTGGAGCCGGTGAGGTCGGCCGAGCCGCCGAGCATTTCCGGCAGGGCAGGGACCAGGCTTTCCAGCGCGAATTCGGACGCCGTGCGCGTGGCGATTTCCTTCGGCGCGGCGGCAAGCTGCTCTTTCACGGTGCGCACGGCCGCGGCCAGCTTGTCGCGGGCAATGTCGCCACGGGCGCGCCGCTCGAATTCGCCGCGCTTGGCCGCTTCGAGCAAGGCGAGGCGTTTCTTCCACGCCGCATGCGCGTCCTGCCAACGCTTGCCCGCCTTGCGCCAAAGCGCGATCGCGTCGGGGGGAATGTGAAATGGCGGCTCTTGCCAGCCGAGCTTTTGCCGCGCGCCCGCAATCTCTTCGGCCCCGAGCGGCAAACCGTGACTTTTCTCGCTGCCCGCCTTGGTCGGGGCGCCGAAGGCAATGGTGGTGCGGCAGGCGATCAGCGTCGGGCGGTCGGAGCCTTGCGCCGTTTCGATGGCCGCAGCAATGGCCGCGGGATCGTGCCCGTCGATGCGGCTCGCCGCCCAGCCCGCCGCCTCGAAGCGCTTGATCTGATCGACGCTGTCGGCGAGCGACAAGGGCCCGTCGATGGAAATGCCGTTGTCGTCGAACAGCACGATCAGCCGGTTGAGCTTCAGATGCCCGGCGAGCGCGATGGCTTCCTGGCTGATGCCCTCCATCAGGTCGCCGTCGGAGGCGAGCACATAGGTGCGGTGATCGACGATATCGCCGAATTCCGCCGCCAGATGCCGCTCGGCGATCGCCATGCCGACGGCGTTGGCGAGTCCCTGACCGAGCGGGCCCGTGGTGGTCTCGACGCCGGGCGTGTGGCCGTGCTCCGGATGACCGGCGGTGATCGAGCCGAGCTGGCGAAAGCGCTTGATCTGCTCGATGGTCACGGCCTCGTAGCCGAGCAGATGCAGCAGCGCGTAAATCAGCATCGAGCCGTGACCGGCGGAGAGCACGAAACGGTCGCGGTCGGGCCAGCGCGGATCGGCGGGATCGAATTTCAAAAAGCGCGTGAACAGGACAGTGGCCACGTCCGCCATGCCCATCGGCATGCCGGGATGACCGGACTTCGCCTGTTCCACGGCGTCCATGGCCAGCGCGCGGATGGCATTGGCCATGCGGTCGTGCTCGGCGCGCGCCACATGGGGCGGTCCGGCATCGCGGTCCTGCCGCGCCGAAGGCGCGGGCGCTGCGGCCGGCGAGGTTTTTGCGATCATCTACTGGCCTGTCCGATCAGCGTGGGATAGCACGGCAAAAAGGCGAGTCAAACCAAGGCGATGACCCCGCGCCGCGCCATGCACAGACCTGAGGATAAGCGCGCGCGCAAGGCGCCGCGGGAGATTGACGCCTTGATGCGGCAGCACGTAAGCTTCTTTGTCTAAGCGTTTGCCGGCGCAAGAAATTCCATGCGCCATCGGCATGGGGAGCCGGCAACCGGGGGTTGGCTCATGGCGGACACCAGCGCGCTCGATGCGGCGACGAGGCGGCTTGCGCTCGCGCTCGACTCGCTTGAAGCCGCCGTCGAGCGCCGCCGCGAATCCGACCGCAGCGGCCAATCGCTGTCGGCGCAGCTGCACGCGCTAGGCGCCGACCGCGCGCGGCTCGCGGCCGAATTGGACCGGATGGCCGCGCGCTCGCGCGATGTCGAAGGCGCCAACCGCGAAATCGCCCGGCGGATCGACGTGGCGATGGACGGCATCCGCGCCGTGCTCGACGCCAACGGCGGCTGAAACGGGGCTCGGTCATGGCGCAAGTCAACGTCACCATCAACGCGCGGCAATACCGCATGGCCTGCGAGGACGGCCAGGAGCAGCATCTGCTCAAGCTCGCCGAGGATCTCGACCGGCGCATCGCGCAATTGCGCAACAACTTCGGCGAGGTCGGCGACACGCGGCTCACGGTCATGGCTGCGCTTACCGTCGCCGATGAGCTGGCGGAAGCGGCCAAGCGCATCCGCCGGCTTGAGGAGGAGCTTGCCGCCTTGCAGGACGCCCGCGTCGTCGCCGCCGACCGGGCGCAGGCCACGCAGGCCGCGCTCGTCACCGCCTTCAACTCCGCCGCCGCGCGCATCGAGGGCCTGGCCAAGGAACTCAACCAGGGCCTCGGCGGCGAAATCGCAATGGGGTGAATTCACCTCTCCCCGCGTGCGGCCACTTTTTTACCTCTCCCCCCAGGGGAGAGAGAGTAATGCTGGCGCCAGTTGTCGGCGCGCACTACATTCGCCCGGCGGGGCTGCGGGGCGCGACAGGGTACATTCCCCGGGGCCTTACGATCCCAAAGGGAGCTGTCCCTGGCCGGGCCCCTGGGCCCGGACATATGGCGCCCACCTACTTATGTAGGTTCCCGGGATCACAGCTCTGACGGCTTCGCGGCTCCGCACGCATGACCGACCTACAGAAACTTCTTTATAGCGTCGCAGCTGGCGTCACCGCCTTCGCGGCGATCATGGCGCTTTATCACCTCGAAGGCCGCGCGCCGAACAACGGTCTGGTCGGCGCCGCCAGCGTTATGGCTGGTATTGGGTTGTGGTATTTCCTTGGCCGAAAACGCAAGTCCTGAACCCCCACTCAGGATGACGGCTTTGAATTCAGCGGACGCAACGACCGGACAAAAAGAACTCATCCGCCGCGACGCGCTGGCGCGGCGCGATGCCTTGCCCGCGGCGGAGCGCCAGGCGGCGGCGGAAGCCATCGCCGCGCGGCCGTTTCCGGTGAAGGCGCCGCCCGGCGCCGTCGTTTCCGGCTTCTTCCCCTTGCGCAGCGAGATCGATCCCATGCCGCTGCTCAAGCGGCTGGCGGACAAGGGCACAAAGCTGGCGCTGCCCGTCGTCGCCGGCCGCGGCAAGCCGCTGATCATGCGCGCCTGGAATTTCGGCGATGCGCTCGATACCGGCGTCTGGGGCTTGCGTCAGCCGAAAGCCGAAGCAGCGGAAGTCGATCCCGATATTTTGATCGTGCCGCTCTTGGCCTTCGACCGCAGCGGGCAGCGCATCGGCTATGGCGCGGGCTATTACGATCTGACCATCGCGCACCTGCGCGGGCTAAAAGCCATTACCGCCGTCGGCATCGCCTTCGCCGCCCAGGAGGTTCCGAAAATCCCCGCCACCGAACGCGACGCCCGCCTCGATCTTGTGCTAACCGAGCGTGAGGTGATCGACTTGCGCGGGTAGCCTTGTTAGTCGCTCGTCCCCGCGCAAGCGGGGACCCAGAGTCAGGCCTTCTGGATTCCCGCTTGCGCGGGAATGAGCGGAGTACGGCTCGCACGCAATTGAATCTCGGATACAAGGCTTTCATGCGCATTCTTTTCATCGGCGACATCGTCGGCCGCAGCGGGCGCAACGTGGTGGCCGAGCGGCTGCCCGGCCTCATCGCGGAGTGGAAGCTCGATCTCGTCGCGCTCAACGGCGAAAACGCCGCCGGCGGCTTCGGCATCACCGAGGCCATCTACCAGGACCTGCTCGACCTGGGCGTGGACGCCGTCACGCTCGGCAACCATGCCTGGGACCAGCGCGAGGCGCTGGTGTTTATCGAGCGCGCGCCGCGCCTGATCCGCCCGATCAATTATCCGCCCGGCACACCCGGCCGCGGCGCCGCCATGATCGAAGCGAAAAACGGCGCGCGCGTGCTGGTCGTCAACGCCATGGGCCGCATCTTCATGGACCCGCTGGACGATCCCTTCGCCGCCATCGAGCGCGAACTCTCTGCCTGCGCGCTCAAATCCGGCGCCGACGCCATTGTCATCGACTTCCATTGCGAGGCGACGAGCGAAAAGCAGTCGATGGGTTATTTCGCCGACGGCCGCGCCAGCCTCGTGGTCGGCACGCATACCCATGCGCCCACCGCCGACCACCGCATCCTGCCCGCCGGCACCGCCTTCATCTCCGACGTCGGCATGACCGGCAATTACGATTCCGTCATCGGCATGGGCAAGGACG
>JBBDNZ010000050.1:20268-33091 GCA_040877285.1 Xanthobacteraceae bacterium
CAAGGACGAGCCGCTCAACCGCTTCCTGCGCCGCGTTTCCTCCGCCAAGTTCGAGCCCGCGCCCGGCCCCGGCACGCTGTGCGCCATCGCGGTGGAGACCGACGACGCCACCGGGCTTGCCGCGCGCGTCGCCCCCGTCCGCCTTGGCGGCATCTTGGAAGAGGCGCGGCCGGCGTTTTGGGAATAACCTTCACTGTCATTCCGGGACGGCCAGAATGGCCGGGCCCGGAATCCATAACCCCGGGCCGGCGATTATGGATTCCGGGCTCGCCGCACGCAGCCAAGTTTACGCTGGCTGCGTACACTTGCCAGCTGTGCGGCGCCCCGGAATGACGATTACTTTATTTCCCTCTTCCGCCATCCTATAACCCGCCCAAATTCCTCCCATCACCGTCGAGATCATGGCCGGCCATTCCCAGTTCAAGAACATCATGTACCGCAAGGGCAAGCAGGATAAGGCTCGCTCCAAGCTGTTCGGCAAGCTCGCCCGCGAAATCACCATCGCCGCCAAGCTCGGCCTGCCCGACCCGGCGATGAACCCGCGCCTGCGCGCCGCCATTCTCGCCGCGCGCGCCGAGAACATGCCGAAGGACAATATCGAGCGCGCCATCAAGAAGGCGCAGGGCGGCGATGCCGAAAGCTACGAGGAAATCCGCTACGAGGGCTACGGCCCCGGCGGCGTCGCCGTGATCGTCGAGGTGCTGACCGACAACCACAACCGCGCGGCTTCCGACGTGCGCTCCACTTTCACCAAGCGCGGCGGCAATCTGGCCGAAACCGGCGCGGTGTCCTTCATGTTCGACCGCCTGGGCGTGGTCGAGTTCGACGCCAAGGTCGCGAACGCCGACCAGATGTTTGAGGCGGCCATCGAAGCGGGCGCGGAGGACGTTAATTCCACCCCCGGCGGCCACGAGATTTATACCGCGCAGGACTCTTTGCGCGAGGTGGCCAAGGCGCTGGAGGCGAAATTCGGCGAGCCGCGCAAGGCGGCGCTCACCTGGAAGCCGCAAAACAGCGTCCCGCTCGACGACGAAAATGGCGAACAACTCCTGGGCTTGATCGAAGCCTTGGAAGAGCTGGACGACGTGCAGAACGTCTATGCCAATTTCGAGGTCTCGGACGCCCTGATGACCAAGATGAGCGCGTAAATAGCGCGGCTGGCATCCCCTTTCGAGCGCTCTAGGCGGGCCGGGCGGGGCGGGTTATCAAAGACTCATGCTGCGCCGCCCGATTCGCATCCTGGGAATCGATCCGGGGCTCCGCCGCACCGGCTGGGGCGTCGTCGAGATCGACGGCAACCGGCTGACCTTCGTCGGCTGCGGCTCGGTGGAAACCAGCGACAAGGCGGAACTGGCCTTGCGGCTTCTGGCCATCCACGACGGACTCTTTCGCGTGATCGAAGAATTCGCGCCCGACGAGGCGGCGGTGGAGGCCACCTTCGTCAACAAGGATGCCGCCGCCACGCTCAAGCTCGGCCAGGCGCGCGGCATAGCCATGCTGGTGCCGGCGCGATCGAGCGTGCCGGTTTCGGAATACGCCCCCAACCTGGTGAAGAAGACCATCGTTGGCGCCGGGCATTGCGAGAAGTCGCAAATCCGCATGATGATCGGCGTGCTGCTGCCCAAGGCCGATCCGCAAAGCGAGGACGCCGCCGACGCGCTCGCCATCGCGATCACCCACGCGCATCATCGCAGCAGCGTCATCCTCAAGGCGGCGGCGCGATGATCGGCAACCTTTCCTTTTTGTCATTCCGGGGCGCACCGCAGGTGCGAACCCGGAATCCAAAGGCAAATGCCGAGCTTGTTTTCACCTCTCCCCTGCGGGGAGAGGTCGGATTGCGAAGCAATCCGGGTGAGGGGGTTCCGGCGAACGAGAGGGTACGAACCCCCTCACCCCAACCCTCTCCCCAGCCGAAGTCGGATATATCCGACTTCGGCCGCTCAATAGCGCCGAACTCGGGTAAACCCGAGTTCGGGCTGGGAGAGGGAGTATGTCATGCGCAGAAAGACGAGTCGCGCGGGAGCTTCCGATGATCGGCAAGCTCAAGGGCATCATCGACACTTATGGCGAGGATTCCGTCATCGTTGACGTGAACGGCGTCGGCTATCTGGTGCATTGCTCCGCGCGCACCCTGCAATCTCTCCCGGCGCAGGGCGAAGCGGTGACGCTCGCCATCGAGACGCATGTGCGCGAGGATCAGATCAAGCTGTTCGGCTTCGCCGCCGACATGGAGCGCGAATGGTTCCGCCTGTTGCAGACCGTGCAGGGCGTCGGCACCAAGGTCGCGCTCGCCGTGCTCGGCACGCTCAAGCCCGCCGATCTCGCCTCCGCCATTGCCATGCGCGACAAGGCCGCCGTCGCCCGCGCGCCCGGCGTCGGGCCGAAGGTGGCCGAGCGCATCGTCACCGAATTGAAGGACAAAGCGCCGGCCTATGCTTCCGTCGATCCGGCGATCATCCGGCTCTCCAGCGCGGTGGACGAGAAACGCGCCCCGCAGCCGATTGCCGACGCGGTCTCCGCCCTGATCAATCTCGGCTATGGGCAGCCGCAGGCCGCCGCCGCCATCGCCGCGGCGTCGCGCGCGGCCGGCGAGGGCGCGGAAGCGAAACAGTTGATCCGGCTCGGGCTGAAGGAGTTGGGCAAGTGAGAGGTTACAAACATCTCTTCTTCACCTCTCCCCCACGGGGAGAGGGAGTACTCTGTGCGCGGGGGAAAGCATGAGCACATCGCCGCGCCTTGTCACCGCCGAGCGCCGCGAAGACGATCTCGCGGAAGCCTCGTTGCGCCCGCAACGGCTCTCCGAATTCGTCGGCCAGCAGCAGGCGCGCTCCAATCTCGAAGTCTTCATCACGGCGGCGCGCGCGCGCGGCGAGGCGCTCGATCATGTGCTGTTCGTCGGCCCCCCCGGGCTGGGCAAGACCACGCTGGCGCAGATCGTCGCCCGCGAATTGGGCGTGAATTTCCGCGCCACCTCCGGCCCGGTGATCGCCAAGGCAGGCGACCTCGCCGCGCTGCTCACCAACCTGGAAGAGCGCGACGTGCTGTTCATCGATGAAATCCACCGGCTTAGTCCGCAGGTGGAGGAAATACTCTATCCGGCGATGGAGGATTTCCAGCTCGACCTCATCATCGGCGAGGGACCGGCGGCGCGCTCGGTGAAGATCGATTTGTCGAAATTCACGCTCGTCGGCGCCACCACCCGCGCCGGCCTGCTCACCAACCCGTTGCGCGACCGCTTCGGCATTCCAGTGCGGCTGAATTTCTATTCCGAGCCGGAGCTGGAGCAGATCGTCAACCGCGGCGCGCGCGTGCTCGGCATCGGCATGACGCCGGACGGCGCCAACGAGATTGCCCGCCGCGCCCGCGGCACCCCGCGCATCGCCGGGCGGCTCTTGCGCCGCGTGCGCGACTTCGCCCATGTGGCGGGGGCCGACAAGATCGACCGCGCCGCCGCCGACAAGGCGTTGGGCGAATTGGAAGTTGATATGGCGGGCTGCGACGCCATGGACCGGCGCTATCTCACCGCCATCGCGCTGAACTACGGCGGCGGCCCGGTGGGCGTGGAAACGCTGGCCGCCGCGCTGTCGGAGCCGCGCGACGCCATCGAGGACATCATCGAGCCGTTCCTCATCCAGCGCGGCTTTATCCAGCGCACGCCGCGCGGGCGGCTGCTCACCAGCCACGCCTTCAAGCATCTCGGTCTTGCCGAGCCCGCGCGCGATCCGGCACAGTTCGGGTTTTTCGGGCAGGGCGAGGACGACGAATAATAGCCGCTAGTGGCTCTTGATCCACTCGGCGATGGTTTTCACCACGCCCGCCTCGATGCCGAAGTAGCCGTGCTGCGCCTTCGCATCGCAAGGCCCGGATACCGGCGCACTGCCGCCAGTGAAAATCTTCTGTTCCTTGGCGGGCGCTCCCTTCAAGGCGGCCACGAGTTTACCCACCGCCGCTTCGTTGCCGGGGCTGCATGCGCAACCATCCTGCGCGTGTGAGACGACGAGTACCGGGACGCTGATTTTACCGAGCGCCGCGTCATAGACCGACTTGCCGCAATACCCGGCGGCATCGAGCTGCGTCATGGTGGACGTGAGGACGATGCCGCGCGGCGATGAGCCTTTGCCGCTGAGCCGCGCTCCGGCATTGGCGGTAGAAAGTGTGCCGGCGCTGGTGCCGATGACCCAGACAGGCACGCCGCCGCCGCGGCTTTTCACGTCGGCGATCACCTTGCCGATATCGTCGGCATGCTGCTGCGAAAGGCGGACGGCGCCGTCCATGCCGCCCTGGCGATCCGAAGCGGCGTCGAGCGCGGCAACATATAATCCTTCGCGCGCGAACAGCCCGCGCGAGCGGACGAGAAAATTCAGGCCGAGGTCGCTGCCGAAGGCGCCCGCCGCGTCCAGTCGCAGCGCGCCGTTTTCTCCGGCGAGCAAAATGACGGCGGCTTTCGGTGGCCCGCCTGCCGTGACGTCGAGATAGCGCATGGTCACGCCGGGCCGCACCGTAACGGTGATTGTTTCCGTCTTGAGCGGTGCCTGCTGGGCCTGCGCGGATAATGCGAACGGAAGCGCGAACAACGGCGCGATCAGCGCTACGGCGAAGTTCATGCGCATGGCCTTCCTCCGGAAAAGCCCGCGAAGACGCAGCATGCGCCTCGCCCGGAAGCCGCGCAATGGCTTGACGGAGAGCCTCACAGATGCCGTTTATCCCGCTCCAGCCAAGGGAGCGCGATGAACGAGCATTCTCTCGCCGGCGAAATCCGCGGCGGCCGGCACGTCCTGCCGGTGCGGATCTATTACGAGGATACGGATTTTTCCGGCATGGTCTATCACGCCAGCTACCTGCGCTTCATGGAGCGCGGGCGCACCGACTATCTGCGGCTGCTCGGCGCCGATCAGCGCGCGCTGTTCGAAGAGACGGAGAAGGAGGCGCCCGGTTTCGCCTTCGTCGTGCGCTCGATGGCCATCGAGTTCCTGAAACCTGCCCGCATGGACGACGTGCTGGAGATCGTCACCGAACCCGAGGAAGTGAAGGGCGCCTCCATTGCGCTCAGACAACGGGTCACGCGCGGCGGCGAAACCTTGGTCGAGGCCGGCGTGCGCGTCGCCTTCGTCTCCGGCGGCCGCGCCCGGCCGATCCCCAAGGCCCTGCGGCTCGCCATGCGCGCGGATCAAAAAAGATGACCCCGGCGGGGGATTTTGCGCTCGATCCCGGCGTCGCCGTAACTCTTTTTTAACCACGCTTGGCGCTGTCTTATGCCGGGAAAATGCGCGGTTTGGCGCCCTCGTTTTGACACGTTTCGCGGTGATTTCGTAGTCGGCGGGTGGTGGACGTCTTTGGCCTTCGTGAGATTTTTGGTTTTTCAGCAGAAATGCGGTTGCGAGGCCGCCAGCCCTGTCTTTGTTGATCCAGGCGACGGTGCGCCGTCCTGTGCTCGACCGGGGGAGCCGATAGCGGAAAGGACGAGCCCATGAATCCTGCCGACATTGCGCAGTCGGCCCTGCCGCTTACTTCCGACGTATCGCTCTTAAGCCTGTTCTGGCAGGCCCATTGGGTCGTGAAATCGGTCATGATCGGGCTCCTCATTTGCTCGATCTGGGTCTGGGCCATCGCCATCGACAAGACGCTGCTGTTTGCGCGCACCAGGAAGGCGTCCGATCGTTTCGAGCAGGTCTTCTGGTCCGGCCAATCGCTGGAAGAGCTCTATCGTTCGTTGACCTCCAAGCCGGTGCATTCGATGCCCGCTTTGTTTGTCGCCGCCATGCGCGAGTGGAAACGCAGCCTGGAAAGCCAAAGCCAGAACTTCGCGGGCTTGCAGATGCGCATCGAGAAGGTCATGGACGTGACCATCGCCCGCGAAATCGAGCGCCTAGAGCGCCGCCTGCTGGTGCTCGCCACCGTGGGTTCCGCCGCGCCTTTCGTCGGCCTGTTCGGCACCGTCTGGGGTATCATGAACAGCTTTACGTCCATCGCCGCGTCGAAAAACACCTCGCTGGCGGTGGTGGCGCCGGGTATCGCGGAGGCGCTGTTCGCGACAGCAATTGGCCTTGTTGCCGCCATTCCGGCGACCGTTTTCTACAATAAATTTTCTTCCGAGGTGAACAAGCAGGCCCAGCGCATGGAAGGATTTGCCGACGAATTCGCCGCGATCCTGTCGCGGCAGATCGACGAGCGCACTTAAGGGGACCGCCGATGGCAATCAACGGAATAGCCAGCAGCGGACATCGGCGCCGCCGCCGCCACGGCGTCATGAGCGAGATCAATGTCACGCCCATGGTGGACGTGATGCTGGTGCTCTTGATCATCTTCATGGTGTCGGCGCCGCTGCTTACCGTCGGCGTACCCATCGATCTGCCGCAAACGCAGGCGAAGAGTCTCGACCAGGACAGGCAGCCGCTCACCGTGTCGGTCGATGTGCAGGGCCGGATCTTTTTGCAGGAGCTGCAGGTTGACGCGGACGAGTTGGTGGCCAAGCTCAAGGCCATCACCGAGAGCCGCGACGGCTTGGACGAGCGCATTTATGTTCGCGGCGACCGCAAGGTAGACTACGGCACGGTGATGCGGGTGATGGGACGGCTGTCCGGCGCGGGCTTCCGCCGCGTTGCCCTGGTCACCGAGGTCGAGCAGGATTCGTAATCGGTTGAATGCAATGACTGGCGGAACGACCATATCGGTTATCGGGCACGGCGCCGTGCTCGCGTGGGCGCTCGTTTCCTTCGCCACCCCGCTGAATCTCAATTCGGGGGAATCGATGCCGGTCGATATCGTCACGGCCGACGAATTCACCAAGCTGACGGCCGGAACCAAACAAGCGCCCAAGCAGGAAACGCCGAAGCCGGTCGTCGAAAAGATCGGCGAAGAAAAGCCGGTCGAAGATCCCATAGCCAAGATCGTCGAAAAGAAAGAAATAGCGGCCACGACGGAGTCGGCCGCGACGCCCGAGCCCAGGCCGAAGCCGCCGGAGCCGAAGCCCGCCGCCGCGCCGGAGCAGAAATCCGATCCCATCGCCGAAGCCCTCAAGAAGGACGAAACGAAGAAGCCCGAGAAGAAGGCGGAGGCCAAGCCGGAGCCGGTGAAGAAACCGGAAAAGCAGCAGCCGAAATTCGATCCGAAAAAAGCCGCCGCGTTGCTCAACAAACTCGATCCGCAGCGTCAGGCCGCCACCGGCGCGACGTTGAATAACACCGCTTCACTCGGCTCACCCTCCGGCACCGCGCCGCGTCTGTCGCAGATCGAGCTGGATGCGCTGCGCGCGCGCCTGATGGCGCTGTGGAATCCTCCCGCCGGGGCCCGCAATCCCGACGAACTCATCGTCAACCTACGGGTTCAGCTCGCGCGCGACGGCACCCTCATCGGCTCGCCGCGCGTGCTCAACAACGCCGGCAGCGTTCTGTATCAAGCCGCCCGCGACAGCGCGCTGCGGGCAATCTATCGCGGCCAGCCTTACGACATGCTGTCGCCGGCCACATACGACTTATGGAAGGAAATCGACATCACCTTCGATCCCCGCGACCTCGGACGCAGTTAAGCGCGTGCGGCACGTGTCACATGGCGCATCTTCATGACTGACGGTCACTTGATAACGCTGCGATCAACCTTGAACCGGCGCCGCCTGCTCACGCTCGGCGCGGGCGCGACTGCGGCCGCGCTCGCCGGCTCGGCGTCGCGGCGCGCCGGCGCTGTGGTCAAGCTCGACATCACCCAGGGCAATGTCCAGCCGATACCCATTGCGATTCCGCCGTTTGTCCCGCTGACTTCCGCCGACACCGACGTGGCTTTCGAAGTCACGCAAGTCATCACGTCGAATCTGCGGCGCAGCGGTCTGTTCGCGCCCATCGATCCGGCCGCCTATATCGAAAGAATCATCGACATCGACGCCGTGCCGCGCTTCGACGACTGGCGCGTCATCAACGCCCAGGCGCTGGTGACCGGGCGCGTCAAGCGCGAAGCCGGCCGGCTCAAGGCGGATTTTAGGCTGTGGGATGTCTTTGCCGGACAACACCTCGCCGCCCAGCAATACAACACCACCGCCGAAAATACGCGGCGGGTGGCGCACATCATTTCGGATGCGATCTACACGCGCATCACCGGCGACCAGGGATATTTCGACAGCCGCGTGGTTTTCGTCGATGAGACCGGCCCGAAGGACCGCCGCATCAAGCGGCTCGCCATCATGGATCAGGACGGTACCGGTCTGCGCTATCTCACCCGCGGCGACGATCTCGTTCTCACGCCCCGCTTCAGTCCGACGACCCAGGAGATTACCTACATGTCCTACGGGCAGGGGTCCGCCGAGCCGCGGGTCTATTTGCTCAACATCGAAACCGGCCAACACGAGATCGTCGGCAATTTCCCCGGGATGACCTTCTCGCCGCGCTTTTCGCCCGACGGCCAGCGCGTTATCATGAGCCTGCAACAGGGCAGCAATACCAATCTGTTCGTCATGGATCTGCGTTCGAAAGCCACCACGCGGCTGACCGAGACGGCGGCGATCGACACCGCACCCTGCTATGCCCCGGACGGCACGCGCATCTCTTTCGAATCGGATCGCGGCGGTGCGCAGCAGATCTATGTGATGGCGGCGCAAGGCGGGGCCGCGCAGCGCATCAGCTTTGGCGATGGCGCCTACTCGACCCCGGTGTGGGCGCCGCGCGGCGACTACATCGCCTTCACCAAGCTCGTCGGCGGAAAATTCGCCATCGGCGTCATGAAGCCGGACGGCTCGGGGGAGCGCATTCTGACCGAGGGATTCCATAACGAGGGTCCGACCTTCTGCCCCAACGGCCGGATCATCATGTTCTTCCGTGATTCCGGCGGCACCGGCGGGCCGTCGCTTTTCACGGTGGACATCACCGGCCGCAACGAACAGCGGGTGCCGACGCCTTCCTTTGCCTCGGATCCCGCTTGGTCGCCGCTCTTGTCTTAAATGGAGCGCGGCAGCAGGAAGGACCGTCGTACGCCGCGGCAAGTCTATCTTCACCACGGCTTAACCATTGCAAAAGGTTTCAACGGTTGCCGAGCTTTTACCCGGTCAAAGCAAGACCCCATCAAGGTTGATGGAACCTTCGCTTAACAAACGGTCTTTAGACCGGGCGATTGGTCCGGCAGCGAGGCGAATACGGAGGCCCCGGAATGATGAAGCGTATTTTCGGCCGCGCAAAATTTGCAGCTTTTATGGTGGCGGCACTGGTCGTCGCCGGCTGCGCCAGCAAGCCCGCTGGGCAAGACCAGGCCGGCACGGGCGCGGCTGCTCCCGGCAGCCAGGAAGAATTCGTGATCAGCGTGGGCGACCGCGTGTTCTTCGAGACCGATTCAACGGAGCTGACGCCGCAAGCACGGGCGACTTTGGACAAACAGGCGCAGTGGCTCCAGCTTTACAATCGCTACGCGTTCACCGTCGAGGGTCACGCGGACGAGCGCGGCACGCGCGAATATAACCTCGCGCTCGGCGCCCGCCGCGCCCAGGCGGTGCGGGACTATCTCAGCGCCCGCGGTATCCAGCCTTCGCGCATGCGCACGATCTCTTACGGCAAGGAGCGGCCGGTCGCGGTCTGCGACAATATTTCCTGCTGGTCGCAAAACCGCCGCGCGGTCACGGTGCTGAACGCCGCCTCGAGCTGAGCGAACCGAAGTACCAAATTTCCGCCAGCGCCCCCGCGGGCGCCGGCGGCATTTTGAGGCCGGTCCCGGTAACCGCTTCCAAAGTCATAATTTGAACGCAGCTTTCCTTGATGCTACTGGAAATTGGGGACACCACTTAACCTTTACGCATGACGCTTTTTTCTGCTCGCGCCTTGAGAGCGGCGCTGCTCGCCGCACCGGCACTTATCTTGGCCGCCGCCGCCGCCGGCGCCCAGGAGGCGCCGCGTTCGTCCGGATTCCTCGACAATCTGTTCGGCGGCTCCTCATCGCAACAGACCGAACAAGCCGTCGAAGCGAGTTCGGCCGAATTGGCCGTACGGGTCAACCGCCTGGAAGCACGGATCCGCGAACTCAACGGCGTCATCGAGCGGCTCCAGTTCCGCAACCAGCAGCTCGAGCAAGAGCTTCAGCGCTTGCAAAGTGGCGCCGATGTCCGGCAACCCGCCGGCGGCAATCAAGCAGGGGTGAGCGGCACGCCGGCGCGCACGCTGCCGCCCGGTCCGCCCCCGCCCCCGCCGCCGGCGCCGGCTGCATCGGCGTCGCGCTCCGACGTTTTCGACCCCACGCAAAATCCGAATGCCCCCGGGGCGCCGCGTACGCTCGGAACCATGTCGACGATGGGTTCGCCCGACGGCGCACTCCCGCCGCCTGTCGGCGCCCCCGGCGGACGTGCCGCAGGCGCGCCGCTCGATCTGTCCACGCTGTCGGGCACGGCATCGGGCGCTCCGTCGCAGCCCGGCGAGCAAGGATTTTTGCCGCCGCCGCCGCCGCGCAATCCCAACGCGACCGGCGCTCCGGTTGCCGCCGTCGAGCCGCCCACGCAGACGCCGAAGGACGAATTCGATCTCGCTTTCGGGTACATCCAGCGCAAGGACTACGCCTTGGCCGAGGACGGCTTGCGCGCCTTCCTGCGCGAACATCCGAGCGACGCATTGGCTCCCGACGCGCAATATTGGCTCGGCGAAAGTCTTTATCAGCGCCAGCGTTACCGCGACGCGGCCGAATACTTTCTTGCGGTGACGACGAAATATGAAAAGCATCCCAAGGCGCCGGAGGCGCTGTTGCGGCTCGGGCAATCGCTCGCCGCGCTTGGCGAGAAGGAAACCGCCTGCGCCGCCTGGGGCGAAATCGGCCGCAAATATTCACGCGCTCCCGCCGGCGTAAAACGCGGAGTCGCCGCGGAACAAAAGCGTGTGCGCTGCTAAGGCGGCAGGCCAGGCGCGACCGCTTTCGGCGGCGGAAGTAGAAGCATTGTTTGCCGATCTTGCCGCCGCGCCCGCGCTGCTGCTGGCGATTTCCGGCGGCCCCGACTCGACCGCGCTGCTTGTGCTGGCGGCGGCTTGGCGGGCTAAACGCAAGCGCGGGCCCAAACTTCTCGCCGTCACCGTCGATCATGGATTGCGGCCCGAATCGGCCGAGGAAGCCAAGCAGGTCGCGCGTCTGGCGCGCCGGCTCGGTGTCGCCCATCGCACCATTCGATGGCGGGGCAAAAAGCCGAAGACTCGTCTGCAAGAGAAGGCGCGCGAAATGCGCTACCGCCTTCTGGCGCAGGCGGCGGAAAAAATCGGAGCCTCGCACCTGCTCACCGCCCATACGCTGGACGATCAGGCCGAAACCGTGCTGATGCGTCTCGTGCGCGGCAGCGGCCTCGCCGGTCTCGGCGGCATGGCGCGCGAAGTCCCTCTGCCCGTAAACGGGGAGAGGGAGATTATGCTTTTCCGCCCCTTCCTCGATGCGCCCAAGGCGCGCCTCGTCGCCACGCTGCGTGCGGCGGGAATTCCTTTCGCGGAGGATCCTTCCAACATCGATCCCCGGTTCACGCGCGTGCGGATGCGCGCCTTGCTGCCTGCTCTCGCCAAGGAAGGGCTCGGTGCGCAGCGGACGGCGCTGCTCGCCCGCCGGATGCGCCGCGCCGATGCCGCGCTGGCCGCGGCCGTGGACAAGGCGGCGGCCGAGCTCTCGCTGCGGCCGTGGTCGGATACCGCCGCAGTCGAGTTGGATGCGCGCGGCTTTGCCGCTTTGCCGGCGGAGGTGGCCCTGCGGCTGCTCGGCCGCGCCGTGGCCCGGCTGGGCGATGAAGGGCCGGTGGAATTGTCCAAGCTGGAGGCGCTCTACGCGGCCTTGGCCGGAAAAAGACCGCGCCACGTGCGTTTTCGCCGCACCTTGGCCGGCGCCATGGTCACCCTGACTGCGGACCGGGTGGTCGTGGAGCGGGCGCCCGCCCGCCGCCGCGCTAGCTCCCTCTTAACCAAGCGCCGACAGGGCCGGCACAACGGCGGAAAAATGCGCTAAAATAGCGTGAAATCGATGCAATTGGCTTTGTGAATTGGCTTGGCAGGCCGGGCCCCGATACCTACATTGTGCAAAGGACGGGCATTGTGCAAAGGGCGGGCCTGAAAACCGCCGTTGTTTGCACATTGATCGGTCGCCGCGCCGCCCGCGCGGCAACGAAGGACCAGGGATGAATCCTAACTTCCGCAACTTTGCCCTGTGGGTCATCATCGTCTTGCTGGTGCTGGCGCTGTTCACGCTGTTCCAGAACCCCAGCCAGCGCACGGCGTCCCAGGACATTTCCTTCTCGCAGCTTCTGAACGAGGTCGATCAAGGCCGCGTGCGCGACGTGTTGATCCAGGGCCCCGAGATTCACGGCACCTTCACCGACGGCCGCGCGTTCCAGACCTATGCCCCGAGCGATCCGAGTCTGGTGCAGAAGCTCTACAACAAAGGCGTCTCCATCACCGCGCGCCCGCAGCAGAGCGACGTGCCGTGGTTCGTGTCGCTCCTGGTGTCGTGGCTGCCGTTCATCGCGCTCATCGGCGTGTGGATATTTTTGTCCCGGCAGATGCAAGGCGGCGCCGGCAAAGCCATGGGTTTTGGCAAGAGCCGCGCCAAGCTGCTTACCGAAGCGCATGGCCGCGTGACCTTCGAGGACGTGGCGGGCGTCGACGAGGCGAAATCCGATCTACAAGAGATCGTCGAATTCCTGCGCGACCCTGGAAAATTCCAGCGTCTCGGCGGGCGGATTCCGCGCGGCGTGCTGCTGGTCGGTCCGCCCGGCACCGGCAAGACGCTGCTTGCCCGCGCCATCGCCGGCGAGGCGAATGTGCCCTTCTTCACCATTTCGGGTTCGGACTTCGTCGAGATGTTCGTCGGCGTCGGCGCCTCGCGCGTGCGCGACATGTTC
>JBBDNZ010000051.1:0-6250 GCA_040877285.1 Xanthobacteraceae bacterium
GTCAGGCCGCGTCACTGGCCGCAGTTGAGGCGTGCCGACATCCCATTCCATCCCGCTGCCGAGAATGGCGCAGCGGATCACCAATGGGGCCATAGTGAATGCCGCCAGCGTCACCGCCTTGATGGCGATAGGATCGCAGTCGGCGTAAATCCCAAGCAGCCCCCAGCACTCCAACTCGCTTAAGCGCGTCGTCCGATCCAATTGCCGCACCGCAAGCGCGACCTTTTCCGCATCCTCATGCGGCGTGCCGGGCACGAAGCCGAGGCCGTCGTGACCATAGCCGCTGGTTTGCACCCGCGCGCCAAGCGCGCCGAATTGCGCGATGGAGTCCCAGGCCGAGGCCGATACCGGCTTGCCCTTCGGCAATTCCTCGCGGAAGGCCCAACGCAGCAGCTTCTCGATCTCGACGGGTTTTTTCACCATTGGCTCGCCCTTTTTTGTTGCTCCATGACGGGATGACGCATCGATGACGGAAGAAAATTCATTGCGTCATGGTATTTTCCTTTTCACTATCAGACAGTTATTTCATTTCATGACACAATGACGGATCGAGTCTCTCACACACATAAGAAAAATAATTAGCAAGCTTCCCCCGGACCCCGTTTGCTATACACGCGCGGAAGAAATATGCGTCATCGCGTCATGCTCCGGCCTAACCGATTGAGACGAAAAAACTTTCAGCCATGACGCATAGAAAACAGATGCGTCATTGATGCGTCATCGCGTCATGGCGCGCGCCTCGAAGGCAGCAAGTGGGCAGATAGAAACCGTCGCCTGCCGTCATTGCATTGGTAAATGACCTTTGCCGCCCGCTCGGCGGCAATTGTTTTTTGCTTGCCGTCCGCTAACGTAAGCGTGAGGCTGTGGCTTCCGGCATTCTTTATGATCCCGTGGAATTTCTTCATCCTCATGCCGGTATCTCCTCATCGGCATCCGTCGGATGCGGCGGCTCATCCCGCCGCGTGGCGCGCGCGGGCACATCGTGCAGCTTAACCCAAAGATAGCGCCGCATGGTGGACTTGCGGTCCTTGATAAAACCTTTTTGCGAGAGCGCCTGGCCGAAGGCTTTTTGTTTCCAGGCGCGGTGACCGTTCGCGCCGCACCACGCCTCGAAGGCCTCGAACATCGCCTGCGCCGCCACATAGGGTGCATCGCTCGCGCCTTCGGCAGGCGCTATCCGCTCGACGCATGAACGGATAAAGCCGCCGATGATATCCATCTCCTCGCGATACTCCTCCGTCGCATCGATGATCTCCTGCGGCGGGGCCAGCCCCTCGCTCAGATAGGCGAGCGCGCCGTCCACCAGCCAGGCCAGGATGCCGTCGCACTCCGCCCAAAGCTCGGCAATCACCTCATCGAATTCGCGCCGCTCAGAATCTTCGATGGTGACGGGCCAGATCACGAAGCGGATGCGCCGCCATATGCCGTGATCGACGCCGCCGATCTCCGGCTTGGTATTGCCGGAGAGCGCCAGCTTGAATTCGGGGTAGAACGAAAAGAAATTCCCGAAATTGTGCCGCGCCAGCATCGGCTCGCCGCCGGTCAGCGACTTGATTAGGCCTTCCTTCAGCGCGTTGCCGCGGTCGGGCTCCGAGGCGCGCACCAGCCGCGCGCCGGGCAAGCGCGCGATGTCGGGCGAGGCCTGCGCGCCGGTCGCGGCGCTGTCACCCGCGAGCGACTCAAATTTGAGCGTCGCGGCATAGTCGCCCATCACCCGGCATACGATCTCGGTAAAGGTGGATTTCCAGTTCGCGCCGCTGCCGTAATTGAACAGCAGGCATTGTTCCCCGTTCAATCCGGTCAACGCATAGCCGAAATATTTTTGCAGCCAGCGGCGCACGGTGGCGTTCGGCTGGAACCGCTCGATGGACTGCAGGAAGATAGGCGCCTTGGCATCCGGACCGAAATCGACCGGCGCGAGTTTACTGATCAGATCGGCTGGATCGTGCGGATAAAGCCGCGCTATCCAGAATTCCTTGAGCCGTACCGCCTCGGGATTCGGGCATTCTAGATCGGGCACGTCATAGCACTCGAAGCGCAGCGTTCCGTTTGCGCAGTTGAAGGCGAGCGGATCGGCGTCAAGCTCCTCCTGCGAGAATGTCCGGTGCGGCAGCGCTTGATTGAGCATTTCGCGCACGCGCGAACCGTTGCCCGAGGATACCGCGAATTTGCGCCGCGCCAGTTGCCGCTTTTCCAACTGCTCGGCGGCGGCCTTGCCGGACGCGATCGCAATATCGAGCTGCATCGCCTTGCGCTTATCATCGTCTTTCCAGTCGGCCTTGGTTTTTTCCATCGCGGTCAGCTGCCAGTCGGCATCCTCTCCCGCCTTGATGGCGGTGGCCTCGCCCGGCGTGGCCGTGAGGAAATCAGCTTCGAGCGCGATGCGCGGCGCAACATCCTGCGCGAAGAGCGTGGCCGCCTCGTTGCCGCCATCTCGGCTCCAATGCGTGCCCGTCCAGGAATGCCATCCCGGCTCCCGCGCGGCCGACTGCTCGCGCACATTCAGCAGGCGGTCGCCGAAATAGTGCAGGAGGCGCTGCCCGTTGCCGGTGTCATTCTGCGGCTCCAAGGCGCAGCAGGCGATGGTGTCCGTACTGATGCGCGCGCGCTCCTCCGGCGGCATCGCCGGCGCAGGTATGTCATCGCCAAAGCCGGCGCTATCGTCGCCTGAAAAAAAATCCTGTTCCCCATCGCCAGGGGGGTGCGGGGAAACGGAAGGCCGCTCGCGGCCGTCCCGATCGTCGGATTGCGACAGATCGAAAGCGCCTTCGATGGCGTCGGCGATGCTGCTTGGAGAGCTGAGGGCCTGCCCCATCCGCGCATCGTCGGAATCGATCTTCTTGTCGTTATCGTCTGTCACTGAATTTCCTTTTGGCGCGAATAGGGCAAGCCCTAAGCGCGCTACGTCCTGTTCAAGTCATCGAAGTCCTTGCCGTCCGGCGCCCATACGCCGCGCACCGTCCGGCCTTCCCGCGCATGCCGCTTGATCGCCCGCGCGATCGCGCAGCGCGTGGTGAAGGGATCGGAGTCGCCGTCGGCGAGCAGCGCCAGGTCCGTCACGCTCTCGGGCACTGGCATCGCCGGCGCGCACATGTCGGGATCGGGACCTGGGACGCGGCGGGGCCGGCCGGCGGCATCCTTCAGCGTCGGATGCCGCACCGTCTCGATCGCGCGGCCGCCGAGATTGCCGAGGTCGATGGCGCCGCGAAAAAGCGTCCGGCTGAGATCGTGACCGGCGCGCACGAGGCGCGTATAGACCGCCGCCACCGTCTCGTTGCCCTCGCCGGCGACCATCGCGGTAGCGATCGGCGATCCGTCATCGAGCATAGTCCGTGACGGATCGCCAGAACATGAATCGGAAGGTGGGCAGCACGCTCCGCCCAGGTCGATATAACCGCCCTGCTTTGAGCCGCGCGATTTCTTGCTCGGCAATTCCTCGCCGGTGTCGGGATGAAAAACCCTGGCCTTTCCCTTGTTTTTCAGCGAACCGTCACGGACTACGCGCGACGGGCCGCAGAGCGCCGGATCGAGCCAGGTGATATGCAGCCCGGAGAACTTCCCATCCGGGCCGAAGATGGCGGCCAGCTTCGCCGGGCCGCGATGCACCAGCAGCGGCTCATCCTCGCGGCCATCGGCGAACAGCGGGATATCGGGATGAAAACGCAGCCCGGCGTTCGCCGGAACTGCCGAACCGCGCGCCGCGAAATACACCACCACGGGGTTGCGGGGATCAAGATGGCCGGCGCCGTCGTGAATGCGCGCCGCTTCATCCCACCACTTGCGCAGCCGCGCGCGCTCGCGGTCGCGGTAGCGCAGCTCGGCCGCGGCGGCGCTGGCGGCTTTATTCCATCCTTCGATCCATCCGCGCCGCAATGCGTCCGGCTCCCGAAGATCCTCCGGAATATCGATGCGGCCGCCCCCAGCGGCATGATCCGCGCGGCCGCGGCGTTTGGCGATCTCCGGCGTGGTTGCCTCCGGGCGCGTTCCGCCGAGCCGCTCGACGGCCGTTACGAACTCGATCCCGTCGCGCTTCATCAGCAGATGAAACACGCTGCCGCCCTCGCCGCATCCGGCACAGACCCAATGATCGGGACCGCATTCGAAGCGGCTGTCGTCCTTCGCCTGCGGATTGCGCGAGCAGAGCGGGCACGGCCCGACATGGGTAAAGCCCTTGCCGCCGCGGGCGCGCTTGCGCCGCAGCTTCACCCATGCGCCGGCGACCGCATCCACTGGGTTGCGGGCCTTGAGCGCATCCAGCTCGGCATCGGTGAAATGGCGGCGTGGTTCGGTCATCGTTGAATTCCACCACAGCCGCAGAGGCGGTCCATCACCATTTACTCGGCCGCCTCAAGGTTGAATTCAGGCTCCGCCCGCGGCGCCACATCCATCGGCTGATAGTTCGCCTTCACCAGTGCCGCTGCCATCGGCGGGCAGACGCTATTGCCGCACATCCGCACTTGATCGGTTTTCGAGATCGAGATTTCCTGCGGATCGCGGCCATCTGTGAACGGTTGACCGAAATCATCAACCCTGAAGCCGCGATCTATGATGTAGCTGGGCGGAAAGCCTTGCGCGCCGAATAGCTCGCGCGGGGCCAGCATTCGCATGCCGATATCGGCGATGAAATAAGGCTCGCCGTTGATGGTGACCATCACCAGTCCGAAACGATCCTTGGTTGTCGCCGTGTGCAGAGGATCATCGAGGCGCGGGTCCTGATCTGAGCCGTAGTATTTTTGCATGAAGGCCGCGACGATCGCCGCATGCTGCCCGCCGCCGGTCACCGTCTTGATCGGCTTGCTGGGATCGCCCTCGCCTGCCCCGCTCCCATATTGATGCGAGAGATGCGCCGCGACGAGTGCGTTATGATCCGACGCTGTAACGGTGCTGACCGGCTCCGCCATTTCCGATCCTGGCCGTTGGCCAATGTCGCCGTAGTGCTTCGCCAGGAATACGGACACTAGCCCGATCGGAGCGCAGCCGCCGGGACGGTCAATATAACTATTGGCGGTGACGGTATGCATCGGCTCATCGGCGGCGGAGCCGACGCTGTTCTTGCGAAACTTAGTCAGGAAGGCCGACACGAGATTGAGATGCGCCCCGCCGGCGGTGATGACATGCGTGGGCTTATTCGCCTCGTTATGCGGTTTCTGCGAATTCCGCATAGTCATAAGATGTGGCGCCACCAGGATTGAATCGGCCTTCGCCGTCAACGTTTGCGCTGGTTGTTCGCAGCCGCGCGGCTCGCTTTGCCCCATCCGACCTCCACATCCCGTCACGAAAGGCGCGGCCAGCGTCGGCAATACGATCGCCTTTTCACCGCGATGCGCGGCCGTCAGCGTCATCGCCGGCTCAGTGATCGGGGCTCGGCAGCGATCGCCGCCGTGATGCGTCAGGCTGACAATGAAGGAATCCTCCGCCTTGATGACATAGCGATGCACGCCCTTGGCAATGCGCGCCATCGTCGCCTCGGCCAGCGGCCGCTTGACGCCAACAACGCGGGCTTCATCGCGCGTCAGGAAGATCGAATGGCAGGGCAGCGACCAGTCGATGATCTCCGCCGCCGTCCGCCATGGTTTGAGCTTTCCAGCCTTTACCTCGGCCGACTTAGGATTGCCGTGCGTAGGCGCAGGCCAGACGATAGGCAATCCATCGCGGCGAGCAATCAGGAATAGGCGCTTGCGTATCGTCGGAGCGCCATAATCGCACGCGCGCAACTCGCGCCAATCGACCTTGTAGCCGCAGCGTTTCAGTTCACCGATCCAGCGCTTGAATTCCTGCCCCTTGCGATCGGGACATGGGCGGCCGTCATCGCCGAGCGGTCCCCAGGTGGAAAACTCCTCGACGTTTTCCAGCATGATCACGCGCGGGCTGACCTGCCGCGCCCATCGCACCACGACCCAGGCCAGATCGCGGATGCTTTTTTCAACTGGCTTGCCGCCCTTCGCCTTGGAGAAATGCTTGCAGTCTGGCGACGCCCACAGCAGGCCAACCGAGCGGCTGCCGCAAACAGCCGTAGGATCGACCTTCCAGACATTGTGAGGCAAGTGAAGCGTCTGCGGATGATTGATCGCGTGCATTGCCAGCGCGATGGCGTCGTGGTTGATCGCAACATCCGGCGAGCGCCCGACCGCCATCTCAATTCCGGCCGAAGCGCCGCCGCCGCCAGCGAAACTGTCAACGATGATCTCTTGCTGGATGGATGCCCGCATTTGGAATTCCCTCAAGACTGGTTGACCAGCGCGCGGCTCCG
>JBBDNZ010000052.1:0-6241 GCA_040877285.1 Xanthobacteraceae bacterium
TTTCTCATGTTAATTCAATAGCTTAGAACGATTCCAGGATAGTCGCTGATTTGAATCGGTCAAAATCACCGCCGTTGTCCTTGATCCGCAAAGGCAAAAATTTCCAGCCCCGCTGGCCTGCAGGCGCGCGTGAATTGCGACACACTGCCTCACGCGCGGGTAAAGCGCATATCCGTTCCATCCATCTATCCGATTGGGCGCAGGAGCGGCGCGGCTAGGCCGCCAGCACCTGGCTTGAAGGAAAGAAAATTTCCACCAGCGTTCCGGCGTTGACGGCGCTCTTGATCGAGAATGTCGCGCGATTGGCTTCGGCCAGCGCTTTGGTGAGCGGCAACCCGAGTCCGGTTCCTCCCGATCCCCAGCGCGACGACGTCGCGAGCTGGCGGAAGGGCTCAAGCGCGGTCTGGATTTCTTTCTCGCTCATGCCCACCCCGGTATCGCGCACGCGCAGCACGACGTCCCCGGTGTCGGTCAATGCGGTGGAGATGATGACCTGCCCGCCAGCGCCGGTGAACTTGATCGAGTTCGACACAAGATTGAGCACGATCTGCCGCACCGAGCGCGCATCGGCCATGACCGGCGGCAGCCCCGGCGGCAGCGACGTGCGGATGATGACCTTTTCCTGGTTGGCCTGCGGCTGCATCAGCGCGACGCATTGCTGCGTCAGCTCGTTGAGATTGATGCTGGCGAAGTTCAGCTCAAGTTTGCCCGCCTCGATCTTGGAAAGGTCCAGAAGGTCGTTGAGCAGCGAGATCAGATGCGCTCCCGATTCGTGAATGTCCTTGAGATAGGCGAGGTAACGCTCGTTGGCGATAGGGCCGAAACGCTCGGCCATCATCACTTCGGAAAAGCCGATGATGGAATTGAGCGGCGTGCGGATCTCGTGACTGATCTTGGCAAGGAATTCGGATTTGGCGGAGGACGATTTTTCCGCCTGCCGCTTGGCGTTGAGGAGTTCTTCCTCCGTCTTTTTCCATTGCGTCAGATTGCGGAATACCACGCAGAATTTTTCCGAGCCGTCGGCGATACGGCCAATGGTGAGAAACAGAGGAACCAATCCTCCCTTCCGCGCGCGGCCGAGCATCTCGCGACCGTTTTTGTTCGCGCCGGCCGTGCCCCCGCGCGCAAGATCTTCCAGATAATCCAGCGCCGCGTGCTGGCTTTCCGGCGCGAACAGCTCGGTAAAATGCGCCGCGGCGAGGTCATGCGATTCATAGCCGAACAGCGCCTCGGCGCTGTGGTTGTAAGTCAGCACACGCCCCGCGCCGTCTATCACCAGCACGCCGTCCGCGGCCGTATCGAGGATGGATTTTAACTCGCGCGCTTCCGCCTGGGCGGCGCGCAGCTCGGTCGCCGAGGCTTGCTCGGCCGCCGCCGGCACCAGTACGAGCGCATGCGCGGTGTCGCCTTCCCAGGGCACGGTGAACAATTGAGCGTCGGCGGGGCGCTGCTCGCCCCGGTCGCTCGTGACTGTGATCGATTGCCCGTCCTGGCCCGCGGCGGCGGACTTGTCTTCCCGCGGCTTGACGAAGAGAACGTTGAGACCGCCGGCGGCGCTCAATTCCGCGATGCTGCCGTAGCCGCTCCATTGCAGGAAAGCGGGATTGGCATAGAGCGGGGTGTCGATGCGATAGACCAGAGCGCCGACCGGCAGGCGATCGAGAACCGCCCGTTCCTCAAGCGAGCCTGGCGGCTCCAAAGACTTCTGCGCCGGGCGCTGCGGCGGGATGAAGCCCATCGCGGCCGTCTCGCCGCCGACACGGCCGTAAGCGCCGTCCTGCAACAGCGGAGCTTTTGCAGGCTCGCCCTCGAATTTGTCGCTCTCCGGCGGTGCCGCGGGTGCTTCCTTGCCGCCGCGTTGCAGCCGGCTGCTGAGTTGCTTGGCCAATTCGCGGAAGGCGCTGCGCTCGACCGGGCTCAGACTCGGAGCTTTTTCGCCTGTCGGCGCGCCGCGGAAAGGAACCACGTTTTCGGACGGCGGCACCGCAGAAAGCGCCGGCCGTTCTTCGGCGGCGTCCGCCGGCTTGCTGGGCCCGGCGGGATAGCGCAAGGCGGCCGCGAGCGAAATTTTTCGCGCGTCCCGGCAGACGCCAAAACCGCGATAGCCGCCAAAGACCCGCTCGCGGTCGAATACCGGAAGGCCGGACAGTTCGGCCGTTAGCCGCTCGTCCGTCCCATCCACCGGCCAATCGACGGTAACTCCGCTCCAGGTATCGCGGCTGGCGACCACTTGCGCCATCTGATCCTGCGGATCGATCCCGAGCAGGCCCCTGATTTCGCTCCACGGACGTCCGAGCGCCCGCGCCGTGCGCGGGCCGGTCAATCGCACGAAGTCGCCGGCTTCGATGGTGAAGCGGCCGTCCACGTCCATCTGCCAGACAAAGCGCAGCGGATGCCGCCGCTCGGGCGTCTGGGGTTGGGCGCTTGCCGCCGCCGTGGCGGCGGCCGCACGATCGCGGGATTTGTCTTCATCGACGAAAACGTCGGCTTCCGCTTCCATCTGCTCCGCCACGCTCGGCTGCGCCGCCGCAGCGTCGGTCCCTATTCCGCCCTCATGCCGCGGTTCCGCCTGCGGCGCGGCTTGCGGCAGGTGGATTTCGTCAGCCCGCCGTGCGGCGGCAAACGTGGCGATCAGGAAAGTGGCGGGATCCCGGCCGATTCGTTCGAGGGAAAGCGAGCCAATCTTGGTCGGGCCAAGCGCATAGCCCGCGCGCAGCGCATGGGCGGCCAGCGTCTCGGCCTCAAGGAAAGCCAGCGTGGTTGCGGCGGCGAGCCGTTGCTGGGCCGGCCCGGCGGCATGAAACAAAGTGCCTTCGGCGGAGAAGACCGCGACCGGCGCGTCGATCCCCGCAACCAGGCGCCGCACCCGTTCGTCGAGCGGCAGCGCGGGTCCCGCCGCTTCCGCGGCCACCACCAGCACGGCGATGCGGTTATCCGGCAGCGAAATGCGCGAACAGCCGCAGGTCAGCGTTCGCCCCAGCTCCGCGCCGAAACCGCGCAGGCGTTCGAGCCGCGGCGGGCCGTCGAGCGGCAGGGTGCCGGCGATCCGGGCAATCTGCACGGCGGCGGGGTCTTCGGGATCGAGGCGGCGTTCGGCGAGGGCCGCAGATCCCGGCGCCTCGAAGATGGCGGCGCCGACCGCGTTGGCCCAAAGAATCTGGGCGCCGTCCGCCGACCATAGCCAGACGGGCACGGCATCGATGGCGTGCGCCGAGAGCCGCGGATCGCGAAGATAGGCCAGCTGGGACGCGGACTCGCTCATGGATGCTCGCACCGTTGCGCGACGGGTCGTCCGCTGCAAATTTAGTGAATTCTTAATAGTCCGCGCAGCGCGTGGCGTCCACGCCGCGGCGGGTCTGCGGCACCCCAAAAGCAGGGATAACCTTAATCCAGCAAAGCCATTTTTGCTCCGGAGGACGGATTGGATGGGCGGCCGAGAAGCCACCCTGAAAGCCGGGCGCTTTTTAGGCAGGAAGCTCCGAAGGCAGAGAATAGACCCCTGGAATGGTGCGTCGCAACAATGATGTTGCATTGCACCATAACCTGTGCTATATAGGTTTTATTCAATCGCCGGCTCCCAGGAGCTGGAGCCGTGCAGACAACTTGCGGTCCTGCCGCGGGCCGGGCCGCAAAAACCCCTCTGATTAAGGATGGACGCCATGGAAGCGACCGTAAACGTCAACGCCAAGAGCAAGACGTCGAAGCCGGCGTCGGGCGCATTCGACAGCGCAAAGTCCGACGCGCGCTTCGAAATGCCGAAATTCGATCTGCCCAAGTGGGAAGTTCCGACCGCATTTCGGGAGATCGCCGAAAAGAGCGTCTCCCAGGCCAAGGAAAGCTACGAGAAAATGAAGTCCGTGGCCGAAGGGGCGACGGATGTTCTTGAAGAGACCTACGCGACCGCCACCAAGGGCGGCACCGACTACGGCCTCAAGCTGATCGACGCCGCGCGCGTCAACAGCAATGCGGCCTTCGACTTCTTCAGCGAGTTCATGACCGTAAAATCGCTGTCGGAGGCCATCGAGCTCTCCAGCGAGCATGCGCGCAAGCAGTTCGAGCAGCTTTCCGAGCAGGGCCGCGAACTCGCGGCGATCGCTCAGAAGGCGGCCCACGACACCGCCGAGCCGCTCAAGAGCGGCGTCACCAAGACCTTCAACAAGATGACGTAAACCGCGCCGGCCGCGGTTTAGACCGCACCTGCATAACCAAAGCCCGGGCCGCTCGCCCGGGCTTTGCTTTTCCGCCGCTTTCCATCCATCGCCCGACGCATCCCTTGCGATGGGGGGCCGCCTTTTGCCATATAGGAGACGCCGGACGGCGCTCTTTTGGGCCGGTCCGGCGCATCCTGTGCAGCTGTAGCTCAGTTGGTTAGAGCGCTGGTCTGTGGAACCAGAGGTCGGTGGTTCAAGTCCACCCAGCTGTACCATTCAAAAAGCTTCCAAACAGAGATGGATCCAATGACAACGCCGGTAAAACGCACGGGCATGATCGGGCTTGGCGCCATGGGCTTCCAGATGGCCCAGCACATGGCCCAAAAAGGCTTCGAAGTGGCCGGCTACGATGTCAGCGCCGAAGCCAGCGCCCGCGCCAAGAGCAAGGGCATCGCAACCTGCGGCTCGGTAAGCGAGGTCGGCGGGCGCGCCGAAGTGGTCGTCATCATGGTGGCCACCGGCGGGCAGGTGGAGGACGTCATCGCCTGCGGGCTGCTCGATAAACTCGCGCCCGGCTCGGTCATCTGCATCGCCAGCTCCGTGGCGCCGGAACTATGCCAGCGCATGGCGAAACTCGCGGCGGCAAAGGGCGTCGGCGTGCTCGATACGCCGGTGGTGCTCGGGCAGGAGGCGGCCGACAAAGGCACGCTGGTGATCTATGCCGGCGGCGAGGACAAATGGGTGGAGCGGGCCAAGCCCGCGCTCGAATCCTTCGGCCGGGTGCTGCATCTGGGCGGCGTCGGCACCGGCCAGATCGCCAAGACCATCAACAATATGCTGCTGTGGGCCTGCATGGCGGCGAATTACGAATCGCTGACGCTGGCGAAAAATCTCGGCGCCGATATTCCCCGCCTCATTGCCGCCTTGCTGGAGGGCAGCGGCGCCAATTGGTCGCTGTCGCGCTGGGGCAAGGGTACCGGCAAATGGGCGGAAAAGGACATGGACGTGGCGCTCGAGATGGCGCAGGACGTGAAAACGCCGATGCCGCTCGGCGGTCTTGTCGATCAACTGGTCAAGACCATTAACCAGGACAAGATGAAGGCGTTGCTCGCCTGATTTGCACGAAGGCAGAAATGCGCGACGCAAAATTCATCGGTTGAAGCGCGTCGGGCAGATGTGCAAGAGATTGAGCAAATAAACGCCCATCGCGCAGTTTAGCTTGTGCTGCGAGGTTCTTGAGGCCGGCGTGCCCGTGTTGCGCCGTGCCGAGTGAGGAAAGTCTATGGCCAAACCAGTCGTTATTTTAGTTGGCGCCGATAAGGGCGGCGTGGGCAAGACCACGGTGACCCGCACGCTGCTCGACTATTTCGTTGCCCATAGCGTGCCCACGCGCGCCTTCGACACGGAATCGCCAAGAGGCACGTTGAAACGCTTTCATCCCGACGTCACCGAGGTGGTGGACGTCACCACCATTCTCGACCAGATGAAGATTTTCGACACGCTCGGCAGCGCCGAGGCGAAAGTCACCGTGATCGACGTGCGCGCCGGCCTGCTCTCGGCCACCTTGCGGGCGCTGCGCGACATCGGCTTCCTCGACATCGTCAAGAAAGGCCAGGTCACCTTTGCGGTGTTCCATATCCTCGGCCCCTCGATCGCCTCGCTCGACGAAATCGCCGAAACCGCCGCTTTCGTCGGCGACGCCAAGTATTTCCTGGTGAAGAACTTCATCAACAACACCAGCTTCTTCGAATGGGACCCCGCGACCTACGATTCCTATTTCCACAAGATCAAGGGCGCGGTCGAGATCAGCGTTCCCAAACTCAATGAGATGGCCTGCGAGCAGGTCGAACTGGCCTCGGTGCCGTTTCTCACCTTCGTCGCCAACAAGGGGGCTACCGGCGATCCGGCAAGCTATTCCTTTGTCCTGCGCGGCTATGTCCGGCATTGGCTCGGCAATGTCTGGGCGGAATACGACCGGGTGAAGCTCAAGGAAATTGGATCGGCCAAGCAGGCTGGATGAACTGCGTCGTCCGCCGGTTAGAGCCCTCTCCCCGCATGCGGGGAGAGGTGAAACGGCTCGCCGCTTTGTC
>JBBDNZ010000053.1:0-6220 GCA_040877285.1 Xanthobacteraceae bacterium
AACAAAAGCTGGCCGAGGCGGAGCTGCTGCAATTCCCGCGGCTCGGCAACGTCACGCTGCTGCACATTGCCGATCTGCATGCACAATTGGTGCCGATGTTCTTGCGCGAGCCGTCGGTCAATGTCGGCTTTGCCGAAGCGCGCGGACATCCGCCGCACGTCACCGGCCGGGATTTTTTGCGCCGCCACCGCATGAAGGCGAGATCGCACGCGGCGCATGCGCTGACCGCGGAGGATTATGTCGCCTTGGCCAAAAGCTACGGCCGCGTCGGCGGCCTCGACCGGCTGGCGACGGCGGTAAAGGCGGTCCGCGCGGAACGCGGCCGCGATCGCGTGCTGCTTCTGGACGGCGGCGACACCTTCCAGGGATCGCTCACGAGTCACCGCACTCAGGGACAAGACGTTGCCGACTGCATCAAGTTGCTGCGGCTCGACGCGGCGACCGGCCATTGGGAATTTACTTTTGGCGAGACGCGATTCAACGAATTGACCGCGGGCCTTGCCTATCCGTTCCTGGCCTTCAATGTGCATGACGCCGAGGACGGCCGAAACGTCTTGCCCAGCTACAAGATATTCGAGAAAGGCGGCATGCGGATCGCGGTGCTCGGACATGCCTATCCGCACACCGCCACCGTGCATCCGCGCTCCGTCCTGCCGCCTTGGAGTTTCGGGCTGCGCGAGTTCGAAATCAGCGCGACCATCGAAAAGGCGCGCCGTGAAGGAGCGTCGCTGGTTGTCCTGCTTTCGCACAACGGCTTCGACGCCGACCGCAAACTTGCCTCCCGCGTCGAGGGCATTGACGTCATATTCACCGCGCACGGTCATGAAGCGCTGGCCGAGCCTGTACGGGCAGGAAAGACGCTGCTGATCGCCTCGGGCAGCCACGGCAAATTCATCTCCCGGCTCGACCTCGATGTCCGCGCGGAGGGCTTGCGCAATTTCCGCTACAAATTGATCCCGCTCTTTGCGGATGCCATCGCTCCCGACCCGGAGATGACCGCGGCGGTGGACGCGGCGCGCGGCCCGTTTCTTGCCGATCTCATGCGCGTCGTCGGCCATACGGAATCGCTGCTCTACCGGCGCGGAACGTTTCACGCGAGTTTCGACGATCTGATCGGCACGGCGGTGCGCGCCGAACGCGACGCCGAGATCAGCTTTTCACCGGGCTACCGCTGGGGAACGACCGTGCTGCCCGGCTCCGCGATCAAGCTTGAGGACATTTTCAACGCCACCGCCATCGCCTATCCGGAAGTGTACCGGGCGAGCATTTCCGGTGCGCGGATCAAGGAGATTTTGGAGGGCGCGGCCGACGGGCTGTGCAATCCCGATCCCTATTGGCGCCTGGGCCGGGACATGCTCCGCTGCGGCGGGCTCGCCTACGCGCTCGACCCGCGCAAGCCCGCCGGCAGCCGCATCTCGGCGCTTCGCCTGCTTGCCACGGGCAAGCCGGTCGAAGCGGACAAGAGCTACGTGGTGGCGGGTTGGGGCAATGTGGCCGAGCGTCTGGAGGGGCCGCCCATCTGGGATGCGGTGGAAAAATATATCGCGCGGGAAAAGACGGTGCAGACCACGCCGCAGACCGAGGTCAAGCTGGTGGGCGTCTAGCGCCGCCGCGATGTTTCGCCTAAGAAAGCGGCATGGCCAAGCTCAAACTTTCGCTCGCGGTCGGCCCCTATGACCGCACCCGCGCGCTGATCGACGGCAGCGTCCAGATCGACGGCGTCGATCCCATCGGCATGACGTTCTCGCCGGAGGAAATCTTTTTCCGCGCCTTCCGCCATGCCGAGTTCGACATCTGCGAATTGTCGCTGTCGAGTTTTACGGTAAAGACCGCGCAGGGCAATTGCCCTTACGTGGGCGTGCCGGCCTTCGTTTCGCGTGCTTTCCGTCACACCGCCATCTATGTGCGCACCGACCGCATCAAGAAACCGGCCGATCTGAAGGGCAAGAAAATCGGCGTGCCAGAATATCAGTTGACGGCTTGCGTTTGGGCGCGCGCCATCCTGGAAGACGATTTCGGCGTCAAAGCGTCCGACGTCACCTGGGTGCGCGGGCCAATCGAAGACGCCTCACGCCCGGAAAAAATTTCCATCAAGCTGCCGAAGGATGTGCGGCTGGAGGATGCGCCGGAAGGAATAACCATCTCGCAATTGCTGGCGGACGGAAAAATCGACGGCTTCATCGCCCCGCGCGCGCCCGCGCTCGATCTGCGCAGGCATCCGAACGTCGGCTGGCTGTTTCCCGATCCCACGGCGGCGGCCAAGGACTATTACAAGCGCACCGGCATTTTTCCCATCATGCATCTCGTCGGCATCCGGCGGGAGCTGGTGGAGCGGCATGCTTGGCTCCCCGCCTCCGTGCTGAAGGCTTTCGAGCAGGCGAAGACAGCCGCGCTTTCGCTGATGAACGACACCTCGGCGCCCAAGGTGACGATGCCTTTTATCGAGGAAAATCTCAAAGCCGCGCGCGAGCTGATGGGCGAGGATTTTTGGCCCTATGGCGTTGCGCCCAACCGCAAGACGCTGGAGGTTTTTTTGCGCCGGCATCACGGCGAAGGCCTGTCGCCGCGGCTCGTCTCGGTCGACGATATGTTTCACCCCTCGACCTACGAGAGCTTCAAGATTTAGCGGGCGAAGGCTTCAGTTCGTCAACCCGCTTGCCGCAGGCGGGCAAGCACCTTCAAGCCGGGATAACCGTCGGCCGGCGTCATGCCGACTTTCTCCTGGAAGGCGCGCACGGCCCGCATGGTGTCGGGGCCGACGCGGCCGTCGGTCCCGCTGGTATCGAAGCCGCGCGCGGTCAGGTTCTCTTGAATTTCCTTGAGCTCCGCCAGAGTCATGCGACGCTCGCCGCCGGGAAACTGCTGAAACAGATCCGGCCCGCCGCGGATCAGGTCGCCGAGATGCAGCAGCGCGAGCGTATAGGCGTCCGAAGGATTGTAGGAGCGGAAGGCATAATAGTTTTGCCCGATCAGGAAGACCGGCCCGCCGCGCTCCGGCAGCCAGAGCCGGACCTGGTCGTTCGGGCGGGCGAAGGACTTGCCGTCCGCGCGCGCCACGCCAAGCTGCTGCCACTTGGCGTAAGTGCGCTGGGTCTTCTTGTCGGCGAGCTTGAGATTGAACTTGCCCGGCAGCCGCACCTCGCAGCCCCAAATCTCGCCGGGCTGATATTTGCCGCGCTTGGCGATATAGGCGGCGGTGCCAGCCAGCGCATCGTCGGGCTGAAACGGATTGATGCGTCCATCCTTGTTGTAGTCGAGGCCGACATTGAGCCACACCTCCGGCATCCATTGGGTGTGCCCCATCGCGCCGGCCCAGGAGCCGATCATTTCCGTGGGCGTAGCCCAGCCGCGCTCGACGATCACCAGCGCATTGAGAAATTCCTGCTCCCAGTATTTGCGCCGGCGCGGCTCGCCCCAGGCCAGCGCCGCCAGCGCCGGGATCACCGGGCGCATGTATTTAGGGTTGTCCACCACGTCGCCGAAGGACGACTCCATGCCCCAGAGGCCGAGCATGAGATAACGGTCGACGCCGTAGTCGCGCTCGACGCGCCCCAGCAGCGCTTCGTGCTCTTTCGCGCGGGTCTTGCCGGTCGTGACGCGATGGTCGGAACAGCGGCGGTTGATGTATTGCCAAAGCGCTTCGGTAAATTCCGGCTGCGCGCGGTCGAGCGCATAGACGGAAGTATCCGGCTTGAGCCCGGCCGTGACGCTGTCATAGGTCTTCGCCGAAATGCCGCGTTTGAGCGCGCGCGACCGGAACGCCGCCACCCATTGCTCGAAGCGCATACGCGAGGATTGCGCGAAGACCTGCGCGCCGAAGGTAAGAACGAAGAGACCGCCAAGCGCGCCGTACATCAAGGCGCGGCGTGTGAGATTCGTATCTGTCATGTCGCGCATTGTAGTCGGGGGCGCACGGCGTGCAAATGACGGCGCACTTACTTTCGCCCGAAACGGCTCAAGAAAAGCCCCAGCGACCGTGCGTCGCGGGGGCGATTAACGCTAAATTCAAGTCGCGCCGCCGTCAGACGCTCCGTTGATCGTTTGCAGGTCCGAATGAGGTGATAAAACGCTTGGGCCTCCGGCAAGCGCGAATGCCGGATCAAAAAACGCGCGGGTCATCGGGAGCGCGATCTGGTTTTTTTCTTCGTCGGGGAGGGCGTCCGCTCCTCAGCGATGCTCGCCCGCGTACCCGAACTCGTTTCAATGGCGGGTGCTTCCTTTGTCTGGCGCGGCAATTGAGTCCCGCGTGCGCCGATTAGTCTTTCATAGGCCAGCACCAGCGTCATGTAGGGATTGACGAGGACCCATCCGTCCTTGGTCGGCACCTGCATGTCGAAATGCAGATGGTAGCTCGTGCCGCCCTCGCGGCCGGCATAGTTGCCGACACGGCCGATCGTATCGCCTTCGCGCACGACCCGGCCGCTGACAAAGCCGTCCGCGTCGATCAGCTTCGGATTCATATGCAGATAGCGGAACCGCAGGTGCTCGCCAACGACGTTGGTGACGATCAGGAAACCCTCTTGGCCGGGTGAGCGCAGCACGACGCCGTCGCGCACGGCGACCAGAGGATGCTCTTTGCGATCGCATCGGTCCCAATCCCGGCTGGACAATCGGCAGTCCACGGGCACGATGTCCTGGCCCTGGTGGCCGATGCCGGCGGGGCATTGGCCGACGAAGAAGCCGCGCACCTCGCAGAAATTATCGCGCCAAGGATATCCGTTGTATCCGCCGCTGGGCATTTCGGCGGCGGCCACCTTTTTGCCAAACGGACAGCGAAACGGCGCGCCCTTGCGCTGTTTCATCTGAAAATCTGCCGTGCTTCCGGTGCAGTCGCCCAAATTCATGTAGACCTGCGAATAGGTCTGCGTCGGCGCTTCCGCCAGCGGAAACCTGATCTTCGAATAGATCGTGTAATCCGAATGCCCGCCTTGCTTTCGCGCGCCGGTGCCGGAAATGATCTCGCCCGGAGGATAGTAAGTGAATGCCGTCGAGATGACGTCCGGCCGCCCGGCCGACGGATCGCCGGGCGCTCTGCCGGCCGGTTGCGGCATGCCGCCCGTAATGGTCAGCGCCTTCAAGAAGCGCACAGCGATGCCGTGGGCATCATTGCAGTGAAACCGCTTTGAATTGGAGCGCCCGTCGAAGCATTCGATGGAGACGCCGTAGAGCACGCCATGGCGCTCGAAAAGGTAGCGCATATGGCCCTCGAAATAGAAACGGCGGATATCGGGAAAATCAGCTTGCAGGCCGGTCGGCGGCTTTTCTTCCCCGCCTGCGCGCTTGCCGAGGTCATAGAGCAGGGCGAAGCCGCTGACATGAATTTCGACGTCGCGCGGCGGGCCTTTTTTTAACCGCTTGCTCGCGGTCGGCGCGGCAGTGGTAAAGGCCGCGTCGTAGCCCGCGGGTCCCGCGAGAAAAAATTTCGGCGCGCCGAAGTCGGAAACAAATTCCGCGCTCTCGCCGCGTGAAAGGGTGTCAAGATTGAGCGGCAGCAAGACCGGCACCGGGCTCGCGGCGATATGGGGGAGCACTTTGCCGGTGGCGAGGTTCAGGCGTGTAAGCAGATCGAGATTGGGAGTGGCGGACGCGATCGCGCCGGCCGGCAAAGGGGGAAGCCGCCGCACCGCCTCGCTGTCGCCGAGCGCGGCAAGCGCCGCGTCCCATTCCATCGTGAGATAGGAAATTTGCGGCGCCTTGATCTCCTGCGCCGCCGCGCCGGTAGTCAGCAGTAACAAGAAACTCGCGATCCAACTTACCCGCAAAGGAGCCTCACCGCCGATTTTGGTTCTGCGCCTGCGCATAGGCTATACTAGCTGCGGCGTATGGCGCCATACCTCAGGCAACGCTTGAGGATTTCTTTTCCGCTGCCGGTAAGCTTAGTCCTTGGCGCGCTCGACATAGCTTCCGTCGGCGGTCATGACCACCACGCGGGTCCCGGTCGCGATGTGAGGGGGAACCATCGTCCGCATCCCATTGGAGAGCCTGGCCGGTTTGAACGAAGAGGAGGCGGTCTGGCCTTTGACCGTGGGCTCCGTTTCCACCACCTCCAGGACCACGCGGGGCGGCAGTTGCAAAGCCACTGGGGTGCCCTCATGCATACTCAGGCTGACCAGCATGTTTTCCTGGAGATAGACGGTCTGCTCGCCTACGAAGTCTTTTGGGACCTCCACTTGGTCGTAATTTTCGGTATTCATAAAATGGAAGCCGGCGGGATCCCCGT
>JBBDNZ010000054.1:0-1184 GCA_040877285.1 Xanthobacteraceae bacterium
ACCACTTGGTCGTAATTTTCGGTATTCATAAAATGGAAGCCGGCGGGATCCCCGTACAGAAATTGGAACTCGCGGTCCTCCACATGGGCGCGCTCGACCTGCTCGGTGGTGCGGTAGCGTTCCGACACCTTCACACCGTCGCTGATCCGGCGCATATCGAGCTGAGTGACCGGCGTGCCCTTGCCGGGATGAATGTTCTCGGCGCTCAGCACGACATAGAGCTTGCCGTCCTTTTCGACGACATTGCCCTTGCGGAGAGAACTGGCGATGACTTTCACGGATAATCCTCGATGGCTGGAATGGCGCTTTCGGGCCGCAACATACTCATCTTGAGGCGCAATACCAGTCATTCCGGCTCTTTGGGCGCCGGGTGAGGGAAATCAGAATGCCAGACCCTTCCCCCTGGTGGACCCCGTCTTCACATGCCGACCGGCGTCCCTTTCTTCTGGCCCGCGGGCGAATTGCCGCGCGGCTGCGCCAATGGTTTGTGGAAAGGGAATTTGTCGAAGTCGAGACCGGAATCCTTCAGCGGTCGCCCGGAAACGAAATCCATCTGCATGCCTTTGCGACGGAGCTTTTCGGCCCGGATGGGGCGCGGGCGCCTTGCTATCTGCGGACATCGCCGGAATTCGCCTGCAAGAAGCTCTTGGCGGCCGGCGAGCGGCGCATTTTCGATTTCGCCCGGGTGTTTCGAAACCGGGAGCGCGGGGCGTTGCATGCGCCCGAATTCACGCTTCTGGAATGGTACCGTACCGACGAGCCTTACGAGACTCTGATGACGGATTGCGCCGGCATGCTGGCGGCCGCGGCGGAAGCGGCGGGCACGAAACGCTTCTCGTTCCGCGACCGCGGCATGGACCCGTTTCTGCCGCCGGAGAGGCTAACAGTGGCGGAGGCTTTTTCGCGCCATGCCGGCATCGATTTGCTGGCAACGCTCTCGGAGCGGGGGCCGGAGCGCGACGGCCTTGCATCGGCCGCGCGCACGGCGGGCATTCGCGTCGCGGCGGACGATAGCTGGGCGGACATCTTCAGCCGCGTGCTGGTCGAACGCGTCGAGCCGAAGCTGGGTTTGGGGCGGGCGACGATCCTGGACGAATATCCGGCCACGCAGTCGGCGCTGGCACGGCCGAAATCGACAGACCGTCGGCTGGCGGAGCGCTTCGAGCTGTACGCCTGCGGGGTCG
>JBBDNZ010000054.1:1194-6157 GCA_040877285.1 Xanthobacteraceae bacterium
GGGGTCGAGCTCGCCAACGGCTTTGGCGAGCTCAACGACGCCGCAGAGCAGCGCCGCCGCCTGCAACGGGAGATGACGGAAAAAGAGCGCATCTATGGCGAGCGCTATCCGCTGGATGAAGAATTTCTCCAGGCGCTCGCTGCAATGCCGGCGGCCTGCGGCATCGCGCTGGGCTTCGACCGCCTGGTCCTGCTGGCGAGCGGAGCCTCCTGCATTGACCAGGTGCTGTGGACTCCGTCGCCTGAACCCTGAATAACGCTTCGACGAGCATGTGAGGAAAGGTTTCGCTATGACTGCGATCCGCACCACGCTGCGCAGCGCGGCGGCACTCAAGGAAGCAGGATTGATCCCGGCCGATAAGATCGAAGCGGCTGGGCAAGTGGCGGCGCGCTATGCGCTGGCGCTGACGCCGGCGCTGGCCGATCTGATCGATCCGGCCGACCCGCACGATCCGATCGCGCGCCAATTCATTCCCGACCCGAAAGAACTGGAATCGAAGCCGGAGGAAAATGCCGATCCGATCGGCGACGAAGCGCACAGCCCGGTGGAAGGCATCGTGCATCGCTATCCCGACCGCGTGCTGCTCAAACTGGCGCATGTCTGCGCGGTCTATTGCCGCTTCTGCTTCCGCCGCGAAATGGTCGGTCCGGACAAGGCGCATGCGCTGTCGCCAGCTTCGCTGGAGCGGGCACTGAACTATATCCGCGATCACCAAGAAATCTGGGAAGTGGTGCTGACCGGCGGCGATCCGCTGGTGCTTTCGCCGCGGCGCCTGAACGACGTGGTGAAACGGCTCGCCGCCATCGATCACGTCAAGGTGCATCGCGTGCATACGCGCCTTCCGGTCGCCGCTCCCCAACGGATCACGCCCGCGCTGGTGCGGGCGCTGAAGACGCGCGGGAAGGCGACCTATGTGGTGGTCCACGTCAATCACCCGCGCGAACTTACGCCTGCGGCGCGTGCGGCCTGCGCCCGCTTGGCCGATGCCGGCATCCCGCTCTTGAGCCAATCGGTGCTGCTGCGCGGCGTCAACGACGATGAAAAGACGCTCGGCGCGCTGATGCGCGTTTTGGTCGAATGCCGGATCAAGCCGTACTATTTGCATCACGGCGATCTTGCGCCCGGCACCGCGCACCTGCGCACGGGCATCGACGAAGGTCAGGGCCTGGTGCGTGCGCTGCGCGGCCGCTATTCCGGCCTGTGCCAACCGACTTACGTGCTGGATATTCCCGGCGGCCACGGCAAGTCGCCGATCGGACCCAACTATCTGCATGCCGCCGCCGGCGTTTCGCCGCGAAGCGATTATGAAGTGGAGGATTTTCGCGGGCGTAGGCACCGCTACCCGCCCTGTCCCGAATGACGAAGCAAATCGCCGCGGTTTTGATTCAATGGCGCAATAGGCGCGGTTCCGCAACCGTAACCGTGGGCTCACAAATAGGCCGTGGCTGTATTGCAAAGGGGACAGCGACGGCTTATTCTTTCATCGTTCGAGATTTTGCCTGGCTTGCTGCCAGTCCCGCTGGGGCTACTCTCAAGACAACGCTAAATTCGGACACGAGGCGACGCGGTTGTCGTGCCGCCGAACAAAACGCCGATGTGCGTTGCAAAAGGAGCTACCAGATGGCCGTAGGTACGGTTAAGTTTTTCAATTCGCAAAAAGGTTTTGGCTTTATTCGGCCGGATGACGGCGGACCCGACGTGTTCGTTCACGTCTCCGCGGTGGAACGGGCCGGCATGCGTGGTCTCGCTGAAGGCCAGAAAGTCAGCTACGACGTCGTCGTGGAGCGCGGCAAGACCGCAGCTTCCAATCTGCAAGACGCGTAAGCGAGCCGAACCAAGAGAAAAGGCCCGGCGCCTCCGGCGCTGGGCCTTTTCATATCCGTATCGGGGGGAACGAATTGCTCAGGTCACCTTGAGATTTTCCGCCGCCTGCCTGCCGCGGTTCTCCACGATTTCATATTCGACCACTTGCCCTTCGTTCAAAGTGGTGAGGCCAGCGCTCTGCACCGCCGAGATATGGACGAACACGTCCCGGCCGCCGCCGCCCTGCGGCTGGATAAAACCATATCCCTTGGTCGGGTTGAACCACTTCACAGTGCCTCGAGCCATTATCGATCTCCAAGTTAAAAAGTCACAGCCGCGCATGCAGCTATCTTTTAGAATAGCGCAGTTGGCGCATATGCGACAATGCCAGAATGAAGGGGCGGAAATTGGGCCATAAGCCCAGGAGTGGCTCTTGCGGGCGCATCTTGCTGCGTGGGGCGAATTAGAAAGCGCCGCCGCGCCGAAAGCCGGGGACTCGGTATAACTGGCGCGCCCTACGGGAATCGAACCCGTCTTTCCACCTTGAAAGGGTGATGTCCTAACCGATAGACGAAGGGCGCGGCCGGCGGGACGCGCGGCGCGACATATAAAGAGCTTGCGCCGCAGCGGCAAGCGTCGTGGGTCTCACCATTTGCCGGTGTTGGGCATGGAAGCCCAGGGCTCCCGCGGCGGCAAGGGATTATCCTTTTGCAGCAATTCGATCGAATGCTTGTCGGGTGAGCGTATGAAAGCCATGACGCCATCCCGCGGCGGCCGGTTGATGGTGACGCCGGCCCGCATCAGGCGTTCGCAGACGGCGTAGATGTCGTCCACCTCATAGGCGAGGTGGCCGAAAAAGCGCGCTTCCCCATAATCCTCGCTGTCCCAGTTATAGGTCAGCTCGATCGCCGGCGCCTCACGACCCAGGGCCCGCTTGCTCTCAGCGACCATGACCTCATCGCCGGGCGCGGCCAGGAATACGAGCGTATAACGATTCTTTTCATCGACCCTGCGGCGGACCTCCTTCAGCCCAAGCTTGTTGCAGAAGAAATCGAGCGCCGCATCGAGATCGCGCACGCGCAGCATGGTGTGCAGATATCGCATGGTAATGTCCTCTCGCCGCCCTTGCGGCCGGTTGTCGCCCCGCGTCAGACGTGAGAGTTCTATATAGATGATCGCACCCGATCTTGAGACCGCCATCGACCGCCTTGAGCGGTGGATCGGGGATTCGCGCATCCTTGTCCCCTTCACCGGGGCGGGCATCTCGACCGAAAGCGGAATTCCCGATTTCCGCTCGCCGGGCGGGCTGTGGAGCCGGAACCGGCCCATCCCCATCGACGCTTTCCGCTCCAGTCAGGAGATGCGCAACGAAGCCTGGCGGCGGCGCTTCGCTCTGGAGGAGCAATTTTCCGCCGCGCTTCCAGGCCGCGGCCATCGCGCGCTGGCCTCTCTCCACCGGGCCGGCAAGGTGCCGACGGTGATCACGCAGAATATTGACAATCTCCACCAGGCTTCGGGGATTCCTTCGGAATGTGTGGTCGAGCTGCACGGCAACACGACATACGCTCATTGTCTCGATTGTGCCGCCCGCTACGAGCTGTCGTGGGTGAGGGAGAGGTTTGAGCCGGCGGGCAGGGCGCCAGACTGTCCGCAATGCGGCGGCCACATCAAGCCGGCGACCGTCTCCTTCGGTCAGGCCATGCCGGAAGCGGCCATGCGCCGCGCCGAGGAACTGGCGACCGCGTGCGACCTGTTTCTCGCCATCGGATCGTCGCTGGTCGTATGGCCGGCTGCCGGATTTCCCTTGATCGCCAAACGCAATGGCGCAGCCCTCGTGATCGTCAACCGCGAGCCGACCGACTTCGATGATCTGGCCGACCTTGTCGTGAGGGAGGACATCGGCGCGGCGCTTGCCCCGTTCATCGCGCGCTGATTCGCGACATTCCACCGATGTTCACAGGCAGCGGCCGCCGTGCATTTTGTTCTTTCACATCTGCAACTCGGTGTTATCTTGACAAAAGGGATTCGGTGAAGCGCTCGGAAGAAGCGCCAGAGGCTGCGGCGTATGGCGTCATGTCGTCGGACGGGATTGAATCAAAAGTGCCCGGGAAGCACGTCGATATAGGACCGCAAACGGTCGGTGGAATCGACGAGGCCACGTCGGCCAACGTCATTGAACTCACAGGCATCATCAAGTGGTTCGACGTGTCGAAGGGATTCGGCTTCATCGTGCCGGACAACGGCATGGCGGACATTCTCCTGCATGTCACCTGCCTGCGCCGCGACGGCTTCCAGACCGCTTATGAAGGCGCCCGGGTCGTCGTGGAAGTGCTGGCGCGGCCTAAAGGTTTGCAAGCCTTCCGAATTCTGTCCATGGACGAAACGACGGCGCTCCATCCGGCGCAGATGCCGCCGCCGCGCACCCATGTTACAGTAACGCCCACCAGCGGCCTCGAACGAGCCCAGGTGAAATGGTTCAACCGATTGCGTGGTTTCGGCTTTTTGACCCGGGGCGACGGCACCCCCGACATCTTCGTGCATATGGAGACGCTTCGCCGCTACGGCCTCACCGAACTGCGGCCGGGGCAATTCGTCTTGGTCCGTTACGGCACTGGACCGAAGGGCCTCATGGCGGCCGAGGTGCGGCCGGAGTCGGGGCCGCACGGGCTCGCTTCGCACTAGGCAGGCGCGCGGCGTCGCCGGCGCACTATCTTTCCAAGCTTGCTTCAGGCATGCGGGCGGTTGCGATGGCTGCCGTCCTTTGCCTGTCCGTCGCGGGTGCAGCCTGGCCCGCCGACCTGAAAACCGTCGAAATCGTCAGCAAGACCGGCGTGCATGTATTCACGGTGGAGCTTGCCGACAACGACGAGGAACGCGCCCGGGGGCTGATGTTCCGCAAGGAGCTGCCGGCGGGACAGGGAATGCTGTTCGACTTCCACCGTGAGCAGGAAGTCGCCTTCTGGATGAAGGATACCTATATCTCGCTCGATATCATTTTCATCGGCGGCGACGGCACCATCCGCCGCATCGCCGCCGGAACCGAGCCGTTGTCGCTTACTTCGATTCCCTCCGGCGGTCCGATACGGGCTGTCCTGGAAGTAGCCGCCGGCACCGCCAAGAAGCTTGGAATTGAGCCGGGCGACAAGGTCGCGGCGCCGAT
>JBBDNZ010000055.1:0-6105 GCA_040877285.1 Xanthobacteraceae bacterium
TCCGGCAAGGTCGATCCGCGCGGCCAGGTCAAGGTAAGTCTTCGCCGCGGCGAGCAACGCGCGGACGGCGTGGGGAAGCTGTCGGGGGCAACGGGAACAGGCATAGGCACATGGTCCGGCAAGTCGGCAACAGAGGCCTGTTCCGGTCGCTGGGAGGCTGCGCGCGACTAACTCGCCGGACAGTTGACCTCAGCGCGGCGCCAGAATCATCACCATTTGCCGGCCTTCGAATTTGGCGTCCTGCTCCACCTTGGCGACGGAATCGACGTCTTCGCGGATACGGTCGAGCAGCTTGGCACCCAGTTCCTGGTGCGCCAATTCGCGGCCGCGAAAACGGCAGGTCACTTTCACCTTGTCGCCTTCTTCGAAAAAGCGGTGCATGGCCCGCATCTTCACTTCATAATCGTGGTCGTCGATCATCGGCCGCAGCTTGATCTCCTTGATCTCGACGACTTTCTGCTTCTTGCGCGCCTCGGCGGCCTTCTTTTGCGCCTGATACTTGTACTTTCCGAAATCCAGGATTTTGCAGACCGGCGGCGTCGAGTTTGGCGAGATCTCCACCAGGTCGAGCCCGGCTTCTTGCGCCATGGCCAAGGCGGCCTGGATATCGGTGACACCGTGGTTGGTGCCTGTTTGATCGATCAGCTGGACCTCGCGGACGCGGATCTCCTCGTTGATGCGCGGCCCGCCCTTCTGGACGGGCATCGGGCTTCTCATGGGGCGACGAATGGCTCGGCTCTCCTATGCTGTTGCAGCCGGTAAAAGATTGGAAGAAACGGCGAATAAGTCAACGTCAATGCGTTGCGAAATAGACATGAAACAAACCGCGTGACCGCAGGGTCACACCCGCCGCTCCCGTTTGACCACGTCGGCATAGAGCCGCAGCGTCCGTTCGGCCACCAAAGCGGGGGTGAACTGGGCCGTGACCCAGGCCCGGGCGCGGACGCCCACGGCGCGCCGCGTGTGATCCGGCATGGAAAATAGGCGGATAAGAGCGGCGGCCAGCGCGGCGTCGTCGCCGGTTGAAAAGCGCAACCCCGTCATTCGTTCCTCCGGCACCGCCGGCGGCGCCAGCACCACCTCGGGACCGGCGCCGAGATCGGAGACCAGCACCGGACAGGCCATCGCCTGCGCTTCCAGGATGGCGCGCGGCACCCCTTCCGGCTGGATCGCCGCCGAAACGGCGATGGTCGCGGCGGCGTAGACGGCGGGCCGGTCGTCGGCCGGCGCGGCCATGCGGATCACGTCCGCGGTGTTGGTCGCCAGCACGAGGTCCCACAATTCGCCGGCATAGCGCGTTACACCTTTGTCCTCGAACACGCAGATGAAGTTCCGCAGGCCCATCGCCTTCAGCCGCTGCGCCGCCAGCACCATCACATGATGTCCCTTGCGGCGCAGCATGCGGCCAAGCACGAGAATGACCTTGGTATCCGGATCGGCGCCCCAGGCCCGGCGCACGGCGGCGATGCGTTCGGAAGCAACAGTGGCCGGATCGAATTTTTCGACATCGACGCTTGCCGGAACCACGACGATGCGGTCCCACGAAGTGCCGTAGCGGTCGTTGATCAACTCGGCGAGCTGATCGCTCGACGCCACCACGCGAAAGCCGAGCACCATGATCCCGTTATAGATCCGCTTGAACACGTTCTGCTCGCGAAAGCCCTTGTACCAGCTTGTCAGCAGCGGCACGCCGGTTAATCGGGACGCGATATAGGCGCTCCATGCCGGCACGCGACCATGCGCGTGAATCACGTCGCAGCGGCGGTCGCGTATCAAACGGGCCAGCACAAAGGCGTTGCGCAACATCGCAATCGGATTCTTGCTCGCAACGTCGAGACGAATGAACTCGGCTCCCGCCGCCGCAATCTCGGATTCCATATGGCCGCCGCGCGCCACCATGATCGGACGATGGCCGGCGCCCGCGAGAATGTGCACCAGCTCCACGGCGCCCGCCTCCGCCGCGCCTGCGTCAAGGGTGGGAACGACAATCAGCGCCGTGAGGGCGGCCGGCATAACGGAAGCGTCGCGGGAGGAAGATTCGGTTTCTCCGGAATGGACAATGGCGCTAGGACGAAAGTTCACCAGATATCCTCGGCTTCGATCATTTCAGTCGGGGCGCCACGGTCGCGGGTTCAGCGGTCGCGCGCCAGCAACGACGTATAGACGGCGCAGGTGGCGGCCACAACGTTCTCGGGTGAGAACATGAATTGAGCAAATTGTCGAGCGCGTGCCGCCAATGCCTCATAGGCCGTGTCGTCAAGCCGCAGCGCCTCGCCGATGGCGTCGGCTAATTCGACCGGATGGCCGGGCCGCACGACCCATCCGGTGCGCAGCTCGTCCGATATGCGCGGCGGCGCCAGCACGCATTCGGGCAGAACGCCGACCTTTGTGGCGACGACCGGGCGCGCCATGGCCTGCGCTTCCGCCGCCACGCGGCCCGAAATAGGGCGCTCCAGCGACGGCAGCACGATCACATGCGCGGCGGCGAAGGCAGCCGGGAGATCGTCGAACAGGGCGGTGATGCGGAAAATCGGCTCGAGCTTGAGCCGGCCGATTCGGGCGAGGATGGAGCGGGCATAGCTGCGGTTGCTCTGATCGTTGCCGGCGAGCACGAAGACCACGCCGCGCATTCCCCGGTCGGCAAGAATTGCGGCGGCGTCAACGAGGACGTGCTGGCCATGCGCGGGGGTGAGCCGGCCGGGCAAAAGCACCACGCGCTCGTTGCGGTGAACCCGGCTGGCCGTGCGGAAAGCGGCCAGCCGCCGCGCGTCCATCGCTGCAGGATCGAAGATGTGAGTATCGACGACGCGGGGGACGACCGCGATCCGCTCGCGCGGAATGCGATAACGTCCGATCGCACGCCCGGCGACATAGGACGACGACGCGATCACGCGGTCGCCGCGCGCAAGCGCGCTTGTGTAAAAAGCGCGCAGCCAATTTGACGGCCCAGGCGCGTCGCCAAGGCTGGTGACCAGCCAAACCGGCATACGCGCAGTGGCGGCGAGCGCGCTCCAGGCCGCTCCCGCGCTGTGCGCATGCACGATATCCACCCGCTGTGCGGAGATCAGCCGCTCCAGCGCCTTGGCGTTGCGCCGCAGCTTCAGCGGGTTAGCGGTGTCGTTGACAAGCGCGATCCATTCCCCGCTGGCCGCTTGCAGCGTGCCGGCCAAGGGTCCGCCCTCGCCGGCGACAAGCGACCGCGCGCCGCTTTGCACGAGACCGATGGCGACTTCCACCGCGGTGCGCGCCGCCGGTTCGTCGCGCAGCGAGGGAAGGATCTGCAAAATCGTTGCGCCGGCAAGTGTGCGCGGCAATGGCGACCCTCTTGCGTTCGGTGCGGGCTTGAGGCGAAACACGGCGATGACGGCGGCTCCGGTCCCGATCGGCGAATCGCGAAAGGCGAGCGAATGGGCGATTGTTGCCTGAAAACCGTGGAAATAGGAATCGGCGCCGAAGCCCGCGTGCTTGCCGTGCGCCAGCGCTCAGGCGCCACACCCGGGCTGTTCTGGCTCGGCGGCTTCCGCTCCGACATGCGCGGCAGCAAGGCCGAGACCCTCGACCGCTGGGCCGAGGCGCAGGGCCGCGCCTGCACGCGCTTCGATTATTCGGGCCACGGCGAGTCGGGCGGCGTCTTCGCCGAAGGCACCATCGGCCGCTGGCTTCAGGAAAGCGTGGCGGTGTTCACGACCTTCTGCACGGGGCCGCAGGTGGTCGTCGGCTCATCCATGGGCGGCTGGCTGGCGCTGCTGCTGACCCGGGAGCTGCGGCGGCAGCGGGAAAGCGGCCAGACGCCGCCGGCTTCGGTGGCCGGCCTGGTGCTGATCGCGCCGGCGGTGGATTTCACCGAGGAGCTTTTGTGGAAGAAATTTTCGCCGGCGGTGAGGCGCGAGATCGAGCAGAAGGGCGCCTGGGCGCAGCCCTCCGCCTATTCGGAGGAGCCTTACGTGATCACGCGGCGCCTCATCGTCGAGGCGCGCGATCATCTGCTCTTTAACGGCCTGATCGAGACGGGCTGCCCGGTGCGTATCTTGCAAGGCGTGCAGGACGAAGACGTGCCCTGGGAACATACGGTGGAACTGGTGTCGCGGCTGGCCCGCGACGACGTAGTGCTCACGCTGGTGAAGGACGGCGATCACCGTCTGTCGCGGCCGGAAGACATCGAGCGCCTGCTGGCGGCGGTGGCGGAGTTTTAGTTCGCGGCGCTCCGGAGTGGCATCTTTGTCATCCCGGCCGAGCGTAGCGAGAGCCGGGATGACAGCAACTTTCAAGGCCGCTCTGCCCACTCTTCCCTAACAGCCGCATCGGACTCGCCGAAAAGATATTTTGCGCCGAGGAGATTCCATCCCTCCTTCGGCAATAGCCGCCCCAGCGCCCACACCGCCGCGCCGCGCACCAACGGCGAGGGGTCGGCCAGAAGCTGCTCCGCTTCGGGCGCCAACGCCGCGTCACCGGAGTTGCCGATGGCGATCAGCACATTGCGCACGAAGCGGTCGCGGCCGACGCGCTTGACCGGCGATTTCGAGAACAGCGCGCGGAAAGCTGTGTCGTCCAGGCGCGCAAGATCGGCCAGGCGCGGCGCGCGCAAATCGTCGCGCGCCGAAAGTTTTGCTTCGCGTCCTTGCTGGGCAAACTTGTTCCAGGGGCAGACCGCGAGACAATCGTCGCAGCCATAGATGCGGTTGCCCATGAGCGGGCGCAGCTCGCGCGGGATCGGCCCTTTGTGTTCGATGGTGAGATAGGAGATGCAGCGCGTGGCATCGAGCCGATAGGGCGCGGGGAAGGCCGCCGTCGGGCAGATGTCGAGGCAGGCGCGGCAATGGCCGCAATGGTCGCCCTCCGCATCGTCCGCCGGCAGTTCCAGCGTGGTGAAGATGGCGCCGAGAAAAAGCCAGGAACCAAAATCGCGCGAAACGAGATTGGTGTGCTTGCCTTGCCAGCCCAGCCCGGCGCTGGCGGCCAGCGGCTTCTCCATCACCGCCGCGGTATCGACGAAGACTTTCACGTCGCCGCCGCCGGTGGAGACGAGCCAGCGCGCGAGTTCCTTGAGCTTCTTCTTGATAAGCTCATGATAGTCCTCGCCGCGCGCATAGACCGAAATGCCGCCGCGCTCGCGCCGCGCCAGGATGGCGAGCGGATCCTCGTCCGGCCCGTAGTTGAGCCCGAGCATGATGACCGAACGCGCCTGCGGCCACATGGCGCGGGGATCGCCGCGCCGCTCGGCCGTCGTCTGCATCCAGTCCATGTCGCCGTGAAAACCCTCGGCGAGAAAATGCGCGAGGCGTTCGTGGGCTTGCGGGATGGCGTCGGGCCGCGTCACGCCGGCGACATCGAAGCCGTGTTCGCGCGCGGCGTTGGCCAGCGCGTATTTGAGTGCGTCAGGATCGGTCAGAAATCGAGGTCCGCGTAGGTCTTTGACGGCGGAATGCCGGGCATGGTGTCGGCCAGAATCGGCCGGAACGAGGGGCGGGACTTCACCCTCGCGTACCAGGCCTTGGTTGCCTCGTCTTCGTTCCACGGCACATCGCCCAGATAGTCGGCCGCGGAAAGATGCGCCGCCGCGGCCAGGTCGGCAAAGCTGAGCCGGTCGCCGGCGAGCCAGTCGCGCCCGCGCACCAGCCAGCCGATATAGGCCAGATGATAGCGGATATTGATGCGCGCCGCGCGTATGGCGTCGGTGTCGGGGGAGCCGCCGCCCTGATCCACGGTCATGAATCGCTTGTAACAGCGTTCCATCATCAGCGGGCCGCTCACCTCCGCAAAGAACTTGTCGTTGAACCAGCTTGCCAGACGCCGCACCTCGATGCGCCGTTCCGGCTCCCGCGGCAGAAGCCGGCGGTCGCCGGCGCGGTCTCCCAAGGTCTCGTCGAGATATTCGGCAATGACGGCGGCGCCGGGCACGGGGGGGCGCCCGTCCTCCACCAGAACAGGGGTCGTCACGGCGGGGTTCATCGCCAGAAAAGGCTCCCGCCGCTCCCACACCCGTTCCTCGACGCAGCGGAATTCGGCGCCGTGCTCGCCGAGCGCCAGCCGCACAAAGCGCGAATGCGGGCAGAAGGGATGGTGAAACAGCGTCAGCATGAGGCCGTCAGCAATACCCAGAAAAAT
>JBBDNZ010000056.1:0-1185 GCA_040877285.1 Xanthobacteraceae bacterium
TCAATCTCAACCGCTTCGAGTTGCTGATCGATTGGGGCTGGTTCTATTTCATCACCAAGCCGGTGTTCTGGACTCTCGACTATCTCTACAAGCTCATGGGCAATTTTGGCGTCGCCATCCTGATCATCACGGTGCTGGTGAAGATCCTGTTCTTCCCGCTCGCCAACAAATCCTACGCCTCGATGGCAAAGATGAAGGCGGTGCAGCCGCAGATGATGGAAATCCGCGAGCGCTATGCCGACGACAAGATGAAGCAGCAGCAGGCGATGATGGAGCTCTACAAGAAAGAGCAGATCAATCCGCTCGCGGGCTGCCTGCCCATCGTGATCCAGATTCCGGTCTTCTTCGCGCTATACAAGGTGTTGTTCGTCTCCATCGAGATGCGGCATGCGCCGTTCTTCGGATGGATCAAGGATCTTTCGGCGCCCGACCCCACCAATCTCTTCAATCTGTTCGGTCTGATCCCCTGGGATCCGACGGTCGTGCCGCTTATCGGCCCCTTCCTGCACCTCGGTGTGTGGCCGCTGATCATGGGCGCGACCATGTGGGTACAGATGAAGCTGAACCCTGCGCCGCCCGATCCGACGCAAAAGATGATCTTCGACTGGATGCCGCTGATCTTCACCTTCATGCTCGCCAGCTTCCCGGCGGGGCTGGTGATTTATTGGGCATGGAACAACCTGCTCTCGGTCACGCAGCAGGCGGTGATCATGCGCAAGCACGGCGCCAAGATCGAGTTGATGGACAATCTCAAAAATGATCTGAAGTCGATCTTCCTCAGAAACAAGCGCGGCTGAGGCGTCGCCCCGCGAGGGCATGACGGCTGCCATGACCGGCGATTTTACCGACGAGGAAATGGAGGCGGGCCGCCGGTTGTTGGCGGGTGCGTGGAATTTTACCCTTGCCGCGGGGTCGCCCGCGTCGCTGCCGCCCATGAAGGGAACGGAGATCGCCTTCGCGGGCCGTTCCAACGTCGGCAAATCGAGCCTCATTAACGCGCTGACCGGACGCAAGGCGCTGGCCCGCACGTCGCATACGCCCGGCCGCACCCAGGAGCTTATTTTCTTCGCCTCCAGCGGCACGCTTACGATCGTTGACATGCCGGGCTACGGTTATGCCGAGGCCCCCAAAGCCAAGGTCGAGGCGTGGCCCGATCTGATACACGCCAACCTGCACGGCCGCGCC
>JBBDNZ010000057.1:0-6063 GCA_040877285.1 Xanthobacteraceae bacterium
AGGGCGGTAACCCCCTCACCCTAACCCTCTCCCCCATGGGGAGAGGGGACTGGGACCGAACAAGGAGAGACGAACGTGCGTCACGGAAAAGTTCATCGCAAGTTTAAGCGCACGGCGGAGCACCGCCGCGCCATGTTCGGCAACATGGCGGCGGCGCTGATCAAGCACGAGCAGATCGTCACCACGCTGCCCAAGGCCAAGGACCTGCGGCCGATCGTGGAGAAGCTGGTGACGCTCGGCAAGCGCGGCGACCTGCATGCCCGGCGCCAGGCGGTGGCCGAAATCCGCGACGCCGCCATGGTCAAGAAGCTCTTCGAGGTGATCGGCCCGCGCTACAAGAAGCGCAACGGCGGCTATACCCGCGTGCTTAAGGCCGGTTTCCGCTACGGCGACTCCTCGCCGGTGGCCGTGATCGAATTCGTCGATCGCGACGTGAATGCCAAGGGGCTCGACTCCGGGCCGGTCCAGGAAAAGAAGACCGAGGAAGAGGCGACCGCAGCGGCCTAAGGTTCGACCGCAGGCTCTACCATTTGCGTTTATTGCCTTCCTGGATGGATTCATAGAGATTGACCGGCGAGAAATCGTCGGTCAGCAATTCTGCGTTTGCGGTTTGCGGCCATTGAATCCGGTTTTCCAGCAAACGCGGCATGGGATAGCGGAATCCGATGCGTTCCTGTAGCGCAGCCGCACGGCGCGCGAGCGCGGCGGCATCGAGGCCGGTCCCGTTGCTCACCACGGCAATGACGCTTCCGCCTTCGGCGTAGAGGTCGATAGCTGGAAATACCGAACGCAGCGTCAGCAACGTGCTGGTATAGAGCTTGGTCCCCGAATGAATGTTGAAGACGGCCACCCCGGTCGGGTTCAGCCGTTGCTGGAGAAGCGTGTAAAATTCCTTGGTCAGTAAATGAAACGGCACGTATCCGCCGCGGAATGCGTCGACAAGAACGAGATCGTAGCGGTCGGAATTTCGATTGAGAAAGACACGCCCGTCGGATTCGATCAGACGTATTTTTTCCGTTTCGCGGATTCCAAAATAGCGCTTGGCCGCGGAGATGACCCCGGGATCAAGCTCGACATTGTCGATTGCCATGTCCGGAAAATAGCGGGCGAGGTACGTTGACAGCGATCCGCCGCCCAAACCTATCATCAAACACTTCCGCGGATCGTCCGGATAAAGCACCCCCACGGTCATTGCCTGGGTGTATTCGATAGGCAGATCGTCGGGATCATTGAGGTTGCTGGCGGATTCCGTGTAGCTCTCGCTGTATCGTCGGAACGACATGACGACATATTGCCGGCGCTTGTTGATGAAAATATTGTTGTATTCGGTTTCCAGATTGGCAATGAGACCGTCCTTCAAGGCCAGCACCGCGCTTCGCGCCCGACTGTCCAGGATCTCGCTTGCTTTCGCCGTTTGCGGGCATAAGGCGGATGCTCCTATGAGGAGAATCACGGCGACTGCCGAATGAACGCTTTTCCGATCACGGATCAGCATGAGAATGAACCCGCCGGCTATGCCGGCCACGCCAAGCGAGATGGTTAGAACCCGCGAACCTGCGATCGGCATCAAGAAAAATGTCGTTCCGAGCGTTCCCACGATGCTGCCAAAAGTGGAAATGCCGTAGACGGCGCCCGATGTCGATCCTGACTGCTGAGTGGATCGGAGCAGGAGACGGATAGCGAAGGGCGAGTACATTCCGAGAAAAACGACCGGCGGAAACATGATGGCGAAGGCTGAAATCAAGCTGCCAAGTTTGATGTCTTGGATCGAGAACAGGATGGTCTCTAAAACAAAATCGGCGAAAAAAGGAAGGACGATCAGATACGCGGATCCGATTACAACCATCGCTCCGAGCACCGGCATTGTTGGCATCCGGTCGGCCAGCCAGCCGCCGCAGAAATAGCCTGTCGTGAGCGCCGCGAGGATCGTCGAGATCAACGAGGCCCATGTATAAATTCCGCTGCCAAAGAACGGATTCAAATATCTGGAGCCGAGCATTTCGAAGCTCATGACGATGGCTCCGGTAATAAAAGCAACCGCGTAAACGACAACGAGCTTCGGATCGACGAAGCGAGAAATCATGTCCTAGTCATTGGCATGGAACCGGCACTTTCCCTTTACGGCTACTGCCGTTTGAAGACTATTTTTTTACCGCGCTGTCCCGCGGCGTCGAGCGAATAACCCTCCATGGTCTTCCCGGAGAGCGCCACGTAAAATCGATCTGGATTCCAGTTCTTGACGCTCGGATTGAAGCATTCAATGCGTATATTTTTGCCGGTTACGGTGATGTTCGCCTCTTGCTTGATGACCGAAGCATCGGATTTGACCAAGGTCACGGTGGCATAATAGAGATTATCGCCCGTCTTTTTGGTGACCAGAAGCGTTCCCGTGTAATTGTCCCGGGCGCCTTCCCACAACAAGCTCCATTTTCCGATGATGGAGTTATCTTGCGCCCAGCTGGCAGGTATGGCGAACAGCAGCGCAGCGATAAAAACGGCAGCCGCGCAAACCGCGGGACGAACAACATGCTTCAGCATTTTACGACCCCCATTTTTCAACCTAAGATGCCATTTTTATAGTACCAAGAATAGGATAATTTGCCAATTTCCGGCCGTAATCTGAGAAAGGCTCCTCTCATGCATCGAATCATAAAGCCATGATCGGGGTGACGACGGCTATTGGTAACGCTCATGATCGAACCCGGGACGATCACACCACCTGGCGGACCGGTGCGAGGAGGATGCGCGCTCTTCTATTGCCGCGCCCGGGGGCTTATATGTTGTCGGCGATCGGAGATACTTTTATGCGCCGCTGGCCGTTGCTCGCTTTCATTTCGCTGCTTATTCCATTTTTGGCTTTACCCGCATTGGCCCAGGAGCGCCGCGTGCCGGCGTCGCCGGCCGAGGTCAAACTTTCCTACGCCCCCGTGGTGCAGAAGGCCGCGCCTGCGGTGGTCAATGTCTATGCGAAAAAGGTCATCGCGAACCGCAACCCTTTCTTCGACGATCCCTTTTTCCGCCGTTTCTTCGGCGACCAGGGCGGGCTGCCGCGCGAGCACAAGCAAAGTTCGCTCGGTTCGGGCGTCATCGTCGATGCCAGCGGCCTGGTGATCACCAACAATCACGTGATCGAAGGCGCCGACGAGGTGAAGGTGGCGCTCGCCGACAAGCGGGAGTTTGAAGCCGAGATCGTGCTCAAGGATTCCCGCACCGATCTCGCCGTGCTGCAAATCAAGGATTCGCAGGAGCGCTTTCCCGTCATCGAGCTTGGCGATTCCGACAGCCTGCAGGTCGGCGACCTTGTGCTGGCGATCGGCAATCCCTTCGCCGTGGGCCAGACCGTCACCCACGGCATCGTTTCGGCGGTGGCGCGCACCCAGGTCGGCATCACCGACTACCAGTTCTTCATCCAGACCGACGCGGCCATCAATCCGGGCAATTCCGGCGGCGCGCTGGTCGATCTCGGCGGGCGCCTTGTCGGCATCAACACCGCCATCTTTTCACGCTCGGGCGGCTCGCAGGGCATCGGCTTCGCCATCCCGGTGAATATGGTGCGGGTCGTGGTGGCCTCGGCGCGCGGCGGCGGCAGCAGCGTGCAGCGGCCCTGGCTTGGGGCCAAGCTGCAAAGGGTGACGCCGGAGATTGCGGAGAACCTCGGGCTGAAACGTCCGGCCGGTGCGCTGGTGTCAAGTGTCTTGTCAGGAAGCCCCGCCGCGCGTGCCGGTCTCAAGCCCGGCGATCTCATCGTAGGCATCGACGGCCAGTCCGTCGATGACCCGGATACCTTCAACTACCGTTTCGCCACCAAGAACCTTGGCGGTCAGGCGCAGGTTCGGGCGATGCGCGGGGGGAAGGACATGCCCTTCGTCGTTGCCTTGCAGACGGCGCCCGATTTACCGCGCGAGGAAGCGGTGATTTCGGCGCGCTCGCCGTTCCAGGGTGCAAAGGTTGGCAATCTATCGCCGGCGTTGGCCGAGGAGCTGCGCCTCGACGTCTCGGCCCAGGGTGTCGTGATCCTCGACGTGATCGTCGGGTCGCCCGCGCACCGGTTCGGTCTTCAGCGCGGCGACGTGATTTCCTCGGTCAACGGCGAGAAAATCAGCCGCAGCCGCGATCTCGAGCGCGCGGCCGAGCGGTCCACCCGCGTCTGGCGCGTGACGCTCATGCGCAATGGCCGGCAGCATTCCTTCGTGGTGGGAGGATGACACCCCGCGCCAAATCAGCCGGCCCGACGCTATTCGCCGCCGCCGGACTCGACCAAGACGCCCCGCGCCCGCTCGCCGACAAACTGCGGCCCACGCGGCTTGCTGAGGTCGTGGGCCAGGCTCATTTGCTCGGACCCGACGGCACGCTGACGCGGATGCTGGCAACGCGTGCGCTCGGCTCACTCGTGTTCTGGGGGCCGCCGGGCACCGGTAAGACCACGGTGGCGCGTCTGCTCGCCCAGGAAACCGACCTGCATTTCGAGCAGATTTCCGCCATCTTCACCGGGGTCGCCGATCTGAAAAAAGTGTTCGAGCAGGCCCGCGCGCGCCGCGAGGCCGGGCAGGGAACGCTGCTTTTCGTCGATGAGATTCACCGGTTTAACCGCGCCCAGCAGGACTCGTTTCTGCCGGTGATGGAGGACGGCACCATCGTGCTGGTCGGCGCCACCACGGAAAATCCTTCTTTCGAGCTGAACGCCCCGCTGCTGTCGCGCGCGCGCGTGCTGGTGTTCAAGCCGCTCGATGCCGAGGCCATCGAAAAATTGCTGGCCCGCGCCGAATCCATCGAAGGCAAAAAGCTGCCGGTGAATGCCGAGGCGCGTGCTTCGCTCGTCCGCATGGCCGACGGTGACGGGCGCGCTGCGCTGACGCTGGCGGAGGAGGTCTGGCGCGCCGCCCGCGCCGGGGAGACTTTCGATGCCGCCGCGATCCAGGACGTGGTGCAGCGCCGCGCGCCCATCTACGACAAATCGCAGGACGGCCACTACAACCTGATCTCCGCGCTGCATAAATCGGTGCGCGGCTCCGACCCGGACGCGGCGCTGTATTATTTCTGCCGCATGATCGACGCCGGCGAAGACCCGCTTTATCTCGCGCGGCGCGTCGTGCGCATGGCGGCCGAAGACATCGGGCTGGCCGATCCGCAGGCGCTGGTGATCGCCAATGCCGCCAAGGACGCCTACGACTTCCTCGGCAGTCCGGAAGGGGAACTCGCGATCGCGCAGGCGGTGCTCTACGTCGCCACCGCGCCCAAATCGAACGCCGCCTATGTGGCTTACGGGCGGGCCATGCGGACGGCGAAGGAAAAAGGCTCGCTCTTGCCGCCCAAGCACATCCTCAATGCGCCGACCAAGCTGATGCAGGCGGAAGGCTATGGCCGCGGTTATGCCTATGACCACGACGCGGAAGAAGCTTTCTCCGGCCAGAACTATTTTCCCGACGCGCTGCCGCGCCAGACTTTCTACGACCCGCCCGACCACGGCTTCGAGCGCGAAATCAAAAAGCGTTTGGACTATTGGGCCAAGCTGCGGCGGGAGCGGGGCGAAACGTGAGAGGGCGCGGACCGCGCCAGCCGGGCGGCGGAAAGCGGATTTCCGGTCCGCGCAAGCGCGGCGGACGCAAGCGATCGCCCCTCCACCCGCGCAGCGAAGCGGAGCGGCGGGGAGGGGGGCGCTTCGCCAAAAGAAAGCGGCCCCCCACCCCGGCGCCAAAAGCGCCGACCCTCCCCACCGCTTCGCGGGGGGAGGGAAAGCAGCCCACGCGCACGGAACCGCAACGCGCGCCGCTTGCGTCCACCGCTGTCCAAAACGTCATGGTGACCCCCGATGAAGCCGGCATGCGCGTGGACCGCTTTCTGGAGGCGCGGTTTCCCGGGCTGTCCTTCAGCCATATCCAGCGCGTGATCCGCAAAGGCGAGTTGCGCGTGGACGGCAAGCGCGCGCAGCCGAAGAATCGCCTGCAAGCCGGGCAGAAGGTGCGCATCCCGCCCTTCAAGCACGCGCCGCCGAAGCCGCGCGAGGGCGCCAGCGAGGACGTCAAGACCCGCGCTTTTCTGAAATCCATCACGCTCTACGAAGAC
>JBBDNZ010000058.1:0-5987 GCA_040877285.1 Xanthobacteraceae bacterium
CGTCACGGCGGCCTGCGCGGCGATCTTCTTCTGGGCGCGCGTGGCGCATCCCATCGCCGCGGTGGCGCACATCTGGGGCACGCGCACGGCCGCCTTCGCGGTCGGCTGGGGCGCGGCGATCGTTTATCTGTTTGTCGTCCTGACCGCCTAAACGGAGCAACGGCGCGGCGCGGCGCGATTCGCCGGCATTCCCCGCCGGCGGCGGCAAAAATCCGGATTTTTCCACAGCGTGGCCGAAAACGGTGGATAGCGCGGCGTTCCGGCTTGCCGCTGCGCACTTTCGGCGTGCCGGACTCGCCGCTCCGCGCTAGGCCGTCGCCGGCGCCTGCCATCCTCCGGCACAGGGGACGACGATGCATGCGGGACCGCTGGTCGGAGTCTCGCTCCTTGTTTCCGTGGCGTTCGAAGCCTCCCAGCCGCCGCCGGGAGAGACTGTCGCGCGCCTGCAGATGTCGGCGCGGCAGAAAGAAGCGGTAATCCAGCCGCTGATGCATTTCGCGATCGACTACATCGCGCGCGCCGTCGCCGCCCATCCGGAATTCGACGCCGCGCTGCCGGCCGAAGACATCAACGTGCTGATCGCCGTGACGATGGGTTCCTGTATCGCGCCGATGCGCGTCATGATCGACGCCCACAACCGTCTCTACGGCGAAGGCACCGGGGAAGCCTTCTTTCGGGGACCCTATCTCGACGGCCTGCCGGCCGCGGTGGCGCGGCAGATCAAGGGCAATTTCCGCTAGCGGCGGCCGCCGCGGCGCCGCTGATTGACCCGTTCCGGCGCGCGGTGCAGTCTTTGTTGCGCGCGGCGGCGCGGCGGTTCTTTCGCTTGGCAGGAGACGTCCATGTTCGATTTTGCTGACCTTTTTCAGTGGGAGCGGTTCATCACACCCTCCATCATCAAGGTCTTTTACTGGCTCGTCGTGGCGGTTTCGGTGCTGGCCGGCCTTTCCGGCGTGGGCTCGGGGCTCGCGGTGATGATCGTCAATCCCTTCGTCGGCCTCATCATGGTGCTGCTCAGCTTGATCGGCGTGGTGATCGGCATCGTCTTCGCGCGCATCGTCACCGAGTTCATCCTCATCGTCTTCCGCATCAGCGAGCATCTCGGCGCCATCCGCGCCCGCGGGGAGATGTGAAGTCGACATCGTCCGTCATTCCGGGACGCGAGCACGCGAGCGGCCCCGGAATGACCGTCGCATTGTTGCGCTACGTCGCAAAGCGGAAATGCATCACGTCGCCGTCGGCGACCACGTAATCCTTGCCTTCCAGGCGCAATTTTCCGGCGTCGCGCGCGCCGGCCTCACCGCCCAGCGCCACGTAATCGTCGTAGGCGATAGTCTCGGCGCGGATGAAGCCGCGTTCGAAATCGGTGTGGATCGCGCCCGCCGCCTGCGGCGCCCGGGTGCCGCGCGTCACCGTCCAGGCGCGCGCCTCCTTCGGCCCGGCGGTGAAAAAGGTGACGAGATGCAGCAACTCGTAACCGGCGCGGATCAGGCGGTCGAGCCCCGCCTCGGTCAGACCGACCGCGGCGAGATAGTCCTCGCGTTCCGCGGGCGAGAGCACGGCGATCTCCGCTTCGATCTTGGCTGAAATCACCACGGCGCCCTCGCCTTCCTCCTTCGCCCGCGCTTCCACCTGGCGGGAGAATTCGTTTCCTTCCGCCGCCGAGGCCTCGTCCACGTTGCAGACATAGAGCACCGGCTTCGACGTCAGCAGCCCGAGCATGCGGAAGGCTTTCTCCTCCTCCTCCGCCTTGCGCTCCAACAGCCGCGCCGGCTTGCCCGCGCGCAACAGCGTGAGCGCGCGATTGACCAGGGAGAGCTGTTCCTTCGCTTCCTTGTCGCTGCCCTTGACCCGCTTTTCCAGCGCATCGACGCGCCGCTCCAGCGAGTCGAGATCGGCCAGCATCAGCTCGGTCTCGACGGTCTCGATATCGGCGACGGGATCGATCTTGCCTTCCACATGGGTGACGTCGCCGTCCGTAAAGCAGCGCACCACATGGGCGATGGCGTCCACCTCGCGGATGGTGGCGAGGAACTGGTTGCCCAGCCCCTCGCCCTTCGACGCCCCGCGCACCAGCCCGGCGATGTCCACGAAGGTCAGCCGCGTCGGGATCACCGCCGCCGATTTCGCCAGCTTCGCCAGCGTGTCGAGCCGCGGGTCGGGCACCGCCACTTCGCCGACGTTGGGCTCGATGGTGCAGAACGGATAATTCGCCGCCTGCGCCGCCGCGGTCTGCGTCAGCGCATTGAAGAGCGTCGACTTGCCCACGTTCGGCAGGCCGACGATGCCGCATTTGAAACCCATGGGATTAACTCATTCGACGGGAAAGGAAGTTATCCGCTCATTCCCGCGCAAGCGGGAATCTAGAAATAGCGGCACCTGGGTCCCCGCTTTCGCAAGGACGAGCGGATGCATATGCCTCACTTATCCTCTGGATCGCTATCGTTTTGCTCCTTGTCGTCGCCAAAGCCTTTCGCCGCCAGCGCCAGATGCACCTTGTTCTGGAAGGTGGCGTCCTCGCCGCGCGCCAGAAATTCCGCGTTGTCGGCCACCGCTTCGCACACCGCCTCCACCCACTCCCTGTCGCTCTTGGAGAAATCCGCCAGCACGTGGGAATGCACCAGCTCCTTAATGCCGGGATGGCCGATGCCCAGCCGCACCCGGCGGTAGTCGTTGCCGATATGCGCGCTGATGGAGCGCAACCCGTTGTGGCCGGCATTGCCGCCGCCGGTCTTCACCCGCATCTTGGCCGGCGGCAGGTCCACTTCGTCCTGCAGCACCACCACGTCGTTGAGCGGAATTTTGTAAAAATTCACCGCTTCGGCCACCGCGCGCCCGCTCTCGTTCATGAAGGTTTCGGGCAACAGCAAAAGCACGCGCTGGCCGGCGATGGCGCCTTCCGCCGCAGCGCCCTGGAAGCGCCGTTTCCACGGGCCGAAGCCGTGTTTGCGCGCGATCGCCTGCGCAACCATGAAGCCGATGTTGTGGCGGTTGCGGACGTAGCGGCTGCCCGGATTGCCGAGCCCGACGAAGAGCAGCATGGCGAAAGACTCCGCCGCCTGCCGCATGACACGGCGGGCGGACGCGCGCGATCAGCAAAAGTGGGTGCCGGTTTTGCGTAAGCAATCAAGCTTGCGCAGATTGCGTACACTTATCTGCTGTTCGCGCGCGCTCACTAATGGGCTTGCGCATGATCTTATCGGCGAACCGGTTTCCACTTCGCCGGATCATGCGCTGCTTACTTCTTCTCGGGCGCGCCGCCCTTCGCAGGCGCGGCGCCGGGAGCGCCCGGAGCACCCGGAGCGGCGCCGGCAGCCGGAGCCGCGGGCGCAGCGCCCGGTGCGCCGGTGGGAGCCGCGGCGGCGGCGGCGGCGGCCGCTTCGGCGGCGGCGGCGGCGGCGGCGGCGGCTTCGGCGGCGGCCTTCATTTCTTCCGCGTAGCCCGACGGCGGCACGATGGTGACCAGCGTCGCGGTCGGCGTTTCCAGCACCTGCACGCCCGGCGGCAGCGAGATCTCGTTGAGGTGGCGCGAATGGTTGATCTCGAGGTCGCTCACGTCCACCTCGATGGCTTCCGGAATGGCGTCGGCCCGGCAGCGCACGGCGATGGTGTGCGAGACGATGTTGACCGCGCCGCCGCGCTTGACGCCCGGCGAATTCTCCACGCCCTTCACGTGCACGGCAATGTTGACGCGGATGGTGGCGCCTTCGCCCAGCCGGAGGAAGTCCACATGGATGGGATGATCCTTCACCGGGTCGAGCTGGAAGTCGCGCGGGATCACGCGGTGCTTTTTGCCGTCGAGCTCGAGGTCGTAGATGGTGGTGAGGAAGCGCCCGGCGTAGATGCGCTGGCGCAGCTCCGCATGGTCGAGCGAGATGGGGGTGGGCGGCTGGCCGTCGCCGTAGATCACGCCCGGCACGCGGCCGGCGCGGCGCACGGCCCGGGCGGCCCCCTTGCCGCTTCCCGGACGCGCCGTCGCCTTCAGTTCTCTGACGCTGGTCATCGTTTTCGGTCCTTAATTCTGGAATAAAAACAGCCGCTTATGCGGCCTCTCCGGCGCGGCATGCCTCCAGGGGTGTCGGGGCCGCGCCAGCGAGGGGTGTATAGCGGAGGGCGCGGGGGGAGCGCAAGGAAGCCGTCCTGCTTAGCGAAATACGACTTCCATTTCACACGCTGGCGGGAAAAACACCGCCGGGGATGAAATATCGTTGACTCTGATGTTCATGGTATGTTCTTTTAGCTTTCCGCCATGCCAGAGTCAAACCGTGCGCCGTCCCGTCGAAATCGAACGTCTGTATTTGGATTTTGACGGCTTTTTTGCAAGCGTCGAACAGCAAGTGCATCCGTATTTGCGCGGCAAGCCCGTGGGCGTAGTGCCGTTCAAAGACGCACGGCATACCTGCGTCATCGCATGTTCGCGCGAGGCCAAGCTTCGTGGCGTTAAGAACGTCATGAACATCGAGGAAGCGCGCGAGCGTTGCCCCGATATTATTCTTGTTCCGCAATCACCTGACCTGTATCGCCGAGCGCACAACGCGCTGCTTTCGGAAATATCCGCCGTCATTCCTCTCGATGCGGTCAAGTCCATCGACGAATTGACGTGCCGCGTCTCGTCATCGGAGCGCGGCGATCCGCGCGCACTCGGCTTGCAGATTAAAAAGCGGATTGCCGATAACGTCGGCCCGTTCATCACCTGCTCAATCGGCTTCGCGGCCAATCGTCAACTCGCCAAGATGGCGTGCAAGGCGGGAAAGCCGAACGGCAACATGGTCTGGCATCCAAACGATATGCCGGAGCCTTTGCTCAAGCTGACCCTCCGGGATGTCCCCGGCATTGGCGAGCGGATGGAACGAAAACTTACCCGCGCGGGTATCGCGACGATTGATGGGCTCCTCGCCACTCAGCCCAAGCATATGCGGAAGCTCTGGGGCAACGTAACCGGCGAGCGGCTTTGGTATGCGCTGCACGGCTACGACGTACAGACCCCGCCATCGGGGCGAGGCATGTACGGTCATGGTCGCGTGCTGCCGCCGGATCATCGCACGGCCGAGCACGCCAAGGCCGCGTCGCGGCTGCTGTTAGTGAAGGCCGCACGGCGTATGCGGCGTGACGGCTGGAACGCAGGCCGTGTCTGGTTGTGGCTGGAACTGATGGGCGACAACTCCATCCATCGCGGCGCATGGCTGCCTGCGGTGCATGACGATCAGGCCGTGCTTTCGGCTTTAGAGCGCCTATGGAGCGAGGTACAGCCAAGACTGCCTCGCCGCGCACGGATCATGCGCCTTGGGGTTACGCTGCTCGATCTTACCCGCGCCAACGAACGTCAGCTCGACATTCTTCTCGACGACGACAAAACGCGCCGCCGATGGGAGAACGCCACGGCGGCGATCGACAGTCTTAACCGCAAGTATGGGCGCACTCTTGTCAGCATCGGCCCGTGGACGCCGCCACCCGGAGGCTATGCAGGCGGCAAGATCAGTTACACCCGGATTCCTCGCGCGGAGGATTTCTGGTGAATTGGAAAACGGATTTGAAGCTTGCCGATCTCGACGCCACAACAGCTATCGAGATCGTATGCAAAAGGTGCGGACTTGTTCGTTATCAGACACAGGCGCAATTATTGGCGCAATTTGAGTTGCAGCACGCCTATCTGGATGAGGTTGAATACAGCCTGCATTGTTCAGACCGCTTCTGCCGTGGTGGGGTGCGTATCTCCCTCATCCATGACGATAAGAACGAGGGATTCGTCGGCGGGATGGCGTAGCAAGCATAGAATGGGCAAGGGCGCGAACGTGTCCGCCGAAGCCCGGCCTGCCTGCGCGAAGCCGAAGCGGCTTCGCTTCGGCGAAGCCCGGAGGGCGAAGGCGTGGCGGGAGAGGGGGCCGCTCGGAATGCGGAAACGCCCCCTCACCCCGACCCTCTCCCCGCCTGCGGGGAGAGGTGAGAAAAAGAACCCTACTCCTCAAACGGCGCGGTGGGCGGGAAGT
>JBBDNZ010000059.1:0-31684 GCA_040877285.1 Xanthobacteraceae bacterium
GGGGGGGGGGGGTTGCACATCGCCAACGATCTCGAGCGGGTTGGCGATGTGGCCGAGAACGTCGCGAAGCGGGTTCTGTTGCTGGCCGACGAGTTTCGACTCAACGAGGTCGTGCTGCAACTCCAGCGCATGATGCAGCTCGTGCTCGATCAATTGAAACGCGTCCTCCAGAGCTATGCGCACCGAGACGTCGCCGAAGCCATGGAGGTATGGCGCCAAAGATAAAGAGGTCGACGCCCTCAATAGTTCGCTATTCCGGGAAATCCTCACCCATATGATGGAGGATCCCCGCAACAGCGCATTTTGCACGCATCTGCTCTTTTGCGCCAAGAACATCGAGCGAATAAGTGACCATGCCACCAATATCGCAGAAACGGTCTATTACATCGTGCATGGGCATCCGATCTCGGAAGGCCTGCCGAAGGCGGATGTGACGAATATCGCCGCGCTGCCTATGAGCGCATAAAGGGACTCTACTGGGACTGGAAAAACCACCTCGATGGCGACGTGCGTCGCGAAGGAAGAAGAAAGGCCGCTCGCGTGTGCAAGCGGCCCAGAATGTCGACCCGACGAAAAATTAAGCTGCAGTCTTCAGATTCACCGCGGATGTCTTGCCGGTGCGCCGGTCTGTCTGCAACTCAAACATGACCTTCTGGCCTTCGCTGAGGGAGCGAGTCCCGGATTGCTCGAGCGCCGTGGCATGGACGAACACGTCCTTGCCGCCGTCGGCCGGCTGGATGAAGCCATAGCCGCGCTGATCGTTATACCATTTCACTGTACCCTTAATCATAGATGTCCTCTCATTACGGGGATGTACGTTTGAACAGGCACGCGATCACGCGGCCCGTCCGGTTCTCTCGATATTTTGGGGAAGCTAGTCTGACGTGCGCCCGGCAATGCACAGGCGAAGCGGCCCAGTCGTCCGGCCAAATCTCGATGGCCCATAGATGGGGCTTCACAGGCACCTTTGCAAGGTCACCGCAGTTGATGGAAATCAAAGCACTCGCGGGCCGTCAGGGTGACAAAGCATTATCGCGCGGTGCAGGACGCTCTCTGGACGCCGCACGGGAAGACGCCCATGTCCATCGAACGGATCAGGTTATAAGCATGGCTAGCGCTTCCGGCCACAAGACGTCACAGCATCTCATCGAGGCGGAGGCCTATCGCCGAATTATGGCCGGCGAATTGCCGGAGAGCTTCGATGAATTCGCTGGGCAGCTATTAGCTTGGCTTCAACAGACGCATCCCGGAGCATCGCCGATCACACAGAACATCATAGAGGATCAGATCCGCGAGATCTGGCATCGCCGGCATGAATTGATCCGAGGTGGCTAATATCGGACAGGGCGCGATAAGCACCGATTAGCCGTCAAGAGGAGAGTTTGGCCTCGTAAAGACCTTTTATAACGTGGTCGTGCAGGTCGGGATCTTCGTTAAGTGCCGCGGTAACTGTCTCATCCCCGAGCGTATCTGCTTCGGCGATGCCCAAATGCCACTTCTTTGCCCCGAGATGGCCCTGGCCAATGCGCATTAGCGTATACAGCTCAGAACGAGCCGCCGATGACAGCGTAGCGATTGCCTCGCGTAGAGCCGCTGTCTGCGGATGTTCCGGAAGGAGCGGTTCGAGCCCTAATGCAGCCGTTGGATTATGCTCGCCTCGCGCTGGCTTCAGATCGCTTAGATCATCCTCCGCGACGTTGCCGAGCAGCGCGTCGCGCTGCGCGCGTGCTGTGTTCGCTAGGATGGCGATGAAGCGGGCTTGGTCTACATTCAGGTTCTTAAGCATTTTCGGTTTGCTTTCAGTGGATAGCTTGGCTCACGGGTTCAAGGAACGACAACTACAGTGCAAGGAGCGAGGCTCACGATCTTCTGAGAAACGCTCCCCAGCAGTAGGCCTGCCAGCCGGCCGCGGCCCCGCCGCCCTACGACGATCGCATCAGCGTGTTCGCGCCGCGCGGCTTCGATGACGGCTTCCGCGGGGTCTCCCCATGCTGTTTGCACCTTAACAGCGGATACACCGAGACGCCGTGCTCGGTCCTTGGCCGCCAGCAGGATTTCGGCCGACAGCGATTCGAGGGCGTCGGCGATATCTCTCTCGGCACGCACAAGCTGCCTCGCTTCCTCGCCGGAAAGACTTCCCGCAACCGTCACAATCAGCAGAGTGCCGTTTAGCGTTTTCGCAAGCTCCGCGGCCACCTCCACGGCGCGATCCGCGGCGCTGGAACCATCCGTAGCCACTAAAACGATTTGCATGGGGCCCTGCCTATCTACTAATTTGTTAACTCATCACGGCAACAGGAGCGCGTCTCTGATCCAGATCAAATCCATGCCGCTAAGCGGGCCAAGCACTATCTATTCAACGCGGGGGTGCGGCGTTTCGCCAAGCCGGAAGGTGGCAAGAACCTGATAGCCGCGTCCGCCTGGGGGCGGCGATCGAAAAAGCTCGATTAATTCCACGGACTGCGTGAGCGACAGTTCCAGATCAATCGGATTCTTTCGAGCGATTGCGCGCCCATTTCCACGAATTCGAGCAAGCGTTACATGCGGGAGAAATGGTCTGTCGTCCTTCTGTCCGAAGGCCCGAAGGAGCGCGGCATTCAGGGCGGCAATTTCGTCTGTCGCCATGCACTCCACCCATAGCAAGCGCGGCCATTTTGGCTGCGGGCCGTAACCCAAATGTTGGAATGTCAGGGGGAAAGGGCCAAATCTGCTGGCCACACAGCGAAGCTTCTCGATTGCTTCCGGTATAGAGACCTCGTCCCATGGCGGCAGCAGCGTGAGATGGATGTCGGCGGACGGTACGAGCCGAACGGCAGACTGGCCCAGACCCTCGACATGCCGGGTCAGTTCTCGCGCGATCTCGGGCGCGACCTTCACGCCCACAAAGATACGGGACGGGAGCTCGTCCGTGGGTGATCCACTGGGCGCGGTGGTGTTGGAATTTGCCATCGGTGACCTGCCCCGCCGGCCTTACGGTGGTGCATCGTTCAGCACGGCGTCATCTTTCGTAAACGCCAACGAGAAGCGCTTCGGCGAGTACGTGCTTGCGCGCTTCGCGTTCCACATCGCGGCAAGATGAGCTTTTGCGCAACGCCAGATGATCGGTCGAGAGCGCAAGCAGCCGGAAGTGATAGTGATGCGGCCCATGCCGGTGCGGCGGGCAGGGACCGCCGTAACCAGGCCGCTGGAAATCATTGATTGCCTGTTTGAATAGCTTCTCGGCGTGCTGGGCGGCGCCCGCGGCGAGCGCCGCTTGATCGGCGGGAATGTCGTAGGCCGCCCAATGGTGCCATGTACCCGCCGGTGCATCGGGATCATCGCAGAGGAGGACGAAGCTGCGGGTCTCTGCCGGCGCATCGCTCCAATCCAAGGGAGGGGACAGGTCTTCGCCATCGCAGGTAAAGCGGCGGGGGATCGCCGCCCTATCGGCAAAGACATTCGAACTCAGCCGCATGAATTATCTCCCTCGTTGTTTGGCGTTAAAGATGCTCCTGCTTCGCTTCACGCGGCTTGATCCGGGTCAATTGTGGCAGGGATCGCGGCCGGCGCGTACAGGCGAATGGCCTCTTGAATGGCTCACGTCATGGCGGCTGGCAGCTCAGGCTTGGTCAACTCGCCAAGGTCGGGTTCGCCGCAACGAGCCAACACCGCGTTGCGCACCGCATCGCGCAGCCGCAGCACCGCCGCAAATTCCGTTCCCGACGGCATAACCGGCTCTGCTATTTCAGCGCTGATTGTCGTCCACCGGGGAAACCATTGCTCGCCGCGCAGCATGGAACGTGTGCCGCGGACGGCACACGGGAGCACCGGAAGATTCGCCTCGGCCGCTACCTTGAATGCTCCAAGATAGAAGCCGGCCAGCCCGACCCGCCGGGTAAACGTCCCTTCGGGGAAGAATACGAGAATTCGTCCCTGCCGCGCCAAAGTGACGAGAGACTCGGTGTCGGCCAGACTGCTTGCCACATCGTAGCGTTCGACAAAGGGCGTTCCCAGGCGGCGCAGGAAAGAGCCGGCGAAGACCTGCAGGGCAAGTTCCTTCTTCGCCACGAAGGCGGGCTCACCGGGGATAATTGCGGTGAGGACGAGGGCGTCCATGTAGCTTGAGTGATTGAACACCAGCATCGCGTTGGCGGCAGGAATGCGCTCGATGCCGTTGATCGACACCGGAACTCCTACGGCCCGAAGGGCGCCGCGGGCGATCCGCCTCAGCGCTGCCCAGCGCCAGTCGAGCCGCGGCAGGATCATCACGGCGAGCCATCCCAGCAGGAACGCGCTCGCGACAATCAACCACCACCACACGGCATAAAGCATCTCGCCCACTAGGTGCTTGAACCGGGTGATTTGCGCGCCAACCCCTGCCAGCGCCAGGCGTAGAAGCTGCCACCACAATGCTCGCTGCGCTGCGCCGATGCGGCCGCCCTCGTAAAGCTCCTTGGCCGCACTGCGGCGGATTTTACCGCTCGACGTCTTCGGCACTGTACGAGGCGGCACAAGTACGATCTCGTCGGGCGGGGCACCTGCGATATCAGTCACAATCTCTTGCGCGCGCGTTTGCAGCGCTGTTCGAGCAGCGGCGTCTGTCTCTCGAGTCTCCGCCAGAACGACGACGCGTTCAGTGCCGGAGGCTCGGTCGGTCACGCCGAAGACCGCTACGCCGCCTTTGCGTATTCCAGGAATGTCAGCAACGGCCTCCTCGATCTCCTGCGGGTAGAGATGACGGCCGGCCCGGATGATAATGTCCTTGATGCGGCCGGTGATGTAGACGTCGCCACCGGCCATATAGGCGCGGTCGGCGCTGTCGAGCCAGCCATTGTGGATCACCTCGCGCGTCTTCACCTCGTTGCGGAAATAGCCTCGCGTCACCGACGGTCCGCGGAATTCCAGTCTACCCTCCTGGCGTTCGCCAACTTCACGCCCCGCCTCGTCTACGATGCGGATTTCGTGGCCGGGCAGCGGTTGGCCGCAAGCCACGATTTCGAGAGGCTTTGCGTCATCGGGCTTTGCCGGCTCGGCCAAGCCGTGAGTGGCCAGGGCATCCCGGCTCACCCGATCGATGACAGGCGGACGGCCCAGTGGGGGAAATGCAAGGCCTACAGAACTTTCCGCAAGCCCATATACCGGCGCCATCGCCTGGGAATGGAAGCCGTAGCGACCAAAGCGTTCAATAAATCGCCGCAACGTCAGCACGCTGACGGGTTCTGCGCCATTCGCGACCATACGCAATGAGCTTAGATCGAGACCCTCGAGGTCGGCGTCGTCGATCTTGTTCAGGCACAACTCAAATCCAAAATTGGGGGAGGCGGAAAACGTCGCGCGAAACCGGTGTATCGCCCATAGCCAGCTCTCCGGCCGCACCAGGAAGCTTAGCGGCGACATGGCATAGAGTGGTGCGCCGAAGTGCAGGCATCCCAGCCACGCGCCGATCAGCCCCATGTCATGATAGAGCGGCAGCCAGCTGACGAAGACGTCGGCAGAACTCGCTTCCATCACCCGCCCCATGGCTCTGATATTGGCGAGCAGATTGGCGTGGCTGAGCACCACGCCCTTCGGATCACCCGTGCTGCCGGACGTGTACTGAATCAGCGCGACGGCATCCGGATCTTTCACGGGCGGCAGGTCCACCGACGGCGCGGCTTCTCGAACATCCGCAACGCTCACGACTGCGCGCAGCGTCTCCACTTGCGCGCGGAGCAATCCGGCGAGCCGACGCCCCTCGGGCATCGTGATCAACAGACAAGCGCCGGCGTTTCGCAGGATGCCGGCCTGGCGGCGCAGGTGGTCTTCCAACTGCGACATCCGCATCGGCGGGTAGATCGGTACGGGAATGCCGCCGGCATAGAGAATGCCGAAGAAGGCGGTGAAGAAATCGACACTGGTCGGGAGCATCAAGGCAACGCGATCTCCCGGCGCCACATCCCGTGCGATCAGGCCACACGCAGCCTCGCGCGCCGCAGCCGCGAGTTCACGGTAGGTCAGCGTGCCGAGGACAGTCGTATCGTCCTGCAGCACGGTCAGGTGCAGGCGGTTGGGATGCTGGGCCCCATGCCAATCGAGGACATCGACGAGGGTTTGTGCCTCGCTGGCCGCAGGTACGGATGGCAGGGGTGGAATTGATGGAGCTTCCCAATGCGCCCGCTCTCGCGCAGGTTTAGCCTCTCCCAATGCCTGCACGAGATCCCGGACGGTCTCCGCCTCACCGATTGTTTGAACGGGAAGCCGCACACGAAATGCGCGTTCGACCCGTAAGACCAGTTCGGTCCGCCCAAGGCTGTCGATACCGAGATCGCGTTCAATGCGGCTGGCGGGCAGAACTTCGATGAATTTGACGCGTTGGGGATGCAGCTCGCGCACAAGCTCGCGCACGAGCGCAATCACCTCGCGCTCCCGGATTTCCTGTTCGGAAGCTACAGTAGATGCGTCGGCCTGATGGAGCCGCTCTTGCATGAAATACCCATAGCCCTTCGGGCTGATGGGATATTGATAGGGATCAAGCGGCCGTCATCCGGGCCAGCCTAAATAACGGTGCTGCGGGCTCGCCCGGTGTCGTCTCGCGGGCGGAAATGCGCGGAGGGAAACGAAGGGGCAGTTCCTGGGACCTTGCATGCGACCACTTCTGCACCCTACCCTGGTCAACGGGCGTTTCGGCGACCCGGCGCTTTACCTTGAGACGTTATTCGAAACGCGTGCGCTACTGTTTGATCTTGGCGATATCAGCGCTCTCTCGCCGCGGAAGCTCCAGCGTCTTGAGCATGTCTTCGTCTCTCACACCCATATCGATCATTTTGTCGGATTTGACCGCCTGCTGCGGATCCTGGTTGGACGGGAGAAGAAAATTGCCCTCTACGGGCCGAAGGGTTTCATCGAGCATGTGCATCACAAACTTCAAGCCTATCGTTGGAATCTGGTTGATGGCTATCTCTGCGACCTGGTCTTCGTGGTGACCGAATTCGACAGCTCCCATGAGAGCCAGACAGCGCGCTTTTGTCTGAAGAATGCCTTCGCTATTGAGCCGATCGGCGGCGGCCGCATGAGCGACGGTGTGATCTACAACGATCCTGCTTTCCGGGTTTCGACCTCAATTCTCGATCATCGCACACCGTGTCATGCCTTCCTCGTCGAGGAGACGGTCCATATAAACGTGTGGAAAACCCGGCTCGCGGAACTTGGCCTAACAATCGGGCCTTGGCTACGCGAACTCAAGCGCGCGGTGGTCGAGAACAGGCCGGACGATTATCCGATCCGCGTCGACTCGCAGTCGGGAATGTCGGATACGCGCGAGGCGCCGCTCGGGAACCTGCGGAGTGTGCTGACGGTGACGCCTGGTCAGAAAATCGCTTATGTGACCGATGCCGCCGACACGCCAGCCAATCGCCGGGCTATCATCGGGCTCGCGCAGAACGCTGACCTGTTGTTCATAGAGGCGGCATTCGCGAAAGCAGATGCCGATTTGGCAGCGAAGCGCGCTCACTTGACGACTGCCGCCGCGGGGAGCATCGCGCGCGAAGCCGCGGTGCGGCGGGTTGAGCCATTTCACTTTTCCCCACGCTATGCAGGGCAAGAAGAGCGAATGCTGAACGAAGTCATGGCAGCCTTTGCCGGACAATCTTGCACGGGAGGGGCGTCGTGAATGACTGGAATATGGTAATCAGCATCTACCAGTACGGCTTCAAGCGGGCGCTGCGCGCGTTGCAGGAATTTGGACAGGTCGAGCGCAGCCCGTATCACAACGTGCTCGTTATGAAGGCCGATGATCCGATGGCGGCACTCAAAGCCATAGAACAGCAGACCGAGGAGAGCCCCGCGCTCTATGATGCGATTTCAAGGGTGGCGCCGGCCACGCGCAGCTTCGAGTTCCAATCCGCGGAGGAGTTTGATGAGAAAGCTAAATCGATCATGCTCGAATGGTCGCCGCGCTTGGCCGGGCGGTCGTTTCACGCGCGATTGCATCGGCGCGATGGGCGCCATGATCTGCACGCGTCGCATATCGAGCAATTCCTAGACGAGGCTATTCTCAATGCAACGACCGAGGCGGGTATGCCAGCCAAGATGTCGTTCACCGATCCGGATGCCATTATTGCGGTCGATACCATCGACGACCGCGCGGGAGTTGCTTTGTGGACTCGCGAGGATCTCGCGCGCCACCGCTTATTGCGTCCGGATTAAAAAAAGCCCCAGCTGCGGCGTTCTGGGGCCTAGCCGGGGCTCTGTTGAACGTTCGTGGCGGGTAGGGGCGTCGGAGGGAAGCCACGGGGCCATTCAACGTGATTAAAAATTCTGCTGGTTGGCCGCGTGCTGCCTTGATCTGGATCAACCGTCTTCTTTTTCTTTATCGCTGCCGTCTAATCAGTCCGCTTCGCGCTCTGGTACGCAGCAGTGCGGAGCCTCGACGCTGGCCTTTTCTTCGCTTAATACCATTCCCGTCACGGGGTTGGGGCGGAATGTGGTGCAGCCTTTCAGCCCCTTGTCATAGGCAAGGTCGTAGATCTTCTGGAACTCCGAGAACGGGCAGTCCTCCGGCACATTGATCGTCTTTGAGATCGAATTGTCCACGAACGGCTGCAGCGCAGCCTGCATATCGAGATGGGCGCTGACAGGAAGCTCGGCGGCAGTGACAAAACCGTCAGGAACCCCTGTGTTGATGCCGTTCATCCGACGCCACAGGTCAATGGCATGATCCATCAGCACGAATTCCTTTGGTCTTCCATCTTCGGTGAGCACGTCGCGCCGGTAGGAGACGGCAAAGATCGGCTCCAGTCCGCTGGAAACATTTCCGGCCAACAAGCTGATCGTGCCGGTCGGCGCAATTGCGGTGAGGTGACTGTTGCGGATGCCGTGCGTTGCGATTCCGGTTCGGATTTCTTCAGGCAGGCTGCGGATGAAGGGTCCCTGCAAATATTTGTCCCGCTCGTAATATGGAAAGCTAGCCTTATCTCTCGCGAGCGCGATGGAGGCACGGTATGCGCTGTGGCAGATAAGGCGCATCACTTCGTTGGCGGTGGCCAAAGAGCGTTCGCTGCCATAGGTCAGCCCCAGCATGACCAGAGCATCGGCAAGCCCGGTGATTCCGAGGCCGATGCGCCGCGACCCATGAGCATTCTCGGCCTGTTGCGGCAATGGAAATCGCGACACATCGATTACGTTGTCCAGCAGCCGCACGGCAACCTGCACCGTCTCCGCAAGGCCCTGCATATCGATTTGCGCCTCCGGCGTGAACGGCGACAGGACGAAGCGCGTCAGGTTGAGCGACCCGAGGTCGCAGGCCCCGTAGGGAGGCAGCGGAATTTCCCCACAGGGGTTGGTCGCGCTGATCCACTCCCGGTACCAGAGATTATTGAGCTGGTTGATGCGATCGATGAACAGCACTCCGGGCTCGGCGTAGTCATATGTCAGATGTAAGATTAGTTCCCAGAGCTGGCGGGCCCGCACACGGCGCGCGATGCGACAGGGCACTACTCCCGTTCCACCCCGCCATTCGCGCATCACCGTCTCGCCATCCGCATCACCCGCGGAGACCGGGAAGATCAGTAGCCATTCGGCATCGCTACGAACCGCGGTCATAAAATCATCCGTTACCAGGACGGACAGGTTGAATCGACGCAGCCGCCCCGGCTGCTGCTTGGCCGCGACGAACTCCTCGATATCGGGATGATCGCACCGCAGCGTTGCCATCATGGCCCCGCGGCGAGCACCGGTGGATAGGATGGTGCCGCACATCGCGTCCCACACCTGCATGAAAGAGACGGGACCGGATGCGATGCTGCCGGCACCTTTAGCCCACGTGCCACGCGGTCTCAGCGTTGAAAAGTCCAAGCCGATGCCGCCGCCCTGTTGCATCGTCACTGCGCCCTCCTGCAAGGTGCGAAAGATGCCGGGGATCGAGTCCTCCATCGTCCCCATAACGAAGCAATTGAATAGCGTGACGTTGCGCGCTGTTCCGGCGCCGGCCAAAATGCGGCCGCCCGGCAGGAATTTAAAATCCTTCAGGATGCCGAAGAAGCGCTCTTCCCAAGCCGCAGGGTCCTTCGACTCGGGGGCCGCAAGCGCGCGCGCAACCCGAAGCCAAGTATCGGCGATCGCGTGTTCACGCGTTTCGCGATTGGCATATCGATATTTCGTTTCCCATACGTGACGGGAAATATCCGCCGCCGATCCGGTCATGATCTCTGATGCAGCTTGGAATGTCGACTTGGCTGTTCCTTTGTCTAGATCGAATTTGGAGGCCTTGCGGACAGTTTAGGCCGATCAACCTCTGCTCGCTTTTCGGCGTAACAATCTTCCTCCGGGCTGCGTCTGAGAGCGCAACCCCGGATGGCTCAAACGGATAGACCTAACCATCGCGCTTCCGCAGGGGCTTCAAGCAGCCTTGACCTCGATCTTTTTCTCCGGCTTCAGCGCCTCGGGCTTCTTGGGAAGGATTATCGTGAGCACACCCTTCTTGAAGGTCGTCTCGATTCTGCCGGTATCGACGCCTTCCGGAACTCGGAAGGAGCGTTTGAAGGACCCGAAGTAGCGTTCGTGGAGATAGTAGTCTTTCTTCTTTTCCTCCTTCTCTTCCTGCTTCTCGCCCTTGATGGTCAGGCCACCGTTGGCGAGCTTCATTTCGATGTTCTTCTCATCGAGGCCCGGCAGTTCGGCAGTGACTTCGTAGGCTTTGTCCTTCTCGACGATGTCGATGGCAGGGGCGGCGCCCCAGGCCAATTCACGCTGCCAGAACGGTTCGATATCGAAAGCCAAATGGCGGAACAGCGAAAGCCGGAAGCCGCGATCGAAATCCTCGAAAAGTCGATCGACTCCTTGGTGCAAGGTTTCCAGCGGCCGCCATGCTTGTAGGGCGGACGTTCGCTCTTTCTTTTAGAGGCGTGCTGGGCGCCACGCATAGTGCGCCTTTGTGCATGATACCCTTGACTTTTATGTCATCCTCCTGACGCTCGAATTCTGCCGTGCGGAAAATATGATAATCATAGAGGTGCCCGGTTGATGTTCATTGATCTGAATCAACGCAGACGCTTTGATCGGCGCATCTCATGTGAACGTCGGTTCCGGGTAAATGCATCGGGGTCGGCGGCACGCGTGATCCTGATGCGGTGGACGGATCGCCATGATGACGCTCTCAAGCGCAAATCGGCCCCAACCTGGCCATGCGGCGAGCCGGCGGGAGAGCTGTGATGTCCGCATTCCGCCCCTCGGACTTGCGGGTACATTGCATGTGCCAAAGGAAGCCTATGCACTCGTCGCTTTCGCGCATGGAAGTGGCTCCAGTCGTCTCAGCCCTCGGAACATGGCCGTGGCCGATGCATTGAACGATCGGGCAATCGCGACTCTGTTGTTCGACCTGCTGGTCCCTGAAGAGGAAGCCGATAGGGCCAACGTGTTCGATATTCCGCTGCTGGCAGACCGACTCGTTGATGCCATAGGCTGGCTGGAAAAAGAGCCCTTGGTCGGAAAGCTTCCGCTTGGCCTGTTTGGCGCGAGCACGGGCGCTGCGGCCGCACTGGTAGCAGCGGCGAGGCTGCCGCATCGAGTGGGTGCCGTCGTCTCCCGCGGCGGCCGTCCCGACCTCGCCGGCGATGCGCTCGACACGGTTCGCGCGCCGGCACTTCTGATCGTGGGTGGTGTCGACTTCGGCGTTATCGAACTCAACGAGCAAGCGCTTGCACGGCTGCGAGGGCCCAAGGCGCTAGAGATCGTTCCGAACGCGAGCCACCTCTTTCCCGAGTCCGGAGCATTGGAAGCGGTAATCGACCTCGCGGCTGAGTGGTTCAAACGTTATCTTGGCACCAAACCAACTGACCGCGCCAGCGCCACGAGCACGCGAAGCGAGAAGGGATAGCTTAATGCCTTTCAAGAATCGATCGGAGGCGGGGTAGAAGTTGGCCGCAGCACTCGCGGGATACAAAGATCGGCAGCCGGTGATCCTCGCGCTGCCGCGCGCGGGTGTTCCCGTGGCAGCGTGGGTCGCGACCGCGCTGGACGTGCCGCTCGATCTCATTCTTGTGCGCAAGATCGGCGTACCCTTCCAGCCGGAGTTGGCCATGGGCGCCGTCGTAGATGGCGGCACCCTCCCTCATCGTGCGCAACGAGGACGTCATTCGGCTTGCCGGCATCGACGAGTCCGACTTTAAGGCCATCTGTGACAGCGAACTTGCCGAGATCGAGCGGCGTCGGCAACGCTATCTGGGGACCCGCGAGCGCAATCCGAAGAAGCTCGTTCTTGCGGTGCCCGTAGCGCCAACCGATAGCCTTGCTGTGATGCGCGAGGAAGCCGATGACGTTGTATGCCTCGAAGATCATGAGTTCTTCGGAGTCATTGGCATCTATTATTCTGATTTCCGGCAGGTTTCAGATGAGGAAGTGATAGAGATGCTCAGACGTTTTCCGCTGCGAAAACCCGAAGGAACGCGGCAGCCGGCCGCCTGAAAGTCGTCACGCGGTATGGCTCCTCCCTGCATTGTCACTCTTCGAATACGGGTAAATCCGGCTTATTATTCTCCTCGATCCCTTCCACCGGCTCGTTTTCTTCGCCGGGAACCTCTTTTTCGACCTCCACGGGCTCCTCTTCAATCAGCTTCGCTGGCTCGTCGACACTTTCATCGTACGAATAGTGCCTCTTTCGTCGCTTGGGACCGAGCTTGTTCATTCGGCCGCCTATAGTTGTCTCCATGCGAATTCTCCTAACGCCGCGCGGTTGCTCTTGATTCAACTTGCTGCGCGAGCGCTACTGAAAGTGGTTGAACCCGCCCCAGTCGGCCAAGACAGCACGAACCGACCGTCCGATTTCAACACGACTTGTGCCCCAAACCTCTGGCTTTCCCGATCCAGAGTCTGTCGCAACCAATCGACATCATTGCTGGACGGCCGGATAAGCCGAAACTGCCGGATTTGAAGGGGAACAAGTTCGAGCGCGGCCAGATCCTTGCTTGTCGGATCGATGTCGGCAAAGTACATCAGGGTTAGGTCGTCTCGATATTTCTCGTATCCTCTGATGCCTTCGTAGTCGTTGAGAAAGTCGCCGCAGCCATAGAGAATGAGCCGGTTTCGATATACCTCGATCGCCTTCGGATGATGCGAAGAATGCCCATGAATGATTGACACGTCGGCCTTGTCGACGAGCGCCTGAGCAAAAGATCTTTGCTCGTCTGGAATGTCATAGCCCCAATTGGATCCCCAGTGGATCGAGACAACAACCAAGTCACCTGGCTGTCTCAGGCGCATGATTTGTTCGGTGATGCGTGTGATGCTCGAGTCAGTAAAATCGTTCAAAAGGTTCACGCCCGCGGCCTTTTGCGTTGCAGCCCATTGCCGAGGCGTGCCGCTCGTCACCGAGGCGAACGAAAAGACAAGCACTCGATCCTTGCCGCCTACGTTCAAAACCGCTGGCGCGCTAGCCTCCCCGAGATTTCGGCCGGCGCCTGTGGTCTTGATCTGCAGACGCTCTAAAGTCGCCAAGGTATCGATCAGCCCAGCACGCCCCCAATCGAGAATATGATTGTTGGCGAGCACGCAGCAGTCGATAGCTGCCGCCGCGAGGCAATCGGCATTCTCAGGACTCATTCGGTAATTGATGCCCTTTGGCACGTAATCCTCGCTGCGGGTAATGCTTGTTTCAAGATTGATGATGCGGGCGTCCGGGCGCGTGCGGTTCAATTCGTCCAGAGCCGCACCCCAAACATACGAGGGGCTAACCTGCCGCGGGATAGGGCCATTTGCCTCTTCGGCAAGCCGCACATAGTCCGATGCTGACTGTACATAACTCTCGTAGAGGTGGGATTTGCACGGATGCGGCAGCACTTGATCAATGCCGCGCCCAGTCATGACGTCGCCGCACAAAAAAAGCCGTACTGTTTGCTGCTTCGGCGGGTGAGCTGAAAACAATTCCGCAGAGGCACTCATGAGCTAAGCACTTTCTCAGCTGGGCCAAAGATTGTGCAGGGCTGTTGGCATGGCAGCCTTTGCGTCCTCGACCTCCGCCGGGGGCAAGCGAGCCACGAGTAGCGAAAACACGGCGCGGGCAACCTGCTCAGCGTCTATCCCGGGGTCGCGGTGCACGCCTTCATGAATGCGCTCTAAAAACGCTGTCCGGCTCTTGGCCGATCGGATCCCGCCGGGATGCCAGCCTTCATAATAAAGGCCGCGCAACAAAGGAGGCAGGTGTTCTCCCAGATAGACGGCCTCATCTCCGGCCAGGCAATCGCGTAACGCATGCAATGCCCCAAGCAGAGCCAAATAGACACGCTGTCGATCACGCCAGCCAAGCCGCTGGGCGAGGTCGTCAACCCAATCTTCAGCCGCAGCGGCTGCCGCGCTTAGATCTTGAATGGTTGTCATTTTCGATATGCCTCTGACTTCAGGAGCCGACAACGTCTTGATATCAACCTAGAACCAGTCTGATGGCGCGAAATGGGAACACTGAAAAACTATCACTTCGGCTGCATGTCGTTTTTGACGTGAATCAAGAGGTCAATACACGCACCGACTAGCTTTATTAGTGAGGCGCCAGCCGCAGCGCACGAACCTCTTAATTGGCTGTGGCTGCGCCGAAGCCTGCGGCGGGCAAGGACGCCAAAGCTAAAGCGCTAAAGGGCCAGTGGGAAAACGATTAAGAGCGGTTTCACCGCCCCGCCGACAGCAAGGTCAAGTGGGAGCATTTCCCGCACGACGCTGATATCGGCGTGCGAGGGCGGGGTGCGACGGCGGCGGAAGCATTCGAGCAAGCAGCTCTGGCCCTGACTGCGATCGACATGACCGCGATGCTTTCGGACGGCGCCTGTTGGGCGGTCGAGCGCGATTGGGGCGAGACGCGCGACCTCGAACGGATCGAGGAAAACGGAAGGATGGCTGGTGCACGGCCGGAGTACGTTTCTGATCGCGCCAAGGAGCGTCAACGCCGGGAGATGGGGATGCTCGGCTCCGGCAACCATTACCTGGAAATCCAGGCGGTTGCCGAAATATTCAATTCCGCGGTCGCCAAGGTTTTTGGGCTTGCGCAGGACGATATTGTCGCCACCATCCATTGCGGCTCACGCGGGCTGGGTCATCAAATCGGAACCGAATTCCTGAAAGAAATGGTGGTGACCGCCAAGGCTTCGGGTATCGAGCTTCCCGATCGCGAGCTCGCCTGCGCGCCGATCAATTCGGAGGTCGGTCAACGTTACCTCGGTGCCATGCGGGGGGCGATCAACTGCGCGCTGGCAAATCGTGAGATTCTTGGTCACTATGCCCGTCGCATATTTGCGCATTTCTTTCCGAATTGCGATCTGCGACTCCTTTTCGACGTCTCGCACAATACCTACAAGGACGTCGGTGCCGTCGTAGCTGCGGCCGAACACGCCGGGCTTGCTCGACGAGTAGCACGCATGCAGCCGCTGATCTGCATCAAAGGATAGGCCGCCAAGCTATCTGGTTTCGTATTGAACGTTCATGCGAAGAGATCTGGGTGCCGTAGTTTCAGAGCCTGCACGAGCACAAGGGTCTTCATGTCGGTGAGCTGACCGGCCTGCATGAGTTCACCGAGCTTTGCGAGTTCGATCTCCACGATGGACGTGTTCTCGTGCTCTGTCGCGACTCCACCGCCTTCTTTGATGCGATCCGCAGGTTCGTAGGTAGCGAGATAAAGAGTCATTTGCTCCGTCGAAATGCCGGGCATAGTCCAGGTGGTAGCAACGTGTTCCAGTGTGTTTAAGCGGAGGCCAGCTTCTTCAAGTGCTTCGCGCCTGGCAGCGGCAGCCGCATCAACTTCCTCCTGGATGCCGGCGATCGCTTCGAGCGTGGTTTCTTGCTGGCGGCAGAAGAATACCGGCGCCCTGAACTGCTCCACTAAAATTGCCGTTTTTCGCTCCGGGTCGTAGGCAAGCACAGCGACTGCCGCGCCATGATCCTCAATTTCCCGCCGGACCATTTGCCCGCTCGGCAAGCGCACCGAAACGACGAGGAAGCGAGCCCATCCGGTGTATTTAGGGTCGACGTTCGTGATCTTGACCGTCATGTCGAGTACCCAGAAAACAACCGCGCCATCGATCTCCGAGGCAATCAACATAGAACAATTCGCTGAATACCTGTGATCTGCATCAAAGTCTGCCGATGCCGATTCACGATATTAAACGTCGGCGCAGCGATGATCGAGGCTATTGGCAATGCCGGTTCAGAATGCCGAAATTGCGGCAATGTTCGATCAGACTGCGGACCTCCTTGAAATCCAGGGGGAAAATCAATTTCGTGTGCGCGCCTATCGCCGCGCTGCCCGCGTCGTTGAAGGCCTGCCGCAAAGCGTCAAGAACCTGCTCTCCGCCGGACGCGACCTGTCGGAGCTTCCTGGGATTGGCAAGGACTTGGCCGGTAAGATTGCGAGCATTGTCAACACTGGGCACTTCGACCTGCTGGACTCCCTGAAAAAGAAGCTGCCCGGCCAACTTGGTGATATGGCCGCTCTGCCGGGGCTCGGGCCAAAGCGCGTCAAGCTCCTTTACGACAAGCTCAAAGTGCGCACGCTCGACGATCTCCGCCGCGCGGTCAAAGCGGGGCGGCTGCAAAAGCTCAAAGGATTCGGGCCCGGCATCGAGAAAAAGTTGGCGAGTGCGCTTGGAAAACCGCCGGCCGCAAGGCGTTTCAAGCTCTCGGTAGCCGAAGCCGAGGCCGATGCGCTCGTCCGATTTCTCAGCAATAGTGGCCGCGTCGTTGTGGCCGGCAGTTATCGTCGGCGTCGAGACACGGTCGGGGATCTCGACGTGCTGGTGACGACGCAAGAAGGGGCCACCGTTGGCGACAAGTTGGTAGGATACGAAAACGTCAGCGAGGTTCTTGCCCACGGCCCGACTCGCACGACCGTCGTGCTGCGCTCAGGCCTGCAGATCGACGTCCGCACCGTGCCGGAGCAGAGCTATGGCGCCGCACTCCTTTATTTTACCGGCTCGAAGACCCACAACATTGCATTGCGCGGTCTTGCGAACGAGCACGGCTGGAAGCTTAACGAATATGGACTTTTTGCCGGCAAAAGACGGATCTCCGGAGCTACGGAAGAGGAGGTTTATAAGAAGCTCGGGCTCGCATTCATCCCACCGGAATTGCGCGAGGATCGCGGCGAGATCGCTCTCGCGAAAACGAGCAAGTTGCCGCGCCTTGTAACTGTTTCGAACATTCGGGGCGATCTTCACGTCCACTCGGACTGGACTGATGGCACCACCACCATCGCCGCCATGGCAGCAGGAGCGCAAGCACGGGGCTATGAATACATGGCGCTCACGGACCACAGCCGACGCGTGGCCATGGCGCACGGTCTCGATCCGGCGCGGCTGTCGCGTCAAAGCCGCGAGGTCGATCGGCTGAACGAAAAATTGCATGGCTTCACAATCCTCAAGGGAATCGAGGTCGACATTCTCAAAGACGGGCGGCTCGACCTGCCGGATTCAAGCTTGTCGCAGTTGGATATCGTGGTGGCGGCCGTGCACTCGCATTTCGATCTGCCGCGTCAGGCACAGACCGAACGTATCGTGCGAGCCATGGAGAACCGTCATGTCTCCATTATCGCGCACCCGACGGGGCGCCTGATCGGCGAGCGCGAGCCATACGACGTCGATATGGATCAAATCATTTCAGCCGCGCGCGATTTGGGATGTTTTCTCGAGATCAACGCCGAACCGGACCGACTGGATCTGAACGATATCCATATCTATGCGGCGAAGACGATGGGTCTCAAACTGGCGATTTCGACGGACGCCCACTCTGTAAACGCGTTTCAGTATATGCGGTTCGGCGTTGATCAGGCGCGGCGCGGCTGGCTCACTGTGGATGACGTCCTCAATACGCGATCACTTGTCCAATTGAGAAAGCTCTTGAAGCGTTGACGCTAGTGGAACTCCGTTCCTCTCCCTCTCGCGCTCATAATTCCAAATCGACATCGCGGAAAGCATGGTCGCTGACCTTAGCCGTAACTAGGCCCGTGAGGCGGCTCCTATCGTGTTTCATGGGCGCTATGCAGTCTCAGGAGCGAGGTGCCGGTCATCTGCAGCGGTTTAGCCAGTCCCATCAATTCAAGCAATGTGGGCGCGATATCCGCCAGCCGCCCTGCCACTAAGGTTGCGTTGCTGACGCCCGCCAAGAGTAAAGGCACAGGATTTGTTGTGTGGGACGTATGCGGACCGCCAGTTTCGGGATCCCGCATCATTTCACAATTGCCGTGGTCGGCGGTGACAAGCAAAATGCCGCCGGCCTTGCCTATTGCATCCGTCAGGCGGTGAAGCCCGTGGTCGACAGTTTCGACCGCCTTGATTGCGGCCGCCAAGTTGCCAGTGTGGCCAACCATGTCCGGGTTGGCGTAATTCAACACGATCAGGTCATATTTGCCGGAGCTGATTGCAGCCGCGGCCTTGTCAGTCAGTTCGGGAGCGGACATCTCGGGTTGCAGGTCGTAGGTCGCAACCTTGGGCGAGGCGACCATCATACGGTCTTCGCCCGGATATTGGGTTTCCTCGCCGCCGTTGAGAAAGTAAGTAACGTGCGGATACTTCTCTGTTTCAGCCATACGTAATTGCGTGCCGCCGGCGTCGGCCACCACCTGGCCCAGAACATTTAGCAGAATCTGCCGCGGGAAGATCGTCTGCAAGAACGCATCCAACTCCTTGCTGTACTGCGTCATTCCGGCTGCTGCGCTGAAGCGAACCGTGCGCCGCCGCGGGAAGCCAGAAAAGGCGGGATCGAGTAAGGCGGCGAGAATCTCGCGTACGCGGTCGGGGCGGAAATTGAAGCAAAACACGCCATCTCCGTCTCGCATGCCCTGATAGTCGCCGATTGCCGCGGGCAGCATGAACTCGTCATTGATACCCTGCGCATAGGCGTCGGCAATCAGCGCATGAACATCGGGGAAGCGCTTGCCTTTTGCTTCCACGATCATGGTGTAGGCTTTGGCCACGCGATCCCAGCGATTGTCGCGATCCATGGCGTAGTAACGACCGCAAACCGTCGCGATTGAAACGGACGGTGGCAAAGCCTTACTTAGGCGCGTCAAATACCCTTCCGCGGATCGTGGCGGCGTGTCACGGCCATCGGTAAAGGCATGCACAACCGTGAACACGCCAGCTTGCGCCAGCATGTTCGCAAGCGCCGCGGCGTGATCCTGATGCGAATGCACGCCGCCCGGCGAGACCAAGCCCATAAGATGACAGGTGCCGGCGGTCTGCCGCAGGCGCTCGATCATCGCGCGCAGGGCAGGCGCCTTTTCGATCTCGCCGTTAGCAATTGCATTGCTGATGCGTGGCAGATCTTGCGCCACAATACGGCCGGCGCCGATGTTAAGATGTCCGACTTCGGAATTGCCCATCTGCCCTTGCGGCAGGCCGACGTCCTCGCCCGACGCGCGCAGGAGGGCGTGCGGGCAAGTGGCCCATAAGCAGTCGAAGGTTGGCGTGTGCGCCTGCCGTACGGCGTTGTCGGTGGGATCCTCTCGCCAGCCCCACCCATCCAGCACCACCAGCATCACCGGGCGACGTTCCTGCATACTTGGCATCCCTTGGCTTCACTGCCACTTCAGAAAGATATTACGGGTGGGAGTTTTGATGTGGCGCAAAAGAACCTGCCATTTGAGAATTAACATAAAAAAGGGCGGAGAACCGCTGCAGGGGGCTTCGTGCAAGTTGTTCAGTCAGCTGAGCCTTATTGGAGCCGAAGTGTCACCGATGTGATGGCCGATCTCGGCAGCAGCCTCCGAGGTCTAACGACCAGGGAAGCGGCCGAACGGCGCCGGCGCTATGGCCGCAATACGGTGACCCCGCATGCCGAACACACGGCCTTGCAGCTCCTGCTGCGCCAGTTTGCGAGCCCGCTGGTGTTGATTCTTGTGGGTGCCGCCGTCATTTCCCTGTTCCTTCGGGTCTGGGTTGACGCCTCGATCATCCTGGCCGTTGTTTTGGGAAGCACGCTGCTCGGCTTCTCGCAGGAGTATCGGGCATCCGCCGCCATTGCCGACCTTCGCCGGCGTCTCACTCTTACGGTGAAGGCGCTCCGTAACGGCATTCCCTGCACTATGCCGGCAAGCGCCATCGTCCCCGGCGACATTATTCTGCTTTCCGCAGGCAACCTCGTTCCGGCGGACGGTCTCGTGCTGGAGGCCAAGGACTTCCTGGTGACGGAAGCGAGCCTCACCGGCGAGTCCTTCCCGGTCGAGAAGCAACGCGGAATGGTGCTGGCGGATGCGCCGCTTGGCGCCCGGACGAATTCGGTTTTTCTCGGCACCTCCGTGCGCAGCGGCACCGCTTCAGTGCTGGTCGTGGAGACGGGCCGCCGCACAGCTTTTGGCGACATCGCGGCACGGCTTGGCGCGCAGGCTCCTGAAACCGAGTTTGCACGCGGCGTCCGCCAATTCGGCTACCTGCTGATCCGCGTGGCGGTTATCCTGGTTCTGTTCGTCTTGACGATAAATCAGCTGCTCGGCCGGCCGGTCATCGAGTCCCTGCTGTTTGCCGTCGCACTGGCGGTTGGTCTGTCGCCGGAACTGCTTCCCGCCATCATCAGTGTCACGCTTTCGGCGGGGGCGCGTGCCATGGCCCGCCGCGGCGTCATCGTGCGCCGTCTGGATGCGATCGAAAATCTGGGCAGCATGGATGTGCTTTGCACCGACAAGACCGGAACCCTCACGCAGGGACTTATCGCGCTCAGCGGCGCCGTCGATGCCGACGGACGGGGTTCAAGCGAGGTGCGGCGCCTCGCATTCCTCAATGCCTCATACGAAACTGGAATTGAAAACCCGCTTGATGCCGCAATCATTGCAGCGGGCGAACGCGATAGGCTCACGACTGAAGGACACCGCAAGATTGATGAGATTCCCTACGATTTCATTCGCAAACGTCTCACCATTGTCACGGCCGAAGAAAATGATCCGGCGAAATGCTGGGTCATTACCAAGGGAGCGTTCGACACCGTGCTTGCCGCTTGCGCAACGGTCAGCCGCAACGGCGTCGAAATCCCGTTAAATGAGTCGGAGCGCGACCGCTTGTCTGCCTACTATCGAGGCAAGGGAGATGAAGGCTTTCGTGTCCTGGCGGTCGCGACCAAGCGCGTCGATCCCAAGGATCGCTACACGCGCGACGATGAACGCGAAATGTCCTGCGTCGGTTTTCTATTGTTCTCCGACCCGCCCAAAAAGGGGATCGAAAATACCATTCGCGATCTTGCCCGCCTCGGCATCCGCATCAAGATCATCAGCGGCGACAATCGCTATGTCACGGCCCATCTCGCCCAGACCGTCGGCCTCGACCCGAGGGCTATGCTCACCGGCGAGGAAATCGCAAGGCTGAAGGATGAATCGCTGTGGCATCTCGCCGAGCGAACCGAGCTTTTCGTCGAAGTCGATCCGCAGCAGAAGGAGCGTATCGTCAGGGCCCTGCAACAGACCGGACACGCCGTCGGTTATCTGGGAGACGGCATCAACGATGCGCCCGCTCTGCACGCGGCCGATGTGGGCATATCGGTGGATCAGGCCGTGGACGTCGCGCGCGAAAGCGCGGATATCATTCTACTACAGCCCGACCTCGATGTGCTGCGGCAGGGTGTCGAGGACGGCCGGCGCACTTTCGCCAATACGCTCAAATATATCTGCATAACCACAAGCGCGAATTTCGGAAACATGGTGAGCATGGCGCTGGCGACTCCATTCCTGCCGTTCCTACCGCTTGCCGCCAAGCAGATCCTGCTCAACAACTTCCTTTCCGATATCCCTTCAATTGCGATTTCGACCGATAATGTCGATGCGGAAAGGCTTGCTCGTTCCCAGCGCTGGCGCCTGCGCGACGTTCAATGGTTCATGGTGGTATTCGGATTGATCAGCTCGGTTTTCGACGTGCTGACATTTGGCGTGCTCCTGCTTGTTTTCGCGGCGACTGAGCCGACCTTCCAGACCGCATGGTTTGTAGTCTCGCTGCTGACCGAACTCGCGGTCGTGCTGGTGCTGCGGACGCAGGGTCCGGCGTTCCGCAGCATGCCGAGCCGTCTGCTTATAGGGGCGACGGCCGCTGTCGCGGCTCTCGCGCTCATGTTTCCCTTCAGCGGCCCATTGGCTGCCGTATTCGGCTTCATCCCGCTGCCCGCGCCACTGTTGGGTACATTGGTTCTCATTGTCATCGCCTATATTCTGGCGACCGAAGCCGCCAAGCTTAAATTCTTCGATATGATAGGTCGGCGCAGCAGGGGCGAGGGCGGCTGATTATTGTGCCGTAAGTTGCCAGTCGTTTAGGTCTGTTCGCCTAGTACCGCTCTTGCCCGCCTCAACGTCTCCTCAGGTGTGCCGGAAGCGTCGACAAGCGTCCAATCGACCGTTCCAAGCGCATAGTTCTCCTGCTGCCGCACCACGCGCGCATTGGCATCGGAGGCGTCGGGACCGCGCGTGCCGACGCGCGCAAGGCGCGTATTCAGGTCGGCCGTCAAGAACAGCCCTTGGAACCGGACGCCGCGAGACCGCGCGATATCCGCGACGGATTCCCGCTCAGCCGGCCGAGCAAAGACCGCGTCGACGATGGCGGAATGGCCCGCGGCGATGACGCGGCCAGCCTTTTGCTGGAGGGCGTCGTAAACGCGGGCGGAAATGTCGGCGGCATAGGCTTCGGGCGGCAGCTGCTCGGTTTCCGCCCGGCCAAATAACGTCTTGCGCTCCACGTCGGAGCGCAGCACCACGGCGCCGGGAACCGGCGCGATAGAAGGCGCCAGCGTCTTCGCCAGCGCGGATTTGCCGGTTCCCGACAGGCCTCCGACGGCGACGAGCATTGGCGGGCGCGGCTTTATGAGGCGGCAGGCGAGCTCGAAATAGGTCTGCGCGCTTCGCCGGATGGCGGCATGCCTTGATTGGTCCGCAAACTTAAGCCGCGCGGCCGTCACCTTGGCGCGGATGGCCGCCCGTAACGAAAGGAATAGGGGGAGCGCGGCAAGCACGTCAAAATCTTCCGCTCGGGCCGTGGCGGTGAGATAGCGGTTGAACACGATGTTCGCGCTTTCCTGTAGTCCGCGCTCCACGAGATCCATAAGCAGGAAGGCCAGATCATAGAACACGTCACCGGAGGCGATCAGCGGATCGAACTCGATGGCGTCAAATAAGACTGGCCGGTCGCCCAGCATGACGATATTGCCCAGGTGAAGATCGCCATGCCCGCGGCGGACGAGTCCAAGTTCACCCCGCGTGATAAGCAAGGGGCGCAGGCGCTCGAGCATGGCGCGGCTCGCGACGCTGAGGGCCGCGATATCCTTCGGCAGGAAGAGGTCCGGCGTCTCATGCAACTCACTGTCGTTTTGATCGATGAATGATGCCAGCGCCTCGATCCATGACTCCGCCTTCACTGTGGGCGCAGCCTTGTGCACTGCGGCGACGGCGCGCCCGAGCGCGTCGGCAAGATGAATGTTGATTTCGCCCGCGTCCGCGAGGCGGTCGAGCGTGCGGTTCTCATCAAAGCGCCGCATCTCGACCGCCCACTCGATCGCTTGGCCGCTTCCGTTGATGGCGAGCTTTCCATCCTGCTCGCGAGTGATCGGAACCACGCGACGGTAAATCTCCGGCGCGAACGCTTTGTTGACTTCGAGCTCGGCCTCGCAGGCGGCTTTGCGTTTGTCCAGGGTAGAGAAATCGAGGAATGGAAAGCGCACGGCGCGCTTCACTTTGTAAGCGCGCTCACCCGCGAGAAATACCGACGAAATATGTGTATCCATCCGCCGCACCTCGCGGCCGCCATGCGCGGCTGGATCTGCGAGCAGTTTGAAAACCGGCTCCTGAGATTCGATAAGGTGACCCATTTAGCTTAGTTCGCTCTCCGGTAGCGGTAGTTGCCTAAAGCGCCGATTGCGTGACCTTGACTTGCATCAAACATCGGCCAGCATACGTTGTTATTAATGTTTGAAAGGTCACCAAAATGCCAATCACCCACGACGACCTGAAAGCTATTCTCGGCGACATGGACGACGCCAAAATCATCCAGATTCTGGCGTTGAAGCCCACTCTTTCCGACCTGGAAGAGGCTGCGATTTGGGCCACGGGCAATGGTGATGTGCTTGGCAAAGCCGGCCGGCCGCTTACGGGCAGAGCGGCTGATATCCTGGAGATTCTCACCGCCGATGCGGAGGAGGAGCCCCCGCCGGTACGCTAGTTCCTTGGGTGCGTATCGAATGGTTGCACCGTCTTTCAGGACTTAAATTCTTAATTGCCCAAGGTGCCGAATGAATGACGCAACGACTCCGCTGCTAACCGATCTCTATCAGCTCAACATGATCCAGGCCTATCTGGAGCATGGCGAGACAAAGACGGCGGTATTCGAATTCTTCGTGCGTAAGCTCCCGGCGCGCCGGGGCTTCCTGGTTGCCGCCGGGCTCGAACAGGCGCTCGATTTTCTGGAACAATTGCGCTTCTCGTCCGAGGAAATCGATTGGCTGGCGCGGAGCGGTCGATTCAGCAAGGAGTTGCTCAACTACCTTGCGGAGCTCCGTTTCACAGGCGACGTGCATGCGATGCCGGAAGGAACGGTGTTTTTTGCTAACGAGCCGATCCTGCGCGTGACGGCGCCGCTGCCGCAGGCCCAGCTGGTCGAGACGCGGCTTATGAACATTCTGCATTTCCAGTCGCTGATCGCTTCCAAGGCCGCTCGCATGGTGCTGGCGGCGCCCGGCAAGCTGCTGGTCGATTTCGGCCTGCGCCGCGCGCACGGCTCCGAGGCCGGCCTCATGGCTGCGCGGGCGAGCTACCTTGTGGGCTTTGCCGGAACGGCTACCGTTCTGGCCGAAAAGCTCTACGGCATCCCGACCTTCGGCACCATGGCGCATTCTTTCATCGAGGCGCATGACGACGAGAGTGCCGCGTTCGAGAATTTCGCCCGATCGCGCCCGCAAAACCTGACGCTTCTCATCGATACCTATGACACGGAGGCCGCGGCTCGCAAGGTCGTCGCACTGGCGCCGCGGCTCAGGTCGCAGGGCATCACCATCCGGGGCGTGCGGCTGGACAGCGGCGATATGATTGCGCTGTCCAAGAGTGTCCGCCGCATCCTCGATGAAGGCGGCTTGCGAGAGGTGACTATTTTTTCCAGCGGCGGGCTCGATGAAGACAGCGTGGCTGAAATGCTCCGCGCCGGGGCGCCAATCGATGGCTTCGGACTTGGCACGAGCTTGACGACGTCGTCCGATGTGCCGGCGCTCGACTGCGCCTATAAGCTGCAGGAATACGCGGGTTTGGCGCGGCGCAAGCGTTCGGCCGGCAAGGCGACATGGCCGGGCCGCAAGCAGGTCTGGCGCCGCTATGGGCTGGATGGGCGAATGACTGGCGATGTGCTGTCGATCAAAGGTGACGAGCAGGCCGGCGAGCCGCTCGTTCAATTGGTGATGCAGGGCGGCCGTCGCATTGCGCTATCGCCGACGCTCGCCGAAATCCGAGCACGCGCCGCGCGCGCCCTCGAACGGCTGCCGGAGCCGCTGCGCCGCTTGGAACCGGACGCATCCTATCCAGTTCAAGTAGCGGACGCGCTGAAGCGGCTTGCCGCCGAAGTGGACAGCCGCCTGGCACGGCAGGAGGGGACGCGATCATGACCGACAAGCTCGCGATCCGCGATCAAGACCTTCTATTGGCGGTCGACATCCAGAACGATTTCTGTCCCGGCGGCGCGCTTGCGGTTCCCCGCGGCGATGAGGTGGTGCCGCTGATCAATCGCCTGGCCACGCGTTTCGCGCATGTGGCGTTGACCCAGGACTGGCACCCCCGCGGCCATCAGTCATTCGCTTCGACGCATCCTGGCCGGAAGCCATATGAAACAATCGAAGTCGCCTACGGACCGCAGGTCCTATGGCCCGACCATTGCGTGCAGGGGACGCCGGGCGCCGAGTTCCGCAAGGACTTGCAGATCGCGCATGCGGAACTGGTGCTGCGCAAGGGTTATCACCGCGACATCGATTCCTATTCCGCGTTCTACGAGAACGACCGCGAGACCCGTACCGGGCTGGCCGGGTATCTGCGCGAGCGCGGCTTCACGCGCGTCTTCCTGGCCGGGCTCGCCTTCGATTTCTGCGTGCGCTATTCGGCCGAGGACGCCCGGCGCGACGGCTTCGAGGTCGTGGTGATCGAGGACGCTTGCCGCGCCATCGATGTCGATGGCTCGGCGCTCGCGACGCGCCAGGCCTTCAAGGCGCTGGGCATCCGTTGCGTTGCCAGCGACGCCGTCGGCTGACGCGTGGCCGTGCGGCTTGGAGGTAGCCATGCCCTACCGAACGAACGACGCTCTTCCTCCCGCGGTGCGACGGCACCTGCCGCCCCATGCGCAGGACGTCTATCGGGAAGCCTTCAATCATGCATTCGCCGCGCATGCCGGTGATCCACGCCAAGAGGAAGCGTCGCACCGCATCGCCTGGGCGGACTATCTGGTTCTTGCCATGATCGTACTTTCGCTTTCGCTCGTCGTTCATTCGTTAATCGCCTTTTCGGAGCCGCCCGAATTTGCGTTTTCTATTGCAGCGGGAGCTTGCGCCGCAACCTCGGTCCTTATGCTCGCGTATCCGTTCGCCATTCTTGGCCATTACCGGATTGAGATTGGCGTTTAGCGAACCAAAGAAGGCGAGAGTGTCAGACACAAAGGCGAACCGATTGAGAAAGTAATCGTCATCATTGCCGGTGTGATCGCGGTCCTTGTCTTCGTTTCGGTCATGCTTGCATGGAACTAGTGACATCGACCTTTCACAAGCATGGCGCAGAGATTTAAATGCGCCGAAAGTGTCTGTATCGCTCCTTCCGCGCTCAACTCAGATCTCTATGCGTTTTTCCGTTTCGGCGTCGAACAGGTGCATGCTCTTGGCTTCGAAACCAAGCGGCAGCGCCGCCTGACCCACACTCGGCATCGCGTGGTGCAGCCGCACCGCAACCCGCGTGCCCGTCTTATCCGGACCGATGTGCCCGTAGACAAGCGTGTCCGAGCCAAGCAGCTCGGTGAAATCAATGTGAGGCGTGACCAGAGCCGCGCCCGGCTCACACGGCAGCAGGTCATCGGGGCGCATGCCGAGCAGCACCTTGCGCCCGGCAAATTTGGGCAGCGGCTCGGGAAGGCGGACGTCAATTTCGCCATCCGATACCAGCGTGGCGCCGTCCGGCGCGATGCGGCCCGGGATCAGATTCATCGGCGGCGAACCGATGAAGCCCGCCACAAAAGTCGTTGCTGGTTTGTTGTAGACTTCCAGGGGTGTGCCGATCTGCTCGGTGCGGCCCTCGTTGAGCACGAGCATGCGGTCGGCCAACGTCATCGCCTCGACCTGGTCGTGCGTTACGTACAGCGTGGTGGTGCGCAGGCGCTTGTGCATCTCCAGCAGTTCCGCACGCATCTGCACGCGCAACTTGGCGTCAAGATTCGACAGCGGCTCGTCGAACAGAAAGACCGTGGGCTCGCGCACGATCGCGCGTCCCATCGCCACACGCTGACGCTGACCCCCTGACAGATCGCGAGGATTGCGTTTCAGGAATTCCGTCAGTTGCAGAATCTCGGCAGCTCGTTGCACGCGCGCATCGATCTCGGCCTTCGGCAGTCCGCGGATCTTCAGTCCGTAGGCCATGTTGCCGTAGACGCTCATGTGCGGATAAAGCGCGTAGTTCTGAAACACCATTGCGACGTCTCGATCCTTGGGGGCGAGGTCGTTGACGACCTTGCCTCCGATCATCACCTCGCCCGAGGTCACCGTCTCCAGCCCGGCCAAAATACGTAACAAGGTCGACTTGCCGCAGCCCGACGGCCCCACGATCACGACGAATTCGCCGTCGGCAACGTCGATCGTCACTCCTTCGATCACCTTGACCTTGCCGAACGACTTGTGGATGTTGCGAAAAGAGACTTCGGCCATCTATTCCTTCCTGTCCGATCAATTCGTTTTCGGCCGGTGACGCGCCACGCCGGATTCAACTTTCTATTTCTGGGTCTGCAGTGCGATGCCTTCGGCAAAGCTCTTGCGGAACAGCATCAACACGACCAGCGGAGGAAGCATTGAGACGATGGTCCCGGCCATGATGACGTTCCATGCCGGGGCGATCTGGTCCGTCGCGATCAGCATCTTCAACCCGATTTGCATCATGCGCATGTCCGCAGTCGTCGTGATGATCAGGGGCCAAAGGTACTGGCTCCACATGAAAATGAACTCGATGACGAACAGCGCAGCGATATTGGTGCGCGACAATGGAACCAGGATCTGCAGGAAGTACCGCATCGGTCCCGCTCCATCGACGCGTGCCGCGTCGGGAAGATCGCGTGGCACGGTCAGGTAGAATTGACGGAACAGCAGGATCCCGGTCGTGCTGGCGAAAAACGGAAACATCAGTCCCGAGTAGGTGTTGATCCATTGCAAGTCCGCCATCATCTCGAAGGTCGGCAGGATCCGCACCGGCAGCGGCAGCATCTGGGTGATCATGGTCAACGGAAACAGCAGTGCCCGGCCACGGAACTTGAAGTGCGTGTAGGCGAACGCGGCCATCAGCGACAGGATGATTTTCACGACCGCCGTTCCCGCCGAAACGACGCCCGTGACGAAGTACACGCGCCCCATGTTGATGCGGTCCCAAGCCTCCACCACGTTGTTCCACAGCTCTGTGCCGGGGATCAGCCGCGGCGGATAAACGTAGGTCTGCTCGAAGGTAAGGGTGCTGACAATCAGGGCGTAAACCACCGGGAAGGTGATGATCACGACCAGCACCCAAAGGGCGGCATGGATTGCGCTCATTTTCCACAGCATGGGCGTCATCTCAATCTCTCAGCCTGACCGCTGTTGTCCAACAGCATGTTGCGATCGGATTGAATCGGTCGCTGCAATCCAAGGCCTGTCACCCGCGGGCTTGACCCGCCTGCGGGCCATAGCCGGGTTGATGGACCGATGACTCCAAACCCTTCGGCGGGCGAAGGCCAGCGGCTCCATAATAAGGTTCGGCAACAACACTCTTACGTTTGGCGCATGTCGAGAGCCATCATGGATTGCCGGGTCAAGCCCGGCAATGACACCCCCCAATGCACCGATCCGATCGGAATTCGGTCTAGCGCGCATAGATGGCCCTCCTCGTCGCGAATCGCAGTTGAACGACCGCTGCCATCGAGATGACGACAAAGATGATGATGGATTGGGCGGACGCCGCGCCGGAGTCGAGATACAGGAACGCGTCCCGATAGAGCTTGTAGATCAGGATATTGGTCGCGTCCCCCGGGCCGCCATGCGTCATGATGTCGATCAGCCCGAACACCTGGAAGAACGCGTAAATCATGTTCACGAACAGCAGAAACGTCGTGGTCGGCGACAGCATCGGGAAGGTGATATCCCAAAACGTCCGCCACGGGCCCGCCCCGTCCACGCGCGCGCTGTCGACGAACTCGTCCGGAATGTTCTGCAGGCCGGCGAGAAAGAACACGATATTGTAGCCGAGCATCTTCCAGGTTGCCGCGATGGACACGACGAGCAGGGCCAGCGGGCCGTTCATCATCCAGTTGAGGAGATAGCCTCCAAAGAGTTCGGCGACGATGAATGGCACGAACCCGGTCGCCGGCGCGAACATCAATGACCAGATTGCGCCGGCCACCGCGGGTGAGAGCGCATAGGTCCAGATCAGGGCAACTTGATAGAAGCCGCGTCCCCGGATTTTCTGATTCAGGAGGTGCGCGACCGCGAGCGAGATGGTCAGCCCGATCACCATCACAAAGCCGGAGAACAGCAGCGTGGCGACCACGCTGCTATGGTAGTCGGACGACGTCAGCACACGGACGTAATTGTCCAGTCCGACATACAGCGTCTTGGTACCGAAGGCGGTGGAACGGACGAACGATCCTATCACGCTCTGCAGAAAGGGGACGACCAGGAAGACGACGATCACCGCGACCGATGGCAGGATCAAGACGTATGGCAGCAGCGGGTGCCCCGGAAACCGTTCCTCTTCAATGTCGTTTGCCATCAAAGCTCCCGAGGAGAGTCCGCGCGGGGGCGGGACGGGCGGAACCGCCCGTCCCCGCGAGGCGGCGATTTACTGGTGCAGTTTAGCAAAATCAGCCAGCAACTGGTCAGCCTTACGCGCCGCTTCGTCGAGAGCGGCCTTGGGCGGGAGCTGGCCGGAAACCGACTTCTCGATCGCGGTACGCGCAAACTCGCGGATCTGGACGAACGGTCCCAAGCGCACGCCCGTCGCCGCAGCCGTGTCGCGGCGTCCGGACAGAATCTGCAGGAAGGCGGTGAGATAGTTTTGGTCCTTGCCGAACCAGCCCTCGTCCATCAGTGTCTGCACTGCGGAATTGACGGTCGGGAAGTACCCGGTCCCCTTGTGCCACTGCACGGCGACGTCGGGCCGCCCCAGATACTTGAGTAACGCCCAGACCGCTTTCACCTGGTCGTTGCTCTGCCCTTTGGTCACCCAGAGACTGGCACCGCCGATAGCCGTATTGCCGGTCGGATAGCCTTCGAACCGTGGCAGGAAGGTCGTCCCGACCTTGAACGGCGAACCCTTCAGGATGCCCGCCAGCGAAGACGTCGACTGCATCAGCATGGCGATGCGCCCGGCCTGGAACGCGGCGTTGGCCGAGTATTCCGGCCCGCCGTAGATGAAGATCCGCTCCTTGGCCAGCCGGGTCCAAGTATCCAACACCATGACCCCGAAGTCGCCGTTGATCAGCACCTTCGTCGCCAGGCCCTTGCGGCCATTTTCGTTGTTGGCATAAAGCTGGTCGTGAGCCGCGAAGGTCTGTTCAAGCTGCCAGTCCGGCCAGCCGAAGGAGAGCACCTGCGGCACCGCGCCGCTGGAAAGCAGCTTCTTGCCGTGTGCTTCCAACTCGGCCCAGGTCTTCGGCGGCTTGTTGGGGTCGAGCCCCGCCTTGGCGTACAGATCCTTGTTGTAGTACAGCATCGTCGTCGAGGAGTTGAATGGCATCGACCAGAGTTTCCCATCGGTCGAGTAGTAGTTGGTGATCGGGATCACGTACTGCGCCCAGTCCCAGGATTCGCCGACCATGCCCGGGATCTCGTGCACCGGGATGACGGCGCCGCTGGAGAGCATCTGCTGCGTTCCGACCTCGTACACCTGCACCAGGCTGGGTGCCGTCCGCGACCGGTACGCCGCGATGTACTTGGTCATGGTTTCTTCATAGCTTCCAGTATAGAGCGCTTTGAGCTCGAAATCGGGATGCGCCGCGTTGAAGTCCTTCACGATCTCGTCCACGATCTTGCCGTTCGAACCGCTCATCGCGTGCCACCAGGTGATCTCGATCTTGGCGGCCAGGGCGGTCTGCGGCACGAGCCAGGCGGCCAACAGCCACGCCAGCCCGATCATCAGCCACCTTCGGTTGATCATTGACATAACAGCCTCCTTGAAGCCTTAGCACACGCGTGAATGCGTGCGCGCTAAGTGCAAAGACAGACAGACGCCGAACGAGGGCCGAATCGCACCGACATCGCCAAACAGCTTCCAGCGATTCGGTTCCAAGTCACGAGAGTGCGGCAGACTGTGCCGCAGGAAATGCCGCACAACAAACCAACGGTCCGCGAACGCCCTGCAAGAGGCCGTGTCCCATCGCTTCCCGTGCATTGCCTTTCCTTTCGCGAATAGACCGCGCTCGACATTGACTTGTTAAACTTACAACTTGAAAATGGACACTTCTTGACATGCATCAAATCGCATGTGCGAACTGCCAACCCATGCGCCGGAGGCGCATGTCAACCCCGCGGGCGCTCCACGGAT
>JBBDNZ010000060.1:0-1162 GCA_040877285.1 Xanthobacteraceae bacterium
CGTCGAGCACATAGGCGATGCCGCCCGACATGCCGGCGGCGAAGTTGCGGCCGGTCGGCCCCAGCACCACGACCACGCCGCCGGTCATGTATTCGCAGCAATGATCGCCCGCACCCTCGATGACCGCGACGGCGCCCGAGTTGCGCACGGCGAAGCGCTCGCCGGCCACGCCGCGGAAATAGCATTCCCCGCCGATCGCGCCGTAAAGCACGGTGTTGCCGACGATGATCGATTCCTCCGGCACGATGCCGGCATCCGCCGGCGGGCGGATGATCAGCTTGCCGCCGGAAATCCCCTTGCCGACATAGTCGTTGGCGTCGCCTTCCAATTCGAAAGTTACGCCGTGCGCCAGCCAGGCGCCGAAGCTTTGGCCGGCGGTGCCCTTCAGTTTCACCGTAATAGTGTCGTCGGGCAGGCCGGCATGGCCGTAGCGCTTGGCGATCTCGCCCGACAGCATCGCGCCCGCCGTGCGATCGGTGTTCCTGATCGCAGCCTCGATCGTCACCGGCGCGCCGTGCTCGATCGCGGCTTTTGCCTGCGCGATCAGCTTGCGGTCGAGGATGTCGTGGATCTTGTGATCCTGCGGCTCGGATTTGAAAATGCGCACGCCAGCGGGCGCATCCGGCTTGTGAAACAGCCGCGAAAAATCGAGACCCTTGGCCTTCCAATGCTCGATCATCTTGCGCCGGTCGAGCATCTGCATCTGGCCGATCATCTCGTCGAAACGACTATATCCCAACTCCGCCATCAGCTCGCGCACCTCTTCGGCGACGAAGAAGAAATAGTTGATGACGTGCTCGGGCTGGCCCTTGAAGCGCTTGCGCAGCACCGGGTCTTGCGTCGCCACGCCCACCGGGCAGGTGTTGAGGTGGCACACGCGCATCATGATGCAGCCGAGCGCGATCAAGGGCGCGGTGGAGAAGCCGAATTCGTCGGCGCCGAGCAGCGCGCCGACGATCACGTCGCGCCCGGTGCGCAACCCGCCGTCCACCTGCACGGCGATGCGTCCGCGCAGCCGGTTGGCCACCAGCGTCTGGTGCGTCTCCGCAAGGCCGATCTCCCAAGGCGAGCCGGCGTGCTTGATCGAGGTCAGCGGGCTCGCGCCCGTGCCGCCTTCGAATCCGGCAATGGTGACATGGTCGGCGCGCGCTTTCGACACGCC
>JBBDNZ010000061.1:0-31596 GCA_040877285.1 Xanthobacteraceae bacterium
CGGACTACGACAAGGAGAAGCTGCAGGAGCGGCTGGCGAAGCTCGCCGGCGGCGTGGCGGTGATCCGCGTCGGCGGCGCCACGGAAGTCGAGGTGAAGGAGCGCAAGGATCGCGTCGATGATGCCATGCATGCGACCCGCGCCGCGGTCGAGGAAGGCATCCTGCCGGGCGGCGGTGTCGCCCTGCTGCGCGCCAGCAAGGTGCTCGGAAGGGTGAAGACCGACAACGACGATCAGAAGACCGGCGTCGAGATCGTACGCAAGGCGGTGACCTGGCCGGCGCGCCAGATCGCCATCAACGCGGGCGCCGACGGCTCCGTCGTGGTCGGCAAGATCCTGGAGAAGGATCAATACGCCTATGGCTACGACGCGCAGAACGACGAGTACGGCAACCTGGTCGCCAAGGGCATCATCGATCCGACCAAGGTGGTGCGCTCGGCGCTGCAAAATGCCGCGTCGATCGCCGGCCTGCTGATCACCACCGAGGCCATGGTCGCCGAAGTGCCGAAGAAGAAAGATGCCATGCCTGCCATGCCCGGCGGCGGCATGGGTGGAATGGACTTCTAAGGAAGTCCATTCTCACCCACGCGTTTTAAGATGCCGAAGTCGGGCAAGCCCGACTGCGGTGGTGGAATGGACTTCTAATCCGTTTGATCGGAAAAAAGAAAGCCCGGGAGACATCCCGGGCTTTCTTCATTGTACAATCCCCGCAAATGAAAACGACCGCCGGCGAAAAGGCGCGCGTACTTCCGGCGTCACCGTTCGCTGTGGTCGTCCCGGCGGCCGGTACACACACTTTCCGGTCGCCACTTGATAAGCTCTATAGTGTTCCCATGTGACGGGGCCATGACACCTCGGATTCCTCTCTTTACCGCCGGCTACGAACGGGCAACCCCCTGCGCCGTGCTGGGCGAGCTCAAGCGCGCCAAGATCGATCTCCTGGTCGATGTCCGGGCGGTCGCCGCCTCGCGGCGGCCGGGCTTCTCGAAACGCCAGCTTGCGGCCGGGCTGGACGAGGCCGGTATCGGCTATCTGCATCTGCAAAAGCTCGGCACCCCGAAGGAAGGGCGGCTGGCCGCGCGTGCGGGCAACATCGAGAAACTCTGGCGCATTTACGACGCGCATATCAAGACGCCGGACGCCAAAGCGGAACTCGACGAATTGACGGCTCTCGTCAAGTCGGGCCGGCGCGTCTGCATCTTGTGCTACGAACACGATCCAAAAATGTGTCACCGCAGCCGCATTGCCGCGCTGGTGAAAAGGCGCTCCGGCGTCACGGTCAAGGATCTGCTCCCGCCGCCGGCGTAGGGCGCCGGTATGAAGCGTGTCGTCAGTGAAAAAGCAGCCAGCCGCCCGCCAGAAGAATCACAAGCAGGACAGCCGTGAGCGCTACGTAATTGGTGATTCCATCCATGCCAATCAGGCTAAAATGATTTCGCGATCATTCCGCCGGCTGGGCGGCGCTCTGCCTCGGCCGCGCGACGGACGCCAGCACCGCGACGCCGATGACGGCCAAAAGAAAAACGAAGGTGACCGCCGCCGTTACCAGCAACACAAGCTGGAAGCCGCCTTCCTGATGGAAGCGGGCGATCATCGCCACGGCTACACCGGCGCTGACGAACAAAAGGAAATAGCGGACGGCATAGACGCGACCGCGCCAGGCATCGGCGCTGTAGCGCGCGATCACCATGTCATTGAGGGTGACCTGGCCGTAGATCGATGCCATGACCAGCGCCAGCGCGACCATCAGCGCTGGTCCGCTCGTCATCGCGGCCCAAAGAATGCCGACGAGCCCGACCGCCGCGACGAGCATCAGCAGGAGATGCGGCGCGATCCATTCCACCAGCCGGCCGACGGCAAGTTGCGCCGCCGCGCCGCAAATGAACACGGCGGTGGCGAGCCCGCCGACCGCGAGCAGCGTTACGTTTTCTCCAAGCCGCTCCTCGACAATTTTCGGCAGCGCCACCGTGACCGCATTGAAGATAAGGCCGGCGGTCAGCGCGACGACGATGAACAGGCCGAAGAGCATGAATGCCATACGCGGTGTCAAATGCACCGCCGGAACCGATTCACGCTGCCCGATTTGGTGCCGATCATCCGGCACTGTCCGGAGAAACAGTACGGCGGTAGCGAGGCACAGCGCCGCCGGCACCAGAAAGGCGCTGCGCCAGCCGAACCAGGAGACGAGCGCAGCGGTGATCCCGGCGGCGAGCGCCGCGCCGAGATTGCCGCATACACCGTTAAACGCCAGCGTCCGCCCGCGCGCCTGCGAGGCTTCGATCAGCATGGCCATGCCGACGGGATGATAGATCGCGGCAAATACGCCGAGTAGGAACAGGGCTATGGCCAGCATCACGAGATTGGGCGCGAAGGCGGCGGCCACCAGCGACAACCCGCAGCCGGCATAGAACAGCGCCATCATGTTGCGGCGGCTCCAGCGGTCGGCGAGCCAGCCGGCGGGCAGCGAGAACAAGCCGAAAGCGACGAAACAGGGCGTGCTCAGCGCGATCAGCTCGGCATAGGAGCGGCCGTAAAAGGCCTCGAGGCTGAGCACGGCGGTGGGGAATATCAGCAGGACGTAGTGATCGACCGCGTGCGCCCAGTTGAGAAAGCCGATGGCCCGCCGCCGGTCCGCCGTGGGTGAAAAATCGCCAGATGACATGGCCTTATCCCGACCTCTCAAGCTGCGCCCATTCCATATACTCCTTTTTGTCTAACCGCCATTTTCCCTTTTTGCTTCGACATTCGCAAACGTACCCGCGTAAGCTGTGGGCTGCATAAGAAGAACCGTGCCGGGATCAACGGCGTGGAATGAGGCGTTGGGGGGATGCCTCGATGCGCGTGGCGTCGATTGCCGCAATTTTCGTTGCGGCGGCAGCGCAGTTTTGTGGGGTCTGTCCGGTCGCGGCCGACATGCTGGAGGACGCGCCGGAGGAGCCGACTTTTCTCTATTTCTCAGGCGTCGATCTTTGGCGCGAGGGCGGCTTTCTGCACGGCGGCGTTCTTTGGTCGCCTGACGGACTCGACCAGGACGGCTTCACCCTCAAATTCATCTTCGGCAGCGGGGCTTACCGCTATCTTTCCGGCGCGCTGGGCGATGCCGAGGTGGTCGGGCATCAATTGTCCGGTTCCGCCATGCCCGGCTGGCGGTTCAAGCGCCCCGGCTTTGAAATGACCGTCTTCGCGGGGCTCGACGCTCAGGACCATCGGCTTTCGCCGGACGATCCATCGAGCGATCTGCGGGGCAGCCATGTCGGCCTGCGCAGCGGATTCGACCTTTGGTACGAGCCAAACCGAACGACAATGCTGGCGGCCGATGCATCCGTTTCAACGATTGGCACGAGCTACAATGCGCATGCCGCCTATGGCTGGCGCCTATTCAATCGGGTCTATGTCGGCCCGGAAGTGGCGGCGTTCGCCAGCGACGACTACCGGCAATACCGCTTCGGCCTGCATGCGACGGCGTTCAAGACCGGCACCATCGAATTGTCGGCGGGGGCGGGATATGCGCGCGACTCCAGCCACCGCAGCGGCGCCTATGGCCGGCTCAGCTTGGTGACGCGGCGTTAGCGTGGGCTCAATCCAAAGTGCGGCGGAAGCGGGTGACCGCGATGAACATCGCCAGCAGCGTCAATCCGACCAGCGCCAGCGCGTCGAACTGCAAATCGGCAAGCGTGGAGCCTTTGAGCATGATCGCGCGCACGATGCGGACATAGTGAGTGAGCGGCAGAAATTCGCTGATCCATTGAGCCCACAGCGGCATTCCGGCAAACGGAAACATGAATCCCGACAACAGCAGATTGGGCAGAAAGAACATCATCGCCATTTGCACCGCTTGCAGCTGGTTTTGCGCCAGCGTCGAGAAGGTGTAGCCGATGGCCAGATTGGCGGCGATAAAAAGCGTCGTCAGGAACGCCAGCAGGGTAAGATCGCCTAGGATCGGCACGTCGAAGAGCAGCACGCCGGCACCGAGAATGAGCGCGGCTTGCATGAATCCGATCAACACATAGGGCGCGATCTTGCCGAGCATGATCTCCAGCGGCGTGATCGGCATGGACAACAAGCTCTCCAAAGTGCCGCGCTCGCTCTCGCGTGTGACCGACAGCGCGGTGAAGATCAGCATGGTCATAGTGAGGATGGTGCCGAGCAGCCCAGGAACGATATTGAGCTGGGTGGAACCCGCCGGATTGTAACGCGGGTGGGCGCGGATTTCGAACGGCGGCGCGCTGCTGTCGGGGATCAGGCGATCGTGCAAGAGCGCAGTCTGTATCAACTGACCGAGCGCGCCTAGCGCGGAACCGGAGGCGACCGGATCGGTGGCATCGGCCGCCACCAGCAGCGCCGGCATGTCCCCGCGTCGCACCGCCCGCTCGAAGCCCGCCGGCACTTCTATGCCGAACAGCACCTTTCCCGAGGCAAGCAGGTAATCGAACTCGGCCTCGTCGCGGACGACATGGGTGATCTTGAAGTATTTGGTGTTCTGCAAGGCTGCCAGCACCGAGCGGCCAACATCGCTGTGTTCCTGCAAGAGCACCGCCGTCGGCAGGTCGCGCGGCGTCGTGTTGATGGCATAGCCGAACAGAACGAGCTGCATCAGCGGCACCGTCACCATCGTCGCAAGGGTGATGCGGTCGCGGCGCAGTTGCAGGAACTCCTTCAGGATCATCGCGCCGACGCGCCGCCAGAAGCCGCGCTGCGGGGATTTGTCGAGAGCCCTCACTGGAAATTGTCCTTCGTCCGCCCCATCAGCTCGATGAAGACATCTTCGAGCGAGGGCTCGGATTGGGTCCAAACGAGTTTCGGATCGTTGCGATAAGGAGCGATCGCCGTTTCAAGAACGGACTTGTCGTGGGCGGAAATATGCAGGCTGTTGCCGAACGGCGCCAGCGAAATGCCGGGACGCCCGCTCAGCCCGGCGGTAACTTGCGGCAAACCCGGTCCGCTTGCCGTGTAGGTGAATACTCCCGAGCGTGCGATCACTTCGTCGACGGTGCCATGAACGAGCAAGTAGCCCGACGCGATATAGGCAATCTCGTGACAGCGCTCGGCCTCGTCCATGTAGTGGGTGGACACCAGCACGGTCAGGCCGTCGGCGGCGAGGGCGTGAATTTCGTTCCAGAATTCGCGGCGTGCCTTGGGGTCAACGCCGGCGGTCGGCTCGTCGAGCAACAGCAATTCCGGATTGGGCAGCGTGCAGGCGCCGAGCGCGAGCCGTTGCTTCCAGCCGCCCGACAGGGTGCCGGCGATCTGTTCCGTACGCCGGTCCAAGCCCAGCCGTCGGATGGCGCCACGCGCAGCGCCGGCGGGATCGGCAAGGCCATAGATGCGCGCGATGAATTCCAGATTTTCCCGCACCGAAAGATCCTCATAAAGACTGAAGCGCTGGGTCATGTAGCCGACGTGCAGCTTGATCTTGTCCGCTTCGGTGAGGATGTCGTAGCCGAGGCAAGTGCCGTGGCCGGCGTCCGGCGTCAGCAGACCGCAGAGCATGCGGATCGTGGTGGTCTTGCCGGAACCGTTGGGACCGAGAAAACCGTAGATCGTACCCCGCTTCACTTGCATTGAAAGATTGTGCACGACCTCGCGGCCACCGAAGGATTTGCTCAGGCCCTCGACATCAATCGCAATGTCCGGCACGGACATCATGGCTGCGGCGCCGCCATGATCGAAATGCTCACCGGCTGGCCGACACGCAGCTGATCCGGCGGTTGCGGCCGCGCCTCCACCAAGAAGACGAGTTTCGAGCGTTCTTCCAGGCTGTAGATGACCGGCGGGGTGTATTCCGCCGTGCGGGCGATGAAGGAAATGCGCGCAGTGAGATCGGCGGCACAACCGTCGCAACTCACGCCAACCGTTTGACCCAATGAAACGGCCGGCAATGCGGCCTCCGGCACGAAGAAACGCACCTTGATGTTTTCCGGCGGCAGCAGCGCGACGACAGGGCGTCCCGCCGATACGATCTCGCCTTCCCGGAAATAGACCTGTTGCACCGAACCGACGGTCGGGCTCACAACGCGGCGGCGCGCCAGCCGGGTATGCGAGGAGCTGAGCTTGGCCTCGGCGGTGCGCAGAGCCGCTTCCGCATCGTCTAAAGCCTTTTTCGTGCCGGCGTTGGCTTTCGCGAGCGTCTCGGCGCGCTCGAATTCCTGGCGCGCGTTGATCACGGCGGCCTCGCTTTCCCGCACTTCCGCCTGTTGCAATTCGTCGTCGAGCGTGAACAGCTGCGTGCTCAAGGCGACCTTATCGCCCTCGCTCACCGAAAGCGTCTCGATCCGCCCTGTCTCGTGCGGGCTGACGAAGACCAGATCGGCCTCGATCCAACCTTGATAGGTCTGGTCGTCGCTCGCGCCGCAGGCGGCAAGCACGAAAGCGGCCAGAACCAATGATGCGTATCGCGCAAGCCTCATACCGCCCTCCCCTTGCCGAAGATCAGATCGAGATAAGCGCGCATGAATGCCTCCGCATCGAGCTTGGCCCAGCGGTCGAACAGCCCGCTCCAGATGATGGCGACGATGCCGGGCGCTGCAAGAAGCTGGGGGAAGCGCACGAGTGAATCGTTGGGCAGCTCGCCGCGCTCGACCGCGCGCTGCGCCAGGCCGCGCAGGACGGCGATCACATGGGCGACGACCTCGCGGTAGTAGAATTCCGCGACCGCCGGAAAACGCGGGCCTTCGGTCAGAATGAGACGGATGACGTTCTTGCGGTGCGTTGCAATAATTTCCCGCACGAAAAGCTCGACCAAGCGCTCGGCCACGACGCGCATGGGCAGGTCCGCCAGGGGCGCCGCTTCCAGCGCCGCGACCACCGGGCTCAACTCCGCGCGCACGAGTTCCTGGAACAGCGTTTCCTTGTCGCGGAAGTAGAGATAGATGGTGCCCTTGGCCACGCCGGCACGGCGCGCGACGTCGTCGAGCCTCGCGGTGGAAAAACCGCGCGCGGAAAATTCCTCCAGCGCGGCGGCGAGAATCTGCTCCCGCCGTTTGCCGCTTTGCGAGGCGCGCGGCGCAGGCTCCCGCTTGGCGCGCGCCGCCCCTTGTCTTGCACCTTTGGTCTTCGCTTTCGCCATGAAGCCGCCGCGGTGATGACCGAAGACTGACTGACCGGTCAGTCAGTAAAATCTAGGCCATAGCACCGCGCGTGACAAGGCTCAGGGGCCGGCGGTTCGAAGCCGGCCTGGGGCTTGCGCGCATTCGAGGCTTATCTTGTGAGAAAAACGGCTATTGCCGCGGCTGCCGCTCAGCCCTTGCCATCACAAATCCAGGCGCGAATGACGCATTCGCGGCCGCCGAATTCGTGGCATTGGCGCAAGGCGGTGTTCTGCGCCGCGCCGAGCCTTGGCGCCGTGGCATAGCCAAAGGCGCCGCAGGCGTTGCCGCCATCGATGGCGAAGGCGGCGCAGGCTTTGCGCACCGGGATGACCTTGCAGTCGCCGGAACATTGTTCGCGGGCGGCGTTGTGCGCCGCCTCGGGCTGCACGAAGTCGTAGGCGTAGCCGTAGGCACCGCAGGTGCCGACGGCGAAGGCGCCGGCCGCTTGGCCGGCGGCGATGCCGGCCGTCAGCAGGCCCGCCGTCGCGGCCATGCAGCAAAGAACCCGTCCAAAACCCCTCATGGCACCCTCCCCCCGGAGAATAGCGGGATGGTAGGGGCCAAGCCTTTCCACTTGGTGAACGGGGGCGCCCGTTTACATCATGCGGAGGATGCGCTCGCTTTCACCGCGCTCAGCGCTTCCGGTGTGTCCACGTCGACAAACGCGTCGTCGCCCGTGACCGGCACTTCCGCCACGGCCTCGGAATAGACCGCGATCAGACGGCGCGCGCCGACATCGCCTTCGATCGCCATCAGTTCGGGGAAGAAACGCCGCGACCACAGCACGGGATTGCCGCGCTTGCCGTCCCTCACCGGCACCGCCACCAGCGCGCCTTTTTCCGGCTCGAAGGCCTCGATAAGCCGGTCGATCAGCGGCGAAGCGACCTGCGGCATGTCGGCGAGGCAGATAACCGCGCCATCGTTCTCCGGCGGCACCGCCGCGACGCCCGCCCGCAGCGAGGTGCCGAGCCCAAGGGCGAATTCCGGATTGTGAACGAGCTTCACGTCGAGCCCGGCGACTGCGGCTTCTATTTTCTCGCGCTGGTGACCCGTCACGACAACAACCGGGCGCGCGCGCGAGGTCAGCGCCTGTTCGGCGGCGATGCGCACCAGCGGCTTGCCTTCGATCTCGGCCAAGAGCTTGTTCTCGCCGCCCATGCGGCTCGAACGTCCGGCAGCCAGGATCACCGCGGCGATGCGCCGGCCCGTGGCCGCGACCGGCTCCTCCCGTGGCTGCGGGCGGGTGACAATTTCCATCAGCAGGCCGCCGACACCCATGCCGGTGATGTCTTCGCGCGTGACGGGAATCCCGGCGAGCAGGCGCATGAGCACCCAGTCGAAGCCATTTTCCTTGGGACTGCGGGCGCAGCCCGGCGCGCCGAGCACCGGCCGGTCGCCGGCGCGGCCGACCAGCAGCAGGTTGCCCGGATCGACCGGCATGCCGAAATGCTCGATGCGGCCGCCGATCTTCTCGATCGCCGCCGGGATGACGTCGCGCCGGTCGGCGATGGCGGAGGCGCCGAAGATGACGACCAGCTCGGCGCCTTCCTTCAGCACGACATCCAGTGCCTGCGCGAGCGCGACAGGATCGTGGGAAACGCGCCGCTCGGCGACGATCATGGCGCCGGCCGGCGCTAGCCGCTCCGCCGTCACCTTCAAGGTTTTTTCGATCACTTTGGCGGCAAGTCTCGGCAGCAAGGTCGAGATGATGCCGACCTTGCGGATTTTGTAGGGAGCGATGCGAACGAGCGGCTTGGATTTTGCCGCAATGGCCAGCGCCGCATCGCGCCGCGCCGCGCCAACGGCAAAGGGAATGATCTTCACCGTCGCGATCATTTCCCCGGCGACAACGGGTTTGTAGGCCGGCAGCGTCGCCAAGGTGATCGCTTCGTCGATGCGGTTGAGACGGTCGATATTCTCCTTATCGACCACCAGCACGCCCGCGGTTGCGGCAAAGAGGTTGCAGCGGCCGGTGAAAGCCTTGTCGACGCGCGCGCCCTCGCCCGCGACGGCGACGGCGAGCTCGGCGGCGGCGGTATCTTCCGCAACGTCGCCGGGCTCGAGCCGCGCCACCGCGATCTCCGAAACACCGGCGGCTTCCAGCGCCGCAACTTCCGCAGGACCGATCAAGGTGCCTTTCTTCAGCACCAGCGAGTCCCGGCGGATGGTGTGAACCGCCGTGCCGCCAATGGCTTGCTTGGGTGAAACGGGGCCGAATTTCATCGCGCCGTCTCCGCGGGCAGCCGCAGCCGCTCCGTGATTTCCGCCATGATGGCTACCGCAATTTCCGCCGGCGACACCGCGCCGATGACGAGACCGATGGGCGCATGAATGCGGGCGATGCCTGCGTCGCCCACACCTTGTTCCTTCAGCCGCGCCACCCGGCGCGCATGGGTTTTCTTCGAGCCGAGCGCGCCGATGTAGAAACAGTCGCGGGAAAGCGCATGCAGCAGCGCGGGATCGTCGATCTTCGGATCGTGCGTGAGCGCGACGAAAGCGGTATAGCGGTCGATGCCGAGCGGCGGCAGCGCTACCTCCGGCCACTCGGCGATCACTTTGACTTCCGGGAAGCGCTCGACCGTCGCAAAGGCGGTGCGCGGATCGACGATCGTGACGTCGTAGCCCAGAAGCCGCGCCATCGGTGCCAGCGCCTGGCTGACATGCACCGCGCCGGTGATGACCAGGCGCGGCAGCGGCACATGGACCGTGATGAAAAAGCGCTCGCCGCCCGCCTCTTCCATGCCGCTTTTTCCGCTGCGCAGATGCCTTTCCAGCGCGCCCTTCAGCGGATCGGCGGAAATGTCCGCGGCCTTGACCAGCCGCTGCGCGCCGCTTTCGGTGTCGGTGACGAGGACGACCGCCCGCCGCGCGGCTCGCTCGGCGTTGAGAGCGGAGAGAAGATCGAGACGCAAACCGGTTACTCCACCCGCTCGACGAAGACGCGGATGGTGCCGCCGCAGGACAGGCCCACTTTCCACGCGGTTTCGTCGGCCACGCCGAATTCCAGGGATTTCGGCTTTCCCGATTCGATCACGTCGATCGCCTCCGCCACCACCGCGCCTTCGACGCAGCCGCCGGAAACCGAGCCGAGGAAATTGCCCCGGTCGTCGATGACGAGGTTTGATCCCACCGGCCGCGGCGCCGAGCCCCAGGTCTCCACGACCGTCGCCAGCGCAACGCCGCGCCCCTCGCGACGCCAGCTTTCCGCCGCCTTGAGTATGTCTTCGTCCCGCGCAAGCATGGATCAGCCTCTTTCTTCGCCGTTGCGCAGCCACTCTATCCCAGCGACCCCGCCATTGCCCATGCGCCTATTGCCGGAGAAGCTATATCGCCTACATGTAGGAATGACATCGACGCCGCAAATAGCCGGAGATGGCCGCCATGACCGAAATCATCACCAAGTCCGATGAGCGACAGAAACAAGCGCCGCGGGCGGCGCCGATCGACCCCAAAGTCCGGATCGGACATGTCCACCTCAAAGTCGCGGATATCGACCGCGCGCTGGATTTCTATATCGGCGTGCTCGGTTTCGAGTTGACCCAGCGCATGCCGGGCGCGGCTTTCATGTCGGCGGGCGGTTATCATCACCACATCGCCTTGAACACCTGGGAGAGTCTGGGCGGATCGCCGCCGGCGCCCGGCACGACGGGTCTCTATCATTTGGCCATCCTTTACCCGACCCGCGCGCTGCTGGCCGATGCGCTGCGCCGTGTCTTGGCGGCAAAGATTCCATTGGATGGCGCCAGCGACCACGGCGTCAGCGAGGCGCTGTATCTGCGCGATCCCGACGATAACGGCGTCGAACTCTATTGCGACCGCCCGCAGAAGCAGTGGCCCTACGCGCCTGACGGCAAGCTGGCGATGGTCACGCGCCGCCTCGACCTGGAACATCTGCTCGCCGAACCCGCGCCGGCAACGGGCTAAGCGTCAGGCCGTTGCCTTGGCCACCGCGCGTCCGGCCAATACGCCGATCAAATGCGCGCGGTATTCGGCGCTGCCGTGAATGTCGCCGTTGAGACTGTCCGCAGAGACGGTGAGACCTTCCAGCGACTTCGGCGCAAAACGCTTTTTCAGCGCCTCTTCGAACGCGGTCGCGCGGAAGACGCCGTTTGAACCCGCGCCGGTGACGGCGACGCGGATTTCCGGCCCGCGCTTGGAGACGAAGACACCGACCAGCGCGTAGCGCGACGCCTGATTGCGGAATTTTTCGTAGGCCGCCTTCTTCGCCAGGGGAAACGTCACCTTGGTGATAATTTCGTCGGGCTCCAGCGCCGTTTCGAACAAGCCTTTGAAAAAATCGTCGGCCTTGATGCGTCGCTTGGACGTGACGATGGTGGCGCCGAGGCCAAGACAGCCCGCCGGATAATCGGCGGCCGGATCGTTGTTGGCGATCGAACCGCCGACCGTGCCGCGGTTGCGCACCGCCGGATCGCCGATCATGGAAGCCAGATCGGCGAGCGCCGGCAGATTTTCGCGCACGACTTTGGCGGTCGCAACCTCCGCGTGGCGCGTCATGGCGCCGATGACGATGGAGCGTCCTTTCAATTCGATTCCCGACAGTCCCTCGATGTTCGACAGGTCGATGAGATGCGCGGGCGAAGCGAGCCGCAGCTTCATGGTCGGAAGCAGAGTATGGCCGCCGGCGAGGAGCTTGGCGTCCTCGTTCTTGTTCAACAGGCCAACCGCCTGCCGGACCGTCATCGGGCGATGATAATTGAAAGGATACATGGACAGACCTTTGTTACGTCAACGGCGCAATCAGGCCGCGTTGCGCGCCGTGCCCATCGCCTGGGCGCCGGCGGCGATCGCCTTCACGATATTGTGGTAGCCGGTGCAACGGCAGATGTTTCCTTCCAGCTCCTCACGGATGGTTTTCTCATCCAGCGAAAAGCCTTTGCGGTTCACGATGTCGATGGCCGACATGATCATGCCCGGCGTGCAGTAACCGCATTGCAACCCGTGATGGTCGCGGAACGCCGCCTGCATGGGATGCAGCGGTTCGCTGGGAGCCGCCAAGCCCTCGATGGTGGTGATGCCCGCGCCATCCATTTGCAGCGCCAGGGTGGTGCAGGATTTCAGCGCCTTGCCGTTCACATGCACGACGCAGGCGCCGCATTGCGAGGTGTCGCAACCGACATGGGTCCCGGTGAGGCGCAGATGCTCGCGCAGGAACTCGACCAGAAGTGTACGGGAATCCACATCAGCGGTGACGGCTTTGCCGTTCACCGTCATGGCGACGGCGGGCATTCACGACCTCCTCAAAATCGTTCCGATTATCCGGAAAAGGCGGTTTCGAGCCGCAATTTGAACCGCCGCACCCGGCACGGTCAAGATCGTTAGCATGGCCGCCGATGAGGCTCCATTGAACGGAAGGCGGAGCCGCCGAAGCGGCAATCATGTCAAAAAAAACCAGGCCCTGTTCCTAGCCCCATCCGTTTGATAAGTCAGCTTAACCGAACCAGCACCCGACCGCACCCGTCATGGCCACACCGCTGCTCTCCTCTTCCCTGCTTGCGCCGCTCATTTCCAGCGCGGCGATGCGGGCCGTCGTTGACGACCGGGCGCGGCTGCAAAGGATGCTGGATTTCGAAGCGGCGCTGGCCCGCGCGGAAGCCGCCGCCGGTGTCATTCCTGCGGCCGCCGCGCCGCCCATTGCCGAGGCGTGCCGGGCGGAGCGGTTCGATATCGCGGCTATCGGCGCGCAAGCGCCGGCGGCCGGCAACGTCGCCATTCCGCTTGTTAAGGCGCTCACGGCCGAAGTCGCCAAATCCGCCGCCGAAGCGGCGCACTATGTGCATTGGGGCGCCACCAGCCAGGATGTCATCGACACCGCGCTTGTTCTGGAACTGCGCGCCGCCATCGATGTATTGCTGGCCGATCTGGAACGCGCCGTTGCCGGTTTCTCCGCGCTCGCGGACCGTCACCGCCGCACGCCTGCGGCAGCGCGCACATGGCTGCAACATGCGGTGCCGATGCCCTTCGGGCTGAAACTCGCGGGCTACGCGGCGGCGCTTTCGCGCTCATGCGATCGCTTGCGGCGCTTGCGCAAAGAAGCCCTGGTTCTGCAATTCGGCGGCGCGGCCGGAACCTTGGCGGCGCTGGGCGAGCGCGGTCTCGACGTGACCGCGCAGCTCGCCGCTTTGCTCGACCTGCCCGCGCCGGAGGCGCCTTGGCACAGTCACCGCGACCGGTTGGCCGAAGCCGCCGGCGCTCTGGCCGTTCTCAGCGGCACCTGCGGCAAGATCGCCCGCGATGTCGCCCTGCTGATGCAGACCGAAGTCGCGGAGGCTTTCGAGCCCGCGGCGCCGGGCCGCGGCGGCTCGTCCACCATGCCGCAGAAGCGCAATCCGATCGCGGCGGCGGCCGCGCTCGCCGCGGCGGAGCTGGCACCGCAGCTTGCCGCCGCAATCTTCGCCGCACAGGTACAGGAACACGAGCGAGCGCTCGGCGGATGGCAGGCGGAATGGCAGGCGTTTCCCGCCCTCGCTCTCGTGACTTCCGGCGCCGTGGCGGCCATTGCCGGTATCGCCGAGGGCATCGAGATCGATCCTGCGCGCATGCGGGCGAATCTCGACCTCACGCAGGGGTTGATCATGGCGGAAGCGGTATCGGTTGCGCTTGCGGAAAAAATCGGCAAGGCGCAGGCGCATCAGATCGTCGAAGAGGCCTCAAAGAAAGCGGTCAAGGAAAAGCGCGCTCTGCAAGCCGTCCTCACCGAAGACAAGCGCGTAACCGCGCAGCTAAAAGCCGGCGACATCGCCAAGCTGTTCGAGCCGATGGCCTATCAAGGTGTGGCCCAGGCTTTCATCGATCGGCTAATCGCGTCGATCGAAAATCGCGGAAGCAAACGGTGAGCGCCGTGCAACCTGCCGGAAGGCGCTCATGCCGGTGATCGATGCCGACGGCTGCAAGCTGCATATCGAGGTCGAGGGCCCCGAAAGCGCGTCCGCCCTCATGCTCTCCAATTCGCTCGGCACCGATCTGCATTTGTGGGACGACCAGGTTCCCGTCTGGTCGCGCCACTTTCGCGTCGTGCGTTACGACCGGCGGGGACACGGCAAATCAGGCGTCGCCCCCGGCCCCGCCAACATGGAACGTTATGGGCGCGACGCCCTCGCCATCATGAACGGGCTCGGCCTCGACAAGGTGCACTGGTGCGGCCTTTCAATGGGCGGCATGGTCGGGCAATGGCTCGCCGCGCAGGCGCCACGGCGCATCGGCAAGCTCATTCTTTCCGATACGTCCTGTCATTTCCCCGACAAGAGCCTTTGGAACGACCGGATTAAAGCCGTGCGCGATCGCGGCTTGGCGGCCATCGCCGACAACGTCATGAAGATCTGGTTCACTGAAAGGTTTATCGCGCGCGCGCCCGGCACCGTCGCGCGCATGCGCGACATGCTGGTGGCAACGCCGGTCGAGGGCTATGTCGCCGCCTGCGAGGCGATCCGCGACATGGACCATCGCGATCTGCTGCCGCGCATCAAAGCGCCCACCCTGGTCGTTGTCGGGCGGCACGACAAATCCACGCCGGTGGAAGCCGCCGAATATATACGCAGCCATATCCCCGGCGCGGCCATGACCCTGCTTGACGCCGCGCATATCTCCAACGTCGAGCAGCCGGCCGTTTATAATGCCGACGTGCTTGGATTTCTTGCCCAGCCCCATTCTTGAACCGCGCCTTACGCCGACGATGGAGGATGTCATGGACGACAGCGAACGCCGCAAGAGCGGGATGACGCGCCGGCGCAAGGTATTGGGCGACGCCTGGGTCGATCGCGCCAACGCCAATAAGACGGCATTCAACGAGGAATTCCAGGATCTGATCACCCGCTATGCCTGGGGCGAAATCTGGACGCGGCCGCATTTCGACGAGCGTACGCGACGCATCCTGGTCATCGGCTCGATGATCGCACTCGCCCATTGGGACGAATTCCGCCTGCATGTGCGCGCCGCGCTTACCGAAGGCGGGTTCTCGTCCGACGACATCAAGGAAATCATCTTGCAGCAGGCGATCTATTGCGGCGTGCCCGCCGCCAATCACGCCTTCAAGGAAGCCGCCGAAGTGATGGCTGAGATCGGCAAGTCCCCCGCCAAGCGCTGACGCCGCGCCCCGGTCAGCCGCTGCGGTGCTCGCGGAAGGACTGCGGTGTCATGCCCGTGTGCTTGCGGAAAAAACGGGCGAAATGCGACGGATCGGAAAAGGCCAGATCGCAGGCGATCTCCTGGATCGGCCGATTGGTGAAAACGAGCTGGCGCTTAGCCTCCGTCAGCACGCGCTGGCGGATCAAATGGCCGGCGGTAACGCCGGTGGCGCGCTTGACCTGATCGTTCAGCCGGTCCGGCGTCGTGGCCAGCTTTGCGGCATAGAAGACGAGGAGCCGTTCGCGGCGATAGTGCTCCTCGATCAGCCCGCGCAGAGCGTCAACCGCGGCCTCGGCAGGCGCCGGCGTCACCTCGCCCGAACGCGCGCGGCCTGCGGCAAGCCGCATCACCTCGATGGCGATCAGCGCCAAGAGTCCGTGCACGGCGACGCGGAATCCCTCGCGCGCAAGAAACCGCTCCTGGTGAAGCTCCATGCACAGATCCGCCAGGCGCCGCCCCTCGGCTGCGGAAAGCGGCACCACCGGCTGCGCCGCCAGCGCGCGAAAACGCGCCAGGGCGGCCTCTGATTGTCCGCCCAAGGCGGCGGTTACGTCGTCCGCAAAGCTGACGATCCAGCCTTCGGTCGCCCCCGGCTCGAAACGGAAGCCGTGCGCAACGCCCGATGGCACCAGGATCGCCGCGGGCGCCGCAAAGGCAAAGCTCCCGGCCCCGCAGGTCATTTCCCCGCCGCCTTGCCCGATGTAGAGGATCTGAGAAAGATGGCCGTGCCGCTGCGCCCGGATCGTCCAATCATAGCCCGAGGCGCGCGCGGCGATCGTCTCGATATGGACGAAGTCAAAAGCTTGCTCGTCCGGTGAATCGCCGTAGGGGTGAAACAGCGGCAGCGTTTGGGCGGACAGCATGGGGCCGAGCATAGCGCAGCGCGGCGGCGGGTAAACTTGTTAGATCGGTTTATCCTCTGCGACGCCGTGTCGGCGTTGCCGGCCTGTGCGGCCCCTGCTAAGACATGCTGACCTCGTCTATCGCCGCTTGCCGCAAGGGTTTTCGGCAAACAACTGCCGCGGCCAGAGCATGTAGCAGGAGCCTCGCGGACGCATGGAAGTCTTCGTCCAGCAGCTCATCAACGGCCTTACGCTCGGATCGATCTACGGCCTTATCGCCATCGGCTATACGATGGTGTTCGGCATCCTCAACATGGTGAACTTCGCCCATAGCGGCGTGTTCGTCGTGTCGGCCTTCATTGCGCTCGTTGCCCTGCTCATTCTCACAAGCTGGATCGGTGTCGGATCGATCGTGGTGGCGCTGATCATCGTGCTGATCGTCACTATGGTGCTGACTTCGGTTCTCAACTGGACAATCGAGCGCATTGCCTATCGGCCGCTGCGTTATTCATTCCGTCTCGCGCCGCTGATTTCGTCTATCGGCATGGCGATCTTTCTGACCAATTTCATCCAGGTGACGCAGGGCCAGCGCAACAAGTCGATCCCGCCGCTGTTCGATCAGGTTCTCTTGCTGATGCAGGGCGGCGGCTACGATGTGGCGGTATCCTACAAGCAACTCGTCATTTGGGGCGTCACCGCCGTTCTGCTCGCGGCTTTCTGGTACCTGGTGAGCAAGACCTCGCTTGGCCGCGCGCAGCGGGCATGCGAGCAGGATCAGAAAATGGCGGCGCTGGTCGGCGTCAACGTCGACCGCACCATCTCCATCACCTTTATTATTGCCGCCGCGCTCGCCGCCGTGGCCGGCACCATGTACCTGATGTATTATGGAGTGGTGAGTTTCGCCGACGGCTTCGTGCCCGGCATCAAGGCATTCACCGCCGCCGTGCTGGGCGGTATTGGATCTCTTCCCGGCGCAGTGATCGGCGGACTTCTCATCGGCCTGATCGAAACCATGTGGTCGGCTTATTTTTCCATCGACTACAAGGATGTCGCGGTTTTCTCCATCCTCGCCATCACGTTGATCTTCCTGCCGCAGGGACTCCTCGGCAGGCCGGATGTCGAAAAGGTATAAGATGGCGGACCAAGCGCCCGCTTCGGCACTTCGCGGCAACGTATTCGAGGCCTTGAAGGCCGGAGGCGCCGCGGCGGCGTTGGCCTTCCTGTTGTTCCTGCCGCTCGTGGCATTCAGGACCGTGCAGAGCATGCGGGGCGAGCTCGCGCTTGAAACCCGCTGGGGACTTTTTTTCACGCTGGTCGCGATCGTCGGTCTGGTGCGTTTTTTCCACGTCCTGGTGCTCTCACCGTGGTTAGCCAAACGCCTTGCGAAATCCGCAGCATCGAGCACGCCGGCTTCCCCGCTGCGCGCCGCCGTCGCCAATTGGTTTACGCCTTTGGCGCTCGGCTTCGTGACGGTCTATCCGTTCCTCGTGCTCATGACGAGCGGGTTTGGCGGCGCGCTGAAATGGATCGACAACTTCGGCATCCAGATCCTGATCTATGTGATGCTGGGTTGGGGGCTCAATATCGTGGTCGGACTGGCCGGCCTGCTGGATCTCGGCTACGTCGCTTTCTATGCAGTCGGAGCCTACTCCTCGGCGCTGCTTGCCAAGACTTTCGGCTTCTCCTTCTGGATGCTGCTGCCGCTCGCGGGAATCTTCGCCGCACTTTGGGGAATCCTGCTCGGCTTCCCCGTGCTGCGGCTGCGCGGCGACTATCTCGCCATCGTCACGCTCGCCTTCGGCGAGATCATCCGCCTCGTCCTCATCAATTGGGTGCCCGTCACCAACGGCAGCGCCGGCATAACCGGCATCCCGCGCCCGACATTCTTCGGAATTCCCTTCGACGCTTCGGATAGCGGCTTCGCGGCGCTGTTCGGCCTGGAATTCAGTCCGATCTACCGCACCATTTTTCTTTACTACGTCATTCTCGCGCTGGCACTCCTGACCGCTTTCATCACCGTCCGGCTGCGGCGGCTGCCGATGGGACGCGCGTGGGAGGCGCTGCGCGAAGACGAGATCGCCTGCCGCTCGCTCGGCATCAACACCACCAACACCAAACTCACCGCCTTCGCCATGGGCGCCATGCTGGCCGGCTTCGCCGGCTCGTTCTTTTCCGCGCGGCAGGGATTTATCTCGCCCGAATCTTTCAGCTTCATTGAATCCGCGACCATCCTGTCCATCGTCGTGCTGGGCGGCATGGGCAGTCAGATCGGCGTCGCTATTGCCGCCATTATTCTGGTCGGCGGCACCGAGATCATGCGCGAACTCGATTTCCTCAAGGCGATTTTCGGCCAAGACTTCGACCCCATCCAATACCGGATGCTGCTGTTCGGCCTGGCCATGGTCCTCATCATGATCTGGAAGCCGCGCGGGCTTATTTCCACGCGCGAACCTTCGGTCTTCCTCAAGGAGCGCAAGACGATCGCCGCCGACCTGCTCAAGGAGGGACGCGGATGACGGCGCCTGTGCGCGATATCGTGCTGCGCGTCGAGCATCTGACCATGCGCTTCGGCGGCTTGCTCGCCGTCCATGATCTGTCGTTCGAGGCAAGACGCGGCGTGATCACGGCGCTGATCGGGCCCAACGGCGCCGGCAAGACCACCGTGTTCAATTGCATCACCGGCTTCTACAAGCCGACCGAAGGCCGCATCGCGCTGCACCACGGCGACCCGACGCTTTGGCATGAACTGGAGGCGCTGACCGCAAACGGCGCCCGCAGCATCCACCGCAGTGACGGGGCGCTGTTTTTGCTTGAGCGCATGCCCGACTATCTGGTGACGCAACAGGCCAAGGTCACCCGCACCTTTCAGAACATCCGATTGTTTCAGGGCATGAGCGTGCTGGAAAACCTGCTGGTGTCTCAACACAATGCACTCATGCTGGCGTCCGGCTTCACGGTTCTCGGAATCCTCGGCTTTCGCTCGTATAGCCAAGCGCAGCGTCACGCCATCGACAAGGCTTGCTACTGGCTCGAAAAAATCGGGCTTCTCGGACGCGCGGACGACGCGGCAGGTGAACTGCCTTACGGCGCTCAGCGCCGGCTCGAAGTAGCCCGCGCGATGTGCACCGACCCGGTGCTGCTCTGTCTCGATGAGCCGGCGGCCGGCCTCAACCCGCGGGAAAGCGCCGAGCTCAATCGGCTTTTGCTCTCCATCCGCGACGAACACGCTACGTCCATCCTGCTGATCGAGCACGACATGTCGGTGGTCATGGGGATTTCCGATCACATCGTCGTGCTCGACCACGGCGTGAAGATCGCCGATGCCGCGCCCGAGGTTGTGCGCAACGATCAAAACGTTATCGCCGCCTACCTTGGAGTTGAGGAGGATGAAGTCGAGAAAATAGAGGCGGAGGCCGGGCTATGACGGCGCCGCTGCTCTCCGTTCGCGGGCTACAGGCCTCCTACGGACGCATCGTGGCGCTGCGCGGCGTCGATCTCGACGTCCATCAGGGCGAGATCGTCACCTTGATCGGCGCCAACGGCGCGGGCAAATCCACGTTGATGATGACGATCTGCGGAAACCCGCGGGCGCACGCGGGGCGGATCGTTTTCGACGGGCGCGACATCACGCAGCTTCCCACGCACGAGATCGCGCAATTGAAGATCGCGCAGGCGCCCGAGGGGCGGCGCATCTTTGCCCGTATGACGGTGATGGAAAATCTGCAAATGGGCGCCATCGTCGCCGAGCCCGAACATTTTGATGCCGATCTGGAACGCGCGCTTGCGCTCTTTCCCCTGCTGCGCGAGCGGCTCGACCAGCGCGGCGGCACTTTGTCGGGCGGCGAGCAGCAGATGCTGTCCATCGCCCGCGCCTTGATGAGCCGCCCGCGCCTGCTGCTGCTCGACGAGCCGTCGCTCGGTCTCGCCCCGCTCGTCGCCCGGCAGATTTTCGACGCCATCCGCGAGCTCAACCGGCGTGAAGGATTGACCGTATTTCTGGTCGAGCAGAATGCGTTCCATGCGCTGCGGCTGGCGCATCGCGGCTATGTGATGGTCAACGGCACGATCACGCTGTCCGGCACCGGCGCGGAATTGCTGGCGCGAAAGGAAGTGAAAGCGGCCTATCTGGAAGGAGGGCGGCTGCAAACCGCGCCATGATGCAGGGACTGCTCTACGAAGAGAATTCCTTTTGGATCTTCGTCCTGGTGACGGTGATCCTCGGCGGCGGCGCTTCCTGGCTGACCGGGCGCGCCATCGCGATGACGTGGCGGCCGTGGTGGCAACTGGCCGGTTATATGCTGCTGCTCGGCCTCACCGTGCGCTTCATGCACTATGCGCTGTTTCAAGGTACATTTTTGTCGGTCTACTATTATTTCGTCGATACCACGATCTGCTTCGTCATCAGTCTGCTCGGCTATGGCGCGACCCGCGCCGGACAGATGGCGACGCAATATCGCTGGATGCACAAGCGCACCGGCCCCTTTTCCTGGCGGCGGCGCTAGAGTCCTAGCCAATCGTCCCGAGCACCGGGAATGTTTCCAAGAGCCAGAAGCTCGCGGTGGTGACGAAGCCGGTGAGGAAGGCGATGCCGGTCAGCACCAGCAACGCGCCCATGACGATTTCAATTTTCGCCAAGTGGGCGCGGAAGCGGGAGAGAAATGCCGCGAAGGGTTCGACCGCGAAAGCGGCCAAGAGAAACGGCACACCGAGCCCGAGCGAATAGATCGCGAGCAGCCCGGCGCCCTTGGCCACCGTCGCCTCGGAAGCCGCAACCGCAAGGATGGCGGCAAGCACCGGGCCGATGCAGGGCGTCCAGCCGAAGGCGAAAGCCAGGCCCATGACATAAGCGCCCCACAATCCCACCGGCTTGACGACGTGAAATCGCTTCTGTCGCGTCAGCCATTCAAAACGCAGCAGCCCGAGGAAATGCAGACCCATGACGATGATGGCAACGCCCGCGATCTTGGCCAGCACGTCCGAATAGGCGCGCACCAGACCGCCGATGGCGCTGGCGCCGGCGCCAAGCGCGACGAAGACGGTGGAGAAACCAAGCACGAACAACAAGGCGCCAAGCACCGTCTCGCGCCTGACCGCAGGCTCAGGCTCGGCATCGGCAAAGCGTTCGAGCGATAGCCCCGAAAGATAGACCAGATAGGGCGGCACCAACGGCAGCACGCAGGGCGACAGAAAGCTGATCAGCCCAGCTAGCAGCGCAGCGAATATGGAGACATCGGCGTTCATAACGAGTTCAATGCGGCATCGTGGACGGCGAGGCAAGGCGCTTCCGCCTCATCGCCTGGAGATATACGGCCAGACTGCTATGCTTGTTACGCGGAGGAATTGTGGCCGTGAAAAATCTCATCACCGACGTTTCGGGTGTCCGCGTCGGCCATGCCGGGGACGCCAAACTCGGGTCCGGCGTAACGATAGTTCTCTTCGACGAGCCGGCGGTGGCCGGCTTCGACCTGCGCGGCGGCGGGCCGGGCACGCGGGAGACCGCCCTGCTCGACCCGGCGCAGACGGTCGGCGGGATCGACGCCATTGCACTGTCCGGGGGATCGGCCTTCGGGCTCGACGCCGCCTCCGGCGCGCAGGCCTGGCTGCGCGAGCAGGGACGCGGCTTTGCCGTGCGCACCGCGCGCGTGCCGATCGTGCCCGGCGCGATCCTGTTCGATCTCTTGAACGATGGCGACAAAGACTGGGGCCGTTACCCGCCCTATCGCGACCTCGGTTACGCCGCGACGGCGGCGGCGAAAGTCGATTTCGCGTTGGGCAGCGTCGGGGCCGGGCTTGGCGCGACCACGGTCAATCTCAAAGGCGGCATCGGCTCGGCGTCGGCGCAGACCGACGGCGTCACCGTCGGCGCCTTGGCCGCGGTCAATGCCGCGGGTAGTGTGGTGATTGGCGATGGCCCCTCTTTCTGGGCGGCGCCGTTCGAGCAGAACGGTGAATTCGGCGGCCGCGGTTTTCCCTCGCCGCTTCCCGCCGGGGCGCTTGAGCCGCGTACCAAAGGCAGTCCGCAGGCCAGCACCACGCTTGTGGTCGTGGCGACCGACGCGGTTCTGACCAAGGCGCAGGCCAACCGCCTGGCGGTCATGGCGCAGACCGGGATCGCGCGGGCGATCTATCCGGTGCATACCCCGCTCGACGGCGACGTCTTGTTCGCCGCGGCCACCGGACGAAAGCCCCTCGCCGATGCGCTGATCGCGCTGGCAAGGCTGGGCGCGCTGGCCGCCAACGTCACCGCGCGCGCCATCGCCCGCGCCGTGTATGAAGCGACCGCCCTGCCCTTCGCGAACGCGCACCCGAGCTGGAAGGATAAATTCGGGCGCTAAAATAAAATTCTGGCGCTAATGAAGGAACCGCTCCGCCCGATACGGCGCGGGATCGCAAAACGGCGTCGCACCGGTGATCAATTCCGCGATCAGCCGGCCGGTCGCCGGCCCGAGCGTCAGCCCCCAATGGGCGTGGCCATAGGCCAGCCAGAGACCGGATTGTCCGGGAGCCGGGCCGATCACCGGGCGGGAATCCGGAAAGCACGGTCGCTTTCCCAGCCACGTCGTCGGTTCGGCGCGCTCGCCGAGCGGAAAGATTTCGCGCGCCTGCGGCATGATGAGATCGAATTGCACCGGCGTCGGCGGCGCATCGCGGGCGGCGAATTCCACGCCCGTGGTCAATCGCAGGCCCTGTTCCATCGGCGCGAGGCAATAACCATTGTCGGCGTCGAGCACGGGGCGCGAGATGGGCTGGCCCCCGGCTTGGCGGAAATGGCGGTGATAGCCGCGCTTGATGCCGAGCGGCAGGCGGATGCCGAGCGGCTCCAGCACATCCGGTGCCCAAGGGCCAAGGGCGACGACAACATGCTCGGCATCGAGCGGCCCCTCGGCGGTCTCGACGCGCCACTGCGCGCCGGCGCGGTGCAGCGAGCGCGCGTCGCCGATGAGCGTGACGCCGCCGAGCGCGGCAAAGCGCGCCGCGTAGGCCCGGGTCACCGCGAGCGGGTTGGTCACGCTCGCCACCCCCGGCCAATGAACGGCATGGCGGAAGACCGGCGCCAGCGCCGGCTCAAGCCCGCACGCGCCGCCCACATCAAGCGTCCGGTAAGGAATGCCGAACCGAGCGGCCAGTTCCAGTTCGGGCTTCAGGGCTTCAAATGTGCGGCCGGCGCGGTAGACCTTGAGCCAGCCGTTCTTATGCAGATATTGCGCGGCGCCGGCTTCGGCCATCAGCGCCTCATGCTCCGCCACCGCGCGCGCGAACAGCGGCCGCATGAGGTGTGCCGTCTCCGCCAGACGCTTGGGCGTGGACGCCGCCCGGAAGGCAAAAATCCAGCGGGCGACGCGGGGCAGGAAGAACAAATGGTAATTCGCCTCCGGCGCGCGCTTGAGCGCCACCCGCAACAGCGCCCCTAGCCCCGGCGGAAAGGCGGGTGGAAATACCGTGTTGCCTTCGATCACGCCGGCGTTGCCATAGGAGGTTTCCTCGCCCGGTCCGCCACGGTCCACCAGCGCCACCGACAGCCCGCGCTTGGCCAGATGCAGCGCGACCGACGTGCCGACGATGCCTGCGCCGAGAACGACCGCATCGGTACGAGCCATGAGATTTCCTTTGTTTTGCGCTACCAGGACGGCGGGTGAGCGCCCTTCATATAGGCCGCCGCGCCGAAGATTAAATGCCGGCGCGGCGCACGTTGCCCCTCCCGCGGCGGCGTGTTACCCGAACGTTCTTAAGGGGAGACTCGCATGGCCCGCCCGCTCCTGATTGCCCCGTCCATCCTGGCGGCGGACTTCGCCAAGCTCGGCGAGGAGATCCGCGCGGTCGAGCAGGCCGGCGCCGACTGGATCCATGTGGACGTGATGGATGGCCATTTTGTGCCCAACATCACCATCGGCCCGGACGTGGTAAAAGCACTGCGCCCGCAGACGAAGAAAACGCTCGACGTGCATCTGATGATCGCGCCCTGCGATCCTTATCTCGAGGCCTTTGCCAAGGCAGGCTCCGACATCATCACCGTGCATGTGGAGGCGGGCCCGCATCTGCATCGCTCGCTGCAAGCGATCCGCGCACTCGGCAAGAAGGCCGGCGTCTCGCTCAATCCGGGAACGCCGGAGTCCAGCATCGAATACGTACTCGACATGGTGGACCTGATCCTGGTCATGTCGGTCAATCCCGGATACGGCGGGCAGGCCTTCATCAAATCCGCCATCGAAAAGATCGCCCGGCTGCATGCCATGACGGCGGGCCGGCCCATCGATATCGAGGTGGACGGCGGCATTACGCCGGAAACCGCGCCGCTGGTCACATCCGCCGGGGCCAATGTGCTGGTCGCGGGTTCCGCCGTGTTCAAGGGCGGCGCCGCCACCTACCGCAACAACATATCGGCGATCCGCCAGGCCGCCGCCCTGGCGCGCGGGGAAGCGGCGTGACCATCCCCCGTTACTCCCGCCCGGAAATGGCGGCGATCTGGTCGCCAGAGACGAAATTCCGCATCTGGTTCGAGATCGAGGCGCATGCCGCCGACGCCATGGCGGAGCTGGGCGTCATCCCCAAGGAAGCCGCCAAGAAAATCTGGGACAAGGGTAAGAACGCTAAGTTCGACGTGGCGCGCATCGACGCCATCGAGGCGGAGGTCAAGCACGACGTCATCGCCTTCCTGACTCATCTGGCGGAAATCGTCGGACCCGAAGCGCGTTTCGTACATTGCGGCATGACGTCGTCCGACGTGCTCGACACCTGCTTCAATGTTCAGCTTGTGCGCGCGGCCGAGCTGTTGATTGCCGACGTGGATAAACTTTTGGCGGCGTTGAAGCGCCGCGCCCTGGAACACAAGCTCACTCCGACCATCGGCCGCTCGCACGGCGTCCACGCCGAGCCCACCACCTTCGGGCTCAAGCTTGCCTATGCCTATGCTGAATTCTTCCGCGCCAAGGAGCGGCTGATTGGCGCGCGCACGGAAGTAGCCACCTGCGCCATCTCCGGCGCGGTCGGCACCTTCGCCCAGGTCGATCCGCGTGTGGAGGCACATGTGGCCAAGGCGATGGGTCTTGCGGTCGAGCCGGTCTCGACCCAAGTGATCCCGCGCGACCGCCATGCCATGTATTTCGCCAGCTTGGGCGTGGTGGCCTCGTCGGTCGAGCGGCTCGCCACCGAAATCCGCCATCTCCAGCGCACCGAGGTACTGGAAGCCGAAGAGCACTTCTCCACCGGGCAGAAGGGTTCTTCCGCCATGCCGCACAAGCGCAATCCGGTCTTAAGCGAGAACCTGACCGGGCTTGCGCGCATGGTGCGCGCCTATGTGACGCCGGCGCTGGAGAACGTGGCGCTCTGGCACGAGCGCGACATTTCGCATTCCTCGGTCGAGCGCATGATCGGGCCCGATGCCACCGTGACGCTCGACTTCGCGCTGGCGCGGCTTGCGGGTGTGATCGACAAGCTCGTGGTCTACCCGGAAAACATGAAAAAGAATCTGGACCGCCTCGGCGGCCTCGTTCACTCCCAGCGCGTCCTTATCGCGCTGACGCAAAAAGGCGTGGCGCGCGAGGATGCCTATCGCCTCGTTCAGCGCAATGCCATGAAGGTCTGGGAAGGCAAAGGCGATTTTCTGGCCCTGCTGAAAGCCGACAAGGACGTGCGCTCAAAGCTCAGCGACAAGGAGCTCGAGGCCAATTTCGACCTCGGTTATCACCTCGCGCAGGTGGACACGATCTTTCGGCGCGTCTTCGGTGAAGCGTAGCGGCGTCACCCGCCGCAAGCCCGCCGATGGTCTTGCGTTTTTCGCCTTTTGCGCCCTTTCCCCGAATCAGGCGGAAGCCTAACGTTCCCGACTTCCATACCGACGGTGGGGGAAATCATGGGCCGATTGGTACGGGTGCCGCAGCCGGAAGTGGCCAAACTGCCGCTGGGCGGAATGGAAGAAATACTTCATCCCGGCATCGGCGGAATGCAGCCGCATCAGCCGGCGCCGGCGGCGGACCACTATCTGGAACGCATCGCAAAATACGTCCCCGCCGAAGTCATCGCCTTCTTCATCTTCATCAACGCGATTCTGGATCAGGTGGTGAGGACCGGCGGGCAGACCGCGACGATGGCCAGCCTTCCCGTCATGTCGGTCGCGATCGGGGCGTTGATCGTGGCGACGATCCTCACGCCCGTGTTCATCTGGTATGTGCGCGAGGAAGGCGACGCCTGGATCACCAATGCGATCGTTTCAACCCTGGCCTTTCCCTTTTGGGCCTATGCGCTGGGCGCGGTCGCTTTCGCCGATTACCGCGACGGCAATCTTGCGGTGATTCTGCTCTCCACCTTTACCGTGGTGAGCGGCCTGGTTGCGCCGCGCAAGCGGCGGGCAAAGGCCAAGGCGGCGCAGCCGGCGCCGGCGCCGAAGGAACGGCCGCATCTCGTGGACGCGTCCGCCGACCTCAGCCGGACGACGGGCTACGAATCGCTCGCCGCGCGCTGATGCAAAAGGCGAATCGATGAGCGGCATCGCCCGCCGGCACGGCCGGCGGCTGTTTGAGGCGTTGCGTGGACGACTTGTTGCGATGCCCTAGACCGAAACCCTGCGGTCTGCTTGAGACAGAGCGTGTCCTTCGGTCCGACCATACTTATTTTCGATTCAGGCCTCGGCGGCCTCACCGTCTATCGTGAGATTTCCGCTGCGCGGCCGGACGCCCAATTCGTCTATGCCGCCGACGACGCGGCCTTTCCCTATGGGCGTCTCGACGAGGCCGCCCTGGTGGCCCGCGTTACCACGGTCGTCGGCAAGCTGATCGAAAGCTGCCGGCCTGACCTCGTGGTCGTCGCCTGCAATACCGCCTCGACGCTGGTGCTGCCGGAATTACGCGCCCGCTTTGCCCTGCCCTTCGTCGGCACCGTGCCCGCCATCAAGCCGGCCTGCGCCGCCTCGCAAAGCAAGCGCATCTCCGTGCTGGGAACGGAAGGCACCGTCGCGCGGGAATATACCCGCACGCTGATCCGGCAATTCGCCGATGGCGCCGATGTCACGCTGGTCGGCAGCGCACGGCTCGCCACTTATGCCGAGGCAGAGCTGCGCGGGGAGCCGGCGGAAGACGAAGCTATTCTGCGCGAGATCGCTCCGTGCTTTATCGACCGCGATGGCCGGCGCACGGACACAATCGTGCTGGCCTGCACGCATTACCCGTTGCTGTTGCACCGTTTTAGACAGCTTCAGCCCTGGCCGGTCACCTATATCGACCCCGCGCCGGCGATCGCGCGGCGGGTGGTCGATCTGCTCGGGCCGGGCAAAACGGCCGCCGATCCGCCCCGGCCGGCGCAAATGATCCTGACTTCCGGCCGGATGCCCCCGCCAAAACTGGCGGAAGCCTTGCTGCGCTTCGGGATCAGGGAATTTCGCCCTCTATCTATTTGACTTCCCGGCCATTTCCGCCTAAAAACCGCCCGCCGCGCCGATCTCTTGATGGGCGCGGCGTTTCGCGACCCGTGGTTTGAGCCGCCGCTTCGGCTTTGAGCCTGTCGGTTCCGGGAAAGGCCCGGGACAGAGGAGGGCGCGTTTCCTCGACCTGATCTATCCGCAACTCAAGAGGACGCGATGACAAAGCGCAACGAGGCAAAATACAAACTCGACCGCCGCATGGGCGAAAACATCTGGGGCCGCCCGAAGAGCCCCGTGAACCGCCGAGAATACGGCCCCGGCCAGCACGGCCAGCGCCGCAAGGGCAAGCTCTCCGACTATGGTGTGCAGCTGCGCGCCAAGCAAAAACTGCGCGGTTACTACGGCAATATTTCCGAGAAGCAATTCCGCGGCATCTACGACGAAGCGATTCGCATGAAAGGCGACTCCGGCGCGCATATGATCGGGCTGTTGGAACGCCGCCTCGACGCGGTCATCTATCGCGCCAAATTCGTCCCCACCGTCTTTGCCGCGCGCCAGTTCATCAATCACGGTCACGTCAAGGTGAACGGCCGGCGCGTGAACATACCGAGCTATCGGGTCAAGGTCGGAGACACGGTTGAAGTCAAGGAATCCTCGCGGCAGCTTCCCCTTGTTCTGGAGGCGAACGCGCTCGCCGAGCGTGACGTGCCGGACTATATCGAGGTGAATCACGGCAAGATGACCGCGAAGCTCGCGCACATCCCGACGCTCAGCGAGGTTCCCTACGCGGTGGTGATGGAGCCGCACCTCGTGGTGGAATATTATTCGCGTTGAGTGCCGACACCGCGAAAACGAACATCTGATCTGGGTTTTCGGAAAGATTCCCGGCCTGCGCGCCGGGGATTTTTCTATTTGTTGCGGTGCAGCGAATCAAAAATATACCTGATAAAACCTGTCCATAACTTGTACTTGCCTTGTCGTGGATGCCTTCGTTTGGTAGCTTGTTAACGTTAGTTAATCCAAAGGGGACCTTACACCCAGGGGAGAATCGCACATGGACAAACTACAAACCGTGAAAGGCTGGATCGGGGCGCTGACCGATATCGGTCTCATGCTACTTGCATTGGGAATCGTCGCGGCCCTCGTGGCGGGACCGAACGCACCCTTCATTGGCAACCCGGTCGGCAACATCGTCGCTTTGGTGAAAGACTTGGGATCCAACGGCCTGGTTGGCCTCATCGCGCTCGGCATCATTCTGTGGCTGTTTTCGGGCCGCAGGGTTGCCTGACGTAGTGTCCTGTCGACCTGGTTGAAAGGCCGGTCGAGTTCACGGACGTTAAAAAACAAATTGGATGGGGTGCCCCTTCCCCATCCATATTTTTCGAGTGTGAGCGATGATAGACAGCCTTGAAAAAGCAAAACGTTACTTGTGGGCCTTCGTCGAGCTCGGCTTCGTGGCCTTGCTTGCGATCATCTTGATTTATTTGATCTTGGGTCAAAGCTCCGGCACCTTCGTGGTTTCGGTTGCCGACAATGTCACCAAATTCGCCAACGAGGCGAGCGCCAGCCTGATCGGCATCGGCGTGATTCTGGCGATCGTCTATCTGATCACCCAGCGCATGAAATAGGCGGCGTTTTCCTTCCCCGCCCGATTGTCCCCGCCAAGGCGGTCCCAGGTGGCCGCTTTTTTATTTGGCGTGGCTCCGTCGTATCCGTGGGGGGCCGCTAAACCGAGGCGGCGTTCTTTACCGGCAGGCCTTTATCCTTGAACACCTGCTGCAGTTCGCCGGCCTGGAACATTTCCCGCACAATGTCGCAGCCGCCGACGAATTCGCCCTTGATGTAAAGCTGCGGGACGGTCGGCCACTGCGAATAGTCCTTGATGCCGCTGCGCAGCTCGTCGGATTCGAGCACGTTGATGCCCTTATAGGCGACGCCGAGGTAATCGAGAATCTGCACCACCTGGCCGGAGAAGCCGCATTGCGGGAATTGCGGCGTGCCTTTCATGAAGAGCACCACGTCGTTGCCGGTCACCTCGTTCTTGATGAAATCCTGGACACTCATGGCTGGTCCTTGCGATATCGGCCTGACTAGGCGGGGTATCCGCTACCTGAAAATTGTGCGTTTGCGGCTCAAACGCAAGGGCCTCCCGCCGGGATGGTCAATTCTTCGGCGTACCGGTTTGCAAGGCGAGAGCGTGCAGGATGCCGCCCATGCGGCCCTGCAGCGCCTGATAGACCAGTTGATGCTGTTGGACACGCGATTTGCCCCGGAACGAGGCGGAAATGACGGTGGCGGCGTAGTGTTCGCCGTCACCGGCCAGGTCGCGAATGGTCACCTGGGCGTCTGGAATGCCGTCCTTGATCAGCCTTTCGATCTCACGCGCATCCATCGCCATTTTTTTACTGCCATTATTGTTGACTAGGCCCTGATCTTGGACGCGACCGTGGCCGCGTCTTCCTGACAGTCGATGGTCGTGCCGCCGACGGTCAAGACGATCCGGCTGGCGGTGCCGTACAACGGCCTGACGGCCGCGATGTTGCTCAAACGGATAAAAACCGCTCCTTCGCTGGTGGGAACGCGGATCAAATGCTTGCTACGAAACGGCTTTTCCTTCTTTGCCTTTGCCATGAAATGCCCCTTTGTGAGTTTCAGCCCCCTAACGCCCGCAATTCCTGGACATGCCGGCGCTAGTGATTCGGCATTTTATCACCGCGCATATAGTCCGGGAGCCAAGACTCATGCTGCTTCAACAGCACATCTACCGATATGGCGCGCTCGCCCGCGAGCGCAAGCGCCGTACCGCCCGTGGTGCCGATCCGGCGCAGCGGGACACCTGCACTTTTCGCCTGCGCCAGCACGGCGGCGGCATCTGTCTCCCGCAGCGCGAGGATGTAACGGGCCTGATCTTCGCCAAACCAAAAGGCGTGAGTCGCCTCCCCCGCCGGCGCGTCGAGTTGCGCGCCGATGCCGGAGGCCATGGCCATTTCGGCCAGCGCGACCAGCAGGCCGCCGTCCGAGATGTCATGAACGGCGGTGGCGAGCCCCTTGCCGATGAGGCCGCGGACAAAGTCGCCGTGGCGCCGCTCGGCGGCGAGATCGACCGGCGGCGGGGCGCCCTCTTCCCGCCCGCAGATGTCGCGCAGGTACAGCGACTGGCCGAGCCAGCCGGGAGCGCCGCCGATCAGCAGAATCGCTTCGCCCGCGCGCTTGAAGGCGAGCGTCGCGGATTTTGTGAAGTCGTCGAGCAAGCCCACGCCGCCGATGGTGGGCGTCGGCAGGATCGCGCGGCCCTGGGTTTCGTTGTAAAGCGAGACGTTGCCCGACACGACCGGGAAATCCAGCGCCTTGCAGGCTTCCGCGATGCCGCGCACGCAGCCGACGAACTGGCCCATGATCTCCGGCCGCTCGGGATTGCCGAAATTGAGATTGTCGGTGAGCGCCAGCGGGCGCGCGCCGACCGCGGTGAGATTGCGCCAGGCTTCCGCCACCGCCTGTTTGCCGCCCTCGAACGGATCGGCCTCGCAATAGCGCGGCGTCACGTCGGCGGTCAGCGCCAGGCCTTTCGGCCCGTCTTGCACGCGCAGCACCGCCGCGTCGCCGCCCGGCCGCTGCACGGTATTGCCGCCGATGATGTGGTCGTACTGCTCCCAGACCCAGCGCCTGGAGCACAGCTCCGGCGAGCCGATGAGTTTTTCCAGCGCGTCGGCAAGCGGCATCGGTGGCTTTACATCGGAAGCTTTGATAACCGGCAGTTTCTTCGGCTCGGCAAAAGGCCGGTTGTATTCCGGCGCCTGGTCGCCCAGCTCCTTGATCGGCAGGTCAGCCATCACGTCGCCGTGGTGCTTGACGACAAAGCGCATGCTCGGCGTCGTTTCGCCGACGATGGCGAAGTCGAGCCCCCACCTGCGGAAGATCGCCTCGGCTTCCTGTTCCTTTTCCGGCTTGAGCACCATGAGCATGCGCTCCTGGCTTTCGGAGAGCATCATCTCATAGGCGCTCATGCCGGTTTCGCGCGTCGGCACCTTGTCGAGATTGAGGGTGATACCAAGATCCCCCTTCGCGCCCATTTCGGTCGCGGACGACGTCAATCCGGCCGCACCCATATCCTGAATGGCGATGACGCAGCCCTTGGCCATGATCTCGAGACAGGCTTCCAGCAGCAGCTTTTC
>JBBDNZ010000062.1:0-5927 GCA_040877285.1 Xanthobacteraceae bacterium
CAATTTGATACGGCAAGCCACACGCTCACCATCACGGCCGAGAACCGCGAGGCGGCGCGCGGCGATCTGCGGACGGCGGCGGGACGCGCGGCGATCGAGCAATTCTTCGCGGCCTATTGCACCAATGAATTGCGCGGGCCACCGCGCATATTGACCGCACCGGAACATAGCTTCTCGAATATGCGGCCCGGTCCTTCCGGCATACAGGCCGGCCACAGCTTTTCCGATGTGGCGCAGAAGGCCGTTTCCATCATTAATCTGGCTTCGGTCGCCGAGGTGGAAAATGCCGTGGGCGCGCCGGTGCATCCCTTGCGCTTTCGCGGCAACGTCTATGTCGCCGGCTGGCCGGCCTGGCACGAGTTCAATCTGATCGGAGAGGAGATCGCGATCGGCACCGTGCGATTGAAAGTCGTGCGGCGGACCAAGCGCTGCGCGGCGACCAACGTGGAGCCGGATACCGGCATCCGCGACCTCAATATTCCGCAGACGCTCATGCGCACTTTCGGGCACGCCGACTGCGGAATCTATACGGAGGTCGTCGCGGCGGGAGAGATCGCGGTGGGCGATAAGATCGGCAAGTAAGCTAAAATGTCATGGCCGGGAAAATCCCGGCCATGACGACTGCACAATAACGCTAATTTACGCCTCCGGCATCACATAGGCGATGATCCGGCTGCGCGGATAGACCGACTCCGCGACGCGATCATTGTGATTGCCCGAGATGACAATGGGATTGCCCTTGGGATCGAGCCCGGACACCACGCCGACATGGCCGCCGCTTTTCCCGCGCGACATCACCGCGATAGCGCCGACCTTCGGTCCGGACACCCGTTTGCCGTAGGAAGCAAAGGATTTGGCCAAATTCGAGCCGCTGTCGCGAAAACCCGCACGCTTGAGCACCAGGTTCATGAAGGCGGCGCACCACAGGCTGCGGCGGTTCGTCGGATTGGTGCCGATATAGCGCCGGGCCTCGGCAACGACGGAGGATGCCGACGCGCCGCCGAAAGCAGAAAACACGCTGCGCGGCGAGCCGGGATCCTCGGTCTCCGTAGCGGCAACCCTGGTGATTTTGCCCCGTGGTGCCGGACTCTTTCCGGCCCGCAGCGCCTGGGCACGGGCGTCGCGCCCATCCGCGGGCGCCGCAAAGACCTGCGGCCCCTTAAAAGGATCGCCCGGTGAGCCGCCGGCGAAGGCGGGAGCGGCCATGACGGAGAGGGCGATGGAACAAGCCCCAAACAGTTTAGTCGTGCGAAGTAGCATTCGTCTGAGTCCTCTTTTTGGCGCTGCTGCGCGTAAAAAGTGCCGGCCCGAAAGAATCAGGCCGGCGCACGAGGCTCAAACGCCAGTAGAGAATGACGATTTCTGGGCGATGTCTAAGTATTTTTGTGGCATTTATAGTGACACTATATTACCATAATCATTAATATGACGATACGCCATGCATTAATACAAATATAATAGCCTGCATACTAGAATTATTACTATATTAATACTATGGAAGCAGTAAGTATTTGGCTTGGCAACCAAGTATTGCTGCATTGCACCAGAGTCTAAATGGAGCCGTGATAAGAAGTCGGCGCGCGCGGTCCCAACCATCCGGCAATGCGGGGCTAGACCTTGCGGCTGAGCAGAAACACCGCCTGTTCGCCGAACAGGTTCCAGAACCACCACGGCGCATTGAGCCGCAGCGGCTTGCCCCAAGCGTTGAGCGCCACCGCCTTTTCCATCTTGGCGCCCACCTCCCCGCACAGGTGGCGGAAGTCCTTGATGGTGCAGAAGTGGATGTTGGGGGTGTCGTACCAGCTATAGGGCAGGTTGTCGGTGCGCGGCATGTGACCGCCGAACATGATCTGCAACCGGATGCGCCAGTGGCCGAAATTGGGAAACGACACCACCGCGTGGCGGCCGATGCGCAGCATGTGTTCCAGCACCTGGCGCGGGTGCCGCGTGGCCTGCAAGGTCTGCGACAGGATCACGAAATCGAAGGCGTCGTCGGGATAGTCCGCGAGGTCGGTGTCGGCGTCGCCCTGCACCACGGCAAGGCCCTTGGCGACGCTTTCGTTGACGCCCTCACGCGACAGCTCGATGCCGCGGCCGTCCACGCCCCTGGTCTCAGCAATCAGGCGCAGCAGTTCGCCGTCGCCGCAGCCGACGTCCAGCACTTTGGCGCCGTAGTCGATCATCTGCGCCACGACCAACAGATCGACGCGGCCGCTACCCGGCAGCGCAGACGTTTCCGTCATGGCGGGGTCGCGCTGAAGCATCGCCTAGCCTTTCACCGACACCAGACCGCGCGCCTTGCCGGCGGAATCGAGAAAGCCGCGCACGATGGCAAATAATTCCGGCTCGTCCAGCAGGAAAGCGTCATGACCTTTGTCGGTCGTGATCTCGGCAAAGGATACGCGCGCGCCGCCGGCGTTGAGCGCATGCACGATGGCGCGCGATTCCGAGGTCGGGAAGAGCCAATCGCTGGTGAAGGAGATCACGCAGAATCGCGTCTGCGCGCCCTTGAAGGCGTGGGCGAGCACGCCGCCGTAATCGGCGGTAAGGTCGAAATAGTCCATCGCCCGCGTCAGATAAAGATAGCTGTTGGCATCAAAGCGCTCGACGAAGGAACTGCCCTGATGGCGCAGATAGGATTCCACCTCGAAATCGGCGTCGAATGAAAAGGTCGGGTTGGAGCGGTCCTGAAACCGCCGGCCGAATTTGCGGTGCAACGCCGCGTCCGAGAGATAGGTAATGTGCGCGCCCATGCGCGCCACCGCCAGGCCGCGGCGCGGATTGGTGCCTTCCAGCAGATAGCGTCCGTGCCGCCAATCCGGATCCGCCATCACCGCCTGACGGCCGACCTCGTGGAACGCGATGTTCTGGGCGGAATGACGCGTGGCGCAGGCGATCGGCAGCGCGGCGAAGACGCGCTGCGGATAGCTCGCCGCCCATTGCAGAACCTGCATCCCGCCCATGGAGCCGCCAGCCACGGCGAACAGCGACTCGATGCCCAGTGCGTCGAGCAGCATGGCCTGTGCGCGCACCATGTCGCGGATGGTGATGACGGGAAAATCCAATCCCCAGGGCATGCCGGTCTTGGGGTTGGTCGAGGACGGCCCGCTGCTGCCCATGCAGGCGCCCATGACATTGGGACAGATGACGAAATAGCGGTCCGTGTCGATCGGCAGGCCGGGGCCCACCATGGTCTCCCACCAGCCCGGCTTGCCGGTGACCGGATGCGTGCTGGCGACATGCTGATCGCCGGTCAGCGCATGGCAGACCATCACCGCATTGGAGCGCTCGGCGTTGAGCGTGCCGTAGGTCTTATACGCGATCTGGAATGGCGACAGCTCGACGCCCGCGTCCAGCTTCAGCGGCTTGTCGGGCCCAAAGCGCACAAGCAGCGACTCGCGCGGATTGTCCGCGTCGCGGACCGGCGCCACGCGCGGGCTGTTTAATTGCGTCTCGACCATCTCATTCCCCGGCACATCGGCCGAAATCGGCCGAAGCGGCTATCCCGCGGAAACATAGGCCGCGGGGCGGGGTTAGCTAGGGATCGGCCCGAGAGGCTGTCAACGTTTTCTTTGATTTCATCGGCCGGGATACCTAACAATGCCCGCTCTGCCGCAGCAACTCATTGAGCCGTGCCATGCCGGAGAAGACCCCCGCCGATCCCTCGCTCGCCGCCCTTCGCGCGGAAATCGACGAGATCGACGATGCCATGCACAAGCTGCTGATGCAGCGCGGCGAGATCATCAGCCGCCTGATCGCGGTGAAGCAGACGCAGGAAACCGGCTCCGCCTTCCGCCCGGCGCGCGAGGCGGAGATGATGCGCCGCCTGGTGGACCGGCATCGCGGCATCCTGCCGCTCGACACCGCCGAGAGCATCTGGCGGGTGATCATCGCCACCTTCACTTATGTGCAGGCGCCTTTCTCGCTCCACGCCGACATGACCGGAAACGGCGCCGCCATGCGCGATTCCGCCCGCTTCCACTTCGGCTTCACCGTGCCTTTCGTGCCGCATATGAGCGCCGCCGGCGTGGTCGCCGCTGTGTCGGAATCGCGCGGCGATCTCGGCCTGGTGTGCGCCGAGGGCGGCGAGGCGGCCTGGTGGACGGCGCTGGAATTCGACAGCGCGCCAAAGATCATTGCCCGCTTGCCTTTCGTCGATCGCGAGGATCATCCGGCGGCATTGCCGGTCTTCGTGATTTCGCGGGTGGCCGCCGAGACCATGGTCCCCGATGTGGAAGTGTGGAGCATGCGCATCTCCGGCTGGGGGGCGCAGGCGGCGCGGGCGGTGAGGCAGCTGGTCGAGGTGATCGCCGTGCCGGACAGCGCCTTCGACGGGGCCGCGCTGCTGGTCTCGGTGCCGCAGGGTTCGAGCATCGCCAAGGTCGCCGACGCCCTCGTTAAGGCTGGCGCCTCGGTGCGCTCCTCGGCCCTCGTCGGGAGCCACGCGACCCGCTATACCCTCCCCGCCAGCGGCGGCCGGCCGGAGCCGGCTAGGCGCTGATCATCGCCTTCGGTGCATCGCCCTTTGTGGGCCTTCCCGTATTGAGACGAAACGAGTTTTGCTCATGGCTGCCTTACAGCGCCCGCAACCGCGCCCCGGCGTGCTCGACATCAAGGTCTATGTGCCCGGCACGAGCACCGCGCCCGGCGCGGCCAAGGTGTTCAAGCTCTCCTCGAATGAGACGCCGCTGGGCCCGAGCCCGCGCGCGATCGAGGCCTATCGCCGCGTGGCGACAAACCTCCAGGAATATCCCGACGGCGCCGCCACCGCATTGCGGGACGCGATCGGCCGCGCCTATGGCCTCGATCCCGATCGTATCGTGTGCGGCGCCGGTTCCGACGATCTGCTGACTTTGCTCGCGCGCGCTTATCTGGCGGACGGCGACGAGGCGATCCACACCACGCACGGCTTTCTGGTCTATCCGATCGCGACGCTGGGCGCCGGCGCCAAGCCGGTGGTCGCGCCGGAGAAGAATTTTACCGCCGACGTCGAGGCCATTCTCGCCAAGGTCACGCCGCGCACCAAGATTGTGTTCCTGGCCAATCCGAACAACCCGACCGGCACCTACGTGCCCTTCGACGAGATCAAGCGGCTGCGCGCCGGCCTGCCGCCGCTTGTGCTGCTCGTGCTCGACGCGGCCTATGCCGAATACGTGCGGCGCAACGATTATGAGGCGGGCATCGAGCTGGTCGCCACCACCGACAACACAGTGATGACGCGGACCTTCTCCAAAATTTACGGGCTCGCGGCGCTGCGCTTAGGCTGGATGTACGGCCCCGCGCACGTGGTCGATGCGGTGAATCGCGTCCGCGGGCCGTTCAACGTCAACACCCCGGCGATGACGGCGGGCATCGCAGCGATCGAGGACGCGGCGCACGTGGAAGCCGCGCGCGCCCACAATGCGCGCTGGCTCTCCTGGCTGACCGAGGAAATCGGCAAGCTCGGCCTTAACGTGACGCCGAGCGTGGCCAATTTCGTCCTCATCCATTTCCCGAAAAGCAAAGGGCGAACGGCTCAAGACGCCGACAAATTCCTGCTGTCGCGCGGGCTGATCCTGCGGCGGCTGGAAAGCTACCATTTGCCCGACGCGCTGCGGCTCACCGTCGGCACCGAGGAGGCCAACCGGCTGGCGGTGAAGGCGCTGGCGGAATTTATGGGGAAGACGGCGTGACCGGAAAGAAGCCCCTCTTCAACCGGCTCGCCCTGATCGGCATGGGCCTGATCGGCTCGTCCATCGCGCGCGCGGCGCGCGAGCAGCAAGTCGTGGGCTCGATCGCCGCCACCGCGCGCACCGCGCAGACGCGCAAGCGCGTGGCGGAGCTTAAGATCGCCGATCGGGTCGTCGAGACGAACGCCGCGGCGGTGAAAGACGCCGACCTGGTCATCGTCTGCATTCCGGTCGGCCAGAGCGGCGCGGTGGCCAAGG
>JBBDNZ010000063.1:0-31438 GCA_040877285.1 Xanthobacteraceae bacterium
CGCTCAAGTGGGCGGTGCGCGAGATGGAGGAGCGCTACAAGAAAATGTCGAAGCTCGGCGTACGCAACATCGACGGCTACAACGCCCGGCTCGGCGAAGCCAAAACCAAAGGCGAGAGGCTCACGCGCACCGTGCACACCGGCTACGACAAGGAAAGCGGAGAAGCGATCTACGAGAAGGAGGAATTGGATCTGGAACCTTTGCCCTATCTCGTCGTCATCGTGGACGAGATGGCCGACCTGATGATGGTCGCCGGCAAGGACATCGAAGGCGCGATCCAGCGCCTGGCGCAGATGGCGCGCGCGGCCGGCATCCACGTCATCCTGGCGACGCAGCGCCCTTCCGTTGACGTTATCACCGGCACTATCAAGGCGAATTTCCCCACCCGTATTTCTTTCCAGGTCACCTCGAAGATCGACAGCCGCACCATTTTGGGCGAGCAGGGCGCGGAGCAATTGCTCGGCCAGGGCGACATGCTCTACATGGCCGGCGGCGGACGCATCAGCCGCGTGCACGGGCCTTTCGTCTCCGACGAGGAAGTGGAGAAAGTCGTCCGCCATCTGAAATCGCAGGGCGTGCCGCACTATCTGGAGGCCGTCACCGCCGAGGACGAGCTGGGCGAGGACGGCGCGGTGTTCGATTCCAGCGGCATGGGCGCAGGCGAGCCCGGCGATCTTTATCAGCAGGCGGTGCAGATCGTGGCGCGCGACCGCAAGGCCTCCACCAGCTACATCCAGCGCCGCCTGCAGATCGGCTATAATCGCGCCGCCTCAATCATGGAGCGGATGGAGGCGGAAGGAATCATCGGACAAGCCAACCACGCGGGAAAACGCGAGATCCTGGTGGACGAGCCCTATTAAGAATCCCTAACTATCGAGCATCCTCCAGCCATCCGACAAAAGGACGAGCGAGCCGTGAAATCGCCACAGGCGGCCGGTAGCAGAATAGGACGAGGCGGAATTTGGAGCTGAATATGGTCCGGCCCGGCCCGGCGGTTTTTCTCGGCACATTGATGTGGCTGTCGCCTTGGGCGTCCGCGCAGGCGCAATTTTGGCCGGCGTCGCCGTCGGTGCTGGCGCCGCAATCGCTCTTGGCGCCGCCGCCGGCGGCGCAGGCCGTGCCGCCGTTGCGGCCGCCGCAGGCTTCGTCGCTCCCGCAGCACGTGCCGCTGCCAAAACCCTCGCCGCTGCGGAAGACCGGCCTGCCCGCAAATAACGTTCCCCTTCAATCTGCCGACGTGCCGACGCCGGCCGATGTCCCCGCGGGCCAGCCGGCGGCGGCCGCCGCCGCCGCGCCTGCCGGCGCCACGCTCGCGCTCGACGGCAATCAAAGAGCGCTGGTCAACCGGGTCAGCCTCTATCTCTCCAGCATCGAAACTTTGCTCGGAGATTTCGTCCAGGTCGGTCCCGACGGCAGGAAATCCGAGGGCCAGTTCTTCATTCAGAAGCCCGGCCGGGTGCGTTTCGAATATAGCCCGCCGAGTCCCATCAACATCATCGCCGACGGGCGGCAGGTGTCCGTGCGCAACCGCGACCTCGATACCCAGGACCTGTTCCCGCTGTCGCAGACGCCGTTGCGTTTCCTGCTCGACGAGCACATCGATCTGCTGCGTGAGACCACTGTCGTCGGCGTCTATTCGGACGACATTTTCACCACCGTCGTCATCGAAGAGCGGCAGCCGCTGCTCGGCACCAATCGCCTGATGATGATGTTCGACGCCAAGGATTTGCAGCTCAAGCAATGGACGGTGACCGACGCCCAGGGTTACGACACGACTGTTGCGGTCTATAATCTGGACTTCACCAGCAAGCCCGATCCGGCTATTTTCACCATCAATACCGCCCGCAACAATTAGCCAGCCGGCTCAGGCAGGTCCGCCTGCGGCGATGTCGCGGCGGCCGTTTAATGTGTTCCGCTTCATGCAAATCAAGCTCACCACCTGGAACGTCAACTCGGTACGCTATCGCATCGACCTCGTGGCCCGCTTCATCAAGGTGGCGCGGCCGGACATTCTGTGCCTACAGGAAACCAAATGCCCGGACGACAAATTTCCGCTCAAGCGCTTCAAGCGGCTCGGCTACGAACATGTCGCGCTCAACGGACAGAAGGGCTATCACGGCGTCGTCGTTCTCTCGCGTCTGCCGCTCGACTCCTTCGAGATCGAAAACTTCTGCGGCAAGACCGACTGCCGTCATGTCTCCGTGATGCTGGGCGAGCGCGCCGGACTGCGCGACCCGCTGACGCTGCATAATTTCTACGTGCCGGCGGGCGGCGACATCCCCGACCGCGAACTCAATCCAAAATTCGCCCACAAACTTTCCTTCCTCGACGAATTGCGCAAGCGCGCAAACTTGCGCTGCAACGGCAAGAGCCGGGCGGTTCTTGTCGGCGACCTCAACGTGGCGCCGCTTGAGCATGATGTGTGGAACCACAAGCAAATGTTGCGCGTGGTCTCCCACACGCCGGTGGAATGCGAGAAACTCGTTGCGTTCCAGAAGGCCGGCGGCTGGTTCGACGCCATGCGCCATTTCGTGCCGGAACCGGCCAAGCTCTATACCTGGTGGAGCTATCGCGCGCCGGACTGGAAGACGGCCGACAAAGGACGCCGTCTCGACCATGTCTGGGTCGCGCCGGCGCTCGCCGAGCGTCTGCGCGGCATCAAAATTGCCAAGGAATCGCGCGGCTGGGCGCAGCCGTCCGACCACGTGCCGGTGACGCTGACGGTCGATCTCTGATCCCTTTTACCTCTCCCCGTAAACGGGGAGAGGGAAGTTACTCGCGGTCCCGCGCCGTCCACTTCGCCCGCAGAGTTTCCAGCTCCCGCGTCCATTGATCCGTCCGTGCCGCCAAGGCGTCGCGCAAGCGACGCGCGGCCTGCGGATAGCCTTCGAGCATCTTGAGAAACAGGCCGCGCGAAATGCGGATCACCGTCGAAGGCTCCAGCGCCGTCGCCGTGGCCGGCCGCGTGGTCGGCACGATCATGGCAAGTTCGCCCAGGAGCGTACCGCGCCCGGCAATCGCCTCTTCGGCCTCGCCCTCGGCGCGCTCCGGCCGCAGCCCGAACGATCCTTCCTGAATCACATAGCCGGAGTCCGCCTCGTCGCCGGCATGGAACAGAACTTCGCCGCCGTGCACGAAGCGGCTTTCCGCGCCGATGGCGAGAATCCGCAGCGCACCGCGGCTGAGCAAATTCAGGGTCGGCACCGTTTCGAAGAAGGCGATGTCGTCTTCTATGGTCATGGGCGCTTGGTTGTTGCGTTGCGCATGATCTTATCCGACCTTCCTTCGCCCGCCGAAGCCCGCTTCGCGAAGGCGGGAAACCGGTTGCCGTCCCCGATCGTTGTCTGGGACATGCTTTTCCGGATCGTGCGCCGTCACGGCACCAGCTTGTAGCCGCCGCTTTCGGTCATCAGGATGGCCGGATTGGCGGCATCTTGCTCGACCTTCTGGCGCAGCCGGTAGATGTGCGTCTCCAGCGTATGGGTGGTGACGCCGGAATTATAGCCCCATACTTCCTGCAACAGCGTCTCGCGCGACACCGGTTCCCGGCCGGCGCTATAGAGGAAGCGCAGGATTGCCGTTTCCTTTTCCGTCAGGCGTATCTTCTGCCCTTTGGAATCGAGCAGCACCTTGGAGCCGGGGCGGAAGCTGTAAGGTCCGATGGCAAGAACCGCGTCCCCGCCGGCGTCGTGCTGGCGCAGTTGCGCGCGGATGCGCGCCAGCAACACGGCAAAACGAAACGGCTTGGTGACATAGTCGTTGGCGCCGGATTCCAAACCAAGGATGGTGTCGGAGTCGGTATCGTGTCCGGTCAGCATGACGATCGGCGCCCTGAATCCATCCTTGCGCAACATGCGCACAACCTCGCGGCCGTCGATATCCGGCAACCCGATGTCCATGATGACCAGTTCGATCTGCCCGGACCTTGCGGCTTCCAAGGCTTGCGTTCCGTTCTTTGCCGGAATCGGCTCGAATTCGTCGTGCAAGGCCAATTGATCGACCAGCATTTCGAGCAGATCGGGGTCATCGTCAACAATCAGAATCTTGCGGGCATTCGCCATCGATCGCGGTCCTGGCCTGGGCCCCCCGATATCAATAGCGCGGCGGCGGATTTGCCGTGAGATACAGGGGTGCAGATTTCGGCAATATACGATGTGACGCGGGTGTTGCGCGGCCGACCAAAGTAGAGACATTTGGCAGGGAAAGGGCAAAACGGCGGCCGGTATCTATCCAGCTGACAATACCGTTGCCGAAACAATGGGCACAAGTCATGCGGCGAACTTCCTATCGCGTCATTTATGTGCGCCCGCGCCCCGGGGCTCCTGAGCGCGGCTGGCTCATTGCGGGAGCAAGTCCGGTGCCCGTCGCCCTGGGCCGCGCCGGCATTCGCGCGAACAAGCGCGAAGGCGACGGCGGGACTCCGCGCGGCCGGTTCAAACTTCGGCGCCTGTGGTGGCGGGCGGACCGCGCGCCCCGCCCGCGAACGTTTTTGCCCGCGCGTCCGATCGCACCGAATGACGGCTGGTGCGAGAACCCCGCGGACCGCAGATACAATCGGCCGATCGTCCTGCCGAAAGGGACGCCCGGCGACCGGCTCTGGCGGGCCGACCGCCTCTACGATTTCATTGTCGAGATCGACCACAATACGCGACCGCGCGTGGCGGGCCGCGGCAGCGCCGTTTTCATCCATGTGGCCCGGCCGGGCTTTAAGCCCACGGCCGGCTGCGTCGCGCTTGAAATGGGGCGCTTGCGGCGCCTCCTGGAACGGGTCGGCCCGAATACGCGGATCGTGATCCGGTAACCCCGCCCATTGTCATCCCGGCAGAGTGCCAACGGGTCCGCGCGAAGCGCGGCCCGATGACAGGCTCCGCACCAGAGCCGGGACCCAGTTCCAGGCTTCCGCGGGTCCCGGCCAGGCCCTTCGGGCCGTCCGGGATGACATCTCAAGATTGCCGCTCGCCGAAAATAGCGCTGCCGACCCGCACATGGGTGGCGCCGAATTGCACGGCCAGCGCAAAATCGGCGCTCATGCCCATCGACAGAAGTTTCAGCCCATTGCGTTTGGCGATCTTGGCCAGCAGCGCGAAATGCGGCGCCGGGGCCTCGTCAATCGGCGGAATGCACATGAGGCCGGAAATTTCCAGGCCATAGCCGTCGCGGCAGCGCCGCAAAAAAGCGTCCGTCTCTTCCGGCGGCACGCCGGCTTTCTGCGGCTCCGCGCCGGTATTGACCTGAACGAACAAGAGCGGCTTTCGGCCTTGCTTGGCGATTTCCTTGGCCAGCGCCTCGCACACGCTCGGCCGGTCCACCGTGTGGATCGCGTCGAACAGCTCGACCGCTTCCTTGGTCTTGTTGGATTGCAGCGGACCGATCAAGTGCAGCTCGATCTTGGGGTGCTTGGCCTTCAACGCCGGCCACTTGGCCTTGGCTTCCTGCACCCGGTTTTCGCCAAAAACCCGCTGCCCGGCCGCGATCAGCGGCTCGACGGCATCGGATGCGAAGGTTTTGGTAACCGCAATCAAGGTCACCGGCCAAGCAGCGCCGGCAAGCTTGCGGGCCTGCTCGATTTCGGCCCGGACTGTGGCCAATCTTGCAACAGAATCAATCAGTTCTGGCATTACTGGATCCGATACGTTTTTCCCCGGATGGGTAAAAGTTTAGCGGTCGCGCCAAAGGCGTTTTCACCCGTCTCCGTTAGCATCCTCCGCGGGTTGGGGGATACCATGTCAGCCACGCCGGACGCCCACGAATCAAAGCCGCGCAAGAAGCCGATCCTCGGCATCCGCGCGCGTTTGATGCTGCTGGCCTTGCTGGCCATTGCGCCGCTGATGTTCGACCGCGTGCGCGGACTTGAAGCGGGCCGCAACGAGCGCATCGAAATCGCGTCCAACGAAGTCATGGATCTGGCGCGGCGCGGCGCTGAAGCCCAGAACGAAATGGTGATTACGCTGCGCGCGCTGCTGCAATCGACGGCGCGCTCCTATGTATCGGCGGCGGCGATCGCCGGCGCCGCGGATGCCTGCGCAACGCTCGATGTGAGTTTTGTAAACGACTTTCCCTGGATCCACAGCCTTTCGGTGGTGCTTGCGAACGGAAAGATCTTGTGTTCCACCGAAACCAAGGCGATCGGTCTGGACATTTCCGACCGTCCTTATTTCCGCGATGCTGTTTTTTCCGGCAAATTCGTCATCAGCGACTATCTCATCGGCCGCGCCACCGGCCAGCCGATCGTTATCGCCGCCCATCCGATGACGATGAAAAACGGCGAGCGCGTTGTCGCTCTCGCCACCGTCAATCTGGAATGGATGGCCGGCCTTGCCGCCCAGATCGGACGGCGCCAGGGAACCGTGGTCAACCTGATCGACAGCAACGGCGTGGTGCTCGCGCGCTATCCGGCTCCAGGCATCGCCACGGGGCAACGCCTGTCGAATCATCCGCTGGTTTCGGCCATGCTCACGCGCCGCGAAGGCATCGTCACCACGGAAGGCTTCGATGGCGTGCGCCGCATCTTCGCCTTTGTCCCGCTGCCCTGGGCCGGCGCCTATATTTCAGTCGGGCTCGGCGAAGCGGAGATTCTCAGCCGCATCGATCGCATGATTTACATCGCTTTTGCGCAGCTTGCGTTTTTCGGATTCCTCACGCTGTTGTGCGCCTGGCTCGCCGGCGAGAAGCTGATCGTGGCGCCGATCCGCGCGCTGGCGCGCCGGGCGGACCGCTTCGGCCGCGGCGAATTCGACGCCCCCTTGCAGCTTAAATCATGGATGGCGGAATTCCAGTCGCTGGCGGAGGCGCTCGACGACATGGCGAACAAGCTCGCCGAGCGCGAGCGCGAGCTGCGCAATGCCAACCGGCATCTGACCGAATTGGCGACCAGCGACGGGCTTTCCGGTCTCGCCAATCGCCGCGGCCTCGATGCGCGGCTGGAAGCCGAATGGCAACTCGCGGTGGAGCTGAAGCGTCCGATCGGACTTTTGATGATCGATGTCGATCACTTCAAGCTGTTCAACGATCGCTACGGCCATCTCGAAGGCGATCATTGCCTGCGCGGCGTGGGCGAGGTGCTGACGAAGATTTCCAAGGGCGAGGCGAATTTTCCCGCCCGCTACGGCGGCGAGGAATTTGCCTTGCTGCTGCCGGGCGCCAATCTGGAAAAGGCCTGCGAGATCGCGGAGCGGCTGCGGCGCGAGGTGGAGAGCCTGAGCTTCGCCAACGCGGCATCGCCTTGGGGCTATGTCACCATCAGCGTGGGTGCGGCGTCGTTCATTCCCGACGAGAACGACAGCGCGGAAAGATTGGTCGAGGCCGCCGACGCGGGCCTCTACGCCGCCAAGCGGCGCGGCCGCAACACGGTGGTGGCGCACGCGCCCATGAAGCTGGCGGAGGCGGGGTGACCCGCCGTCAGGCCGCCGCCCAGGCCGGCGGCGTATCCTCCCGTCGCATGATCCCGATGTAATAGAAGCGGTGGTCGGGCGTGCGCTCCGGCGCGCAGCCGTGCACGAACACAATCGACAGACCCGCCGCCTCGATCATCGCGCGGAACGTCTCGGCGGTGGAGCCGGCGTTGTTCTCCTGCAAGACGACGACGCCGTTTGGTTTCAAAAAATTCGCGATCTTGGCAAAAAAACCGCGGTGAATGCGCCAGTCCGGATCGTGTGTGCGCAGCTCGCCGACATACTCATTGGCGAAGTGCGGCGGATTGCTGACCACGAGATCCCAGCGCTCGGACGGCGGAATGTCGCGCAGGTTGTCGGAGCGATAGACCGAGACCCGCGCCGCCAGCCCGTTGTCGGCGATCGTGCGGTGGCAGGCCGCGACCGCTTGCGGGTTGATGTCGGCCAGGCACAGCGTTTCGCACAGCCCGTGGCCGAGCAGGGAGAAGCCGATGAAGCCCGGGCCCGCGCACCATTCGAAGGCGCGCGCCTGCTTCGGGACCCCGCGCCCGCGCAGGAAGGGGATGAAATCCTGGCCGAAGCCCGAGCCGCCGCCGTCGAGATGCCGCTTGTAGTGGACGCGGACGCCGCCATAAGTCCCGCTGCGCCAGCTTTGCAAGCGCCCGAGAAAGGGCCGCACGTAACGCCGCCGCAACCGCCGCCAGCTTTCATACATGGGTGATGGGACCGGATGAATGAGGCCGGACATTCACTCAGGGGTCCGGGGACTGTCAACGTGAGCGCGCCGGCCGTTGACCCGCCCGCGCCTTTCGTGTTCCTAGTCGCGGCGCAATAACCGCCTGAAAACAGCGACAATTCATGGCCGTCACCTGCTCGAAGGCCCGCGCGGCGCGGCCCCGAGGAACATTTGGCCGAGGATGACGGCGACAAGCGACCCGCCTGAAAATCCGGAAATGGCAACGCCGCCGCGCGGGGTCGCCAAGGCGGTCTCGTGGGATGCGTTTCTCTCGACGTATTCTCCGGCGTTCCTGCTGGCCTTGGGTACCGGCATCGTACTGCCAGCCATTCCGGCGCTGGCGCAATCCTTCGATGTGAGCTTCGGCGTCGCCTCAGGCGTGGTGACGGCTTTCCTGATCGGCAACGTCGCCGCCACGCTGCCGGCGGGATGGCTGATCGACCGCTTCGGACGCCGGCCGGTGGCCATCGCCGGGCCGCTGCTCACCGCGGCCACCTCCCTGCTGATCGTCTTCGCGGAGTCATTCACCCAGCTCCTGGTCCTTCGTTTTCTCGCCGGCTGCGCCGCGCAGATGTGGCTGATGGCGCGGCTCGCCGCCATTTCGCACGGCGCCGCCGCGGGCGAGCGCGGGCGGCAGATCAGCTGGATGTTCGGCATGGACGCGGTCGGCAAGCTCGCGGGCCCGATGCTCGGCGGCTTCATTGCCACCGCCTGGGACATACGCGCGACCTTCCTCGTTTATGCCGCGCTCGCGCTGATCGCGCTCGTTCCCACCCTGTTGTACGCCGAGGACACGCCGCGCCGCGCGCGCAAGACAAAGGAAGCGGCGCCCGCGCCGCGCCGGCTGTCGCTGCGCGAGATCGTCATCCCGCGGCTGCCCTATTTCGGCGTGGCGCTGTTCGCAGGATTGGCGCGCGGGCCGATCTATTCCGGCATGCTCGACCTTTATGCCGCCTTCGCCTATCAGCTTGGTCCGGCGCAGATCGCCGTCCTCGCGACCGGAGCGGCCGCCATCAATCTGCCGATCGCCTTTGCCGCCGGCTGGATGATGGACCACTTCGGCCGCAAGCGCACGATGATCCCCGGCTTCGGCGGCGTGGCGATCACCATGGCGGCGCTGGCCGTGTGCGCTTTCATACCGCTGTCTTATGCCTGGTACGTGGCGCTGTTCTTCGCGGCCGTCGCGGTGCAGGCGCTGACCGGCAGCTCCATCCAGACGGTCGGCGCCGACGTAGCCCCGCCGGAAGCGCGCGGCATGTTCCTCGGCCTATGGCGTCTGACCGGCCAGGGCGGATCGACGTTGAGCCCCATTCTCTTCGCGGTGATCGCGGAGATGTTGGGCTACGGCTCGTCGTTCGTGTTTGTGGCGGCGGCGGCAAGTGTGGTGGCGTTTCTGCTGATCTTCTATGTGCCGGAGACGAGGACGAAGGGGTGAGGCGGCGGTGCGGCGGCGCCGGAGTCGAGCCGGTGCCCGTCCCTATGTTAATCATAACTGGAAGGCTGTGCGCGACGCGTCTTCCGTCTGGGCCCTTGTCTAGCTAGCCGAGAACGTCGCTGACCAGATCACCGCCCCCTTCGCGGATGGCTTCATGTACAAGCAATCGTACCTCGCGCAGGAACTTTTCGGCGTGAGTGCCCAGCGCGGGGCCGGGAATAGGTGCCGAAGCCTCATAAATGGTTTGAATGACTTTAGCGCGGTCGTAGGTCGAACCGCGTCCTTTGTAATCAAACGCCTCCATCCACTGCTGGCGGGGAACACGAAGTAGCCTCGCTTCGACGAATTCATGCAGACGCGCGAAGACCTCGCGCTGAACGCGCGAAAGAGCTTCGTCTACCTCCGAGTCGGCGGGGATGCGCGGCTTCCACCGGATCGGTCTGTCCAGGAATTTCGTGATCGATTCTGATAATCGCGCAACGAAGTCAGCGACCGGTTTCAAATCTCTGTACTCGCCCCCGTCGATATCTAGAACAACGCGACGGTTGAGCGCCTTGATCTCCCCCCAATGCGCTGTTCGGATGTTGCCCGACCGCCTGAATCCCAGAATTGCATCCCAGCGCGTATGGAAATCGTTCGTGGCCGCCTGAATTGCGAGCACAAGCCCGGCAGTGTCGTACACGGGCGACAGTTCCGGCGACTCCACGGGCTCGATGGCGGCTTCACAGAAATCAATAAGGCGGATCATCTCCTTGACGGGGCCGCGATCCTTTTCGGTCAGCTGCCGGTCGAGAAAGCCCAGCATGAAGCACCGTTCGTCTAACTCCCGCTCGATGGCGCGGACCGCAGGGTGTCCAACAATGTCTTTCAAACTGGCCAGTTTTTGATGGATCGAGGACATTACATGCGCCCGCTGCGCGTCGAAGGTTGGCAAATTGGCCTGCCCGCGCACCAAGTCGAAATGCGTGAAAGCGATTGCAAGCTTTTTTTGATAGCCACTCGCAGCGACTGCTCGGAGAACGGAAGCGGGTGCCTCTAACATTGGTGCCTTCGCTGAATCCACGAGAAGAATCACGTCTGCACCGGCAAAGCGCTTCGCGATCCGCGAAGCCACACCGGCTGCCGGATCGCCGACATGCCCCAGTCCCTCGCCATCAAGGAGCACCAGCCGGGGATGACGTCCGGCAAATGCAGGAAAAAACCTTCCCTGAATTCTAATTCCGTCGACTAGGGGAGTGAGCAGCGTACCGAACGCGGGTGCATAGTTTGACGAAAACCGGCGCACAGCGCGGACGAATTCAGCGCGGTCTGCTGTTTGATATTCCCACGCCTGCGGCCATCCGTTTGGATGGAGGCGAAGTGCCTCGCTGTCCAACACCTCAAAGCGGACCTTGATTTCGTCCATGATGTCATTGACGAGATCGTCAAAATCAGAGAGCGACTGGACGACCTCCTCGAAGATATCCTGTGCTGCCTCCTTGTCGGGACCGTTAAGCGCATCCAGGTCAATGTTCAGGTCAGCCTGAAGCCGGTGCTTGCCTTCGGCTGCAAGCGCCCGCACGCGTTTTAGAAATGAGCCGAGGGTTTCGTGCATGCGTTCAAGATCGGCTGCCGTCGGGAGTGCGCCGTCTGAATCGTCGATAGCAACCTCGGAACCGCTGTCGCCATAGTCCCAATCTTCATCGGCTTGGCTGGCAGATGCTGCGGTTTGTTTCCATGATCCAATGACGTAGCCGAGACGAAAACGCAGGTCCCGGTGAGTGAGAAGCCTTTCGGCAAGCTTGTCGTCAGGAAGATCATCCCAGAGAGCCGCACACGCATCGGCAACGCTCTCATGAACATTCGTATGAGCGGTCCACTCATTAAAGAAGGTGACAACTGCTCGGTAGGTCGCATCTTCTGAGGTTACGACCTCGATGTCTGAAATCGTCGTGCGAGAGGCTGACGTGGATGGAAAGCGATCGTTTTCCGGATGGGAGCCTATTAAATGTCGCAGGAGAGAGGTCTTGCCGGCTCCAGTCGTCCCGACCAGCATTACCTGAGCATAGCCATCCTGAGCCGTCGGCAGCGGAAGCGTCGTGTTCCTAATGTCCAAGGAATTGGACGGTCCTGACTCGATGTCATCGTAGAATGCCCGCACGATAACAAGGTCAAAGCGGCGCTCCGCCTCCGCACGTTTCGCGATGCTGTGCCAACCCGTGTCGCCAAGCAACAGATTCATCTCGTCGACCAGGGCTTGGGCTCTGCTCTCGTCCGGTGTGCCAAGTCCGCGCCTAACCTTACGGCCCTGCTTGCCGCGGGGATCTTTCCGCAGCGGGTGCCGGAAGCTGATAACCCAACCGTTGCCTTCCTTGACCGGGCTCTTCGATGCAGTATACCGCTGTGCACTCATGAGATTGTTCCTCCTTGTTCCCGCAGACCTACTAGCCCAAGTTCGCGGGGTAGGTCAAGCCTCTTTTGGAACAATTAGGAACAATGGTAATTGAAGAACTTTGAGAACTATAGGGCTTGCGCGCGCCGTTGACGTCCTTGCGCCTCCATGATCCCTGGTCGACACTCAATTTCCTGCCAAAAAGACCGATTCAATGCCCAACGACCGCTACAACGCCCGCGAGGCCGAGCCGCGCTGGCAGCGCATCTGGGACGAGCGCGGCATCTTCGCCACGCAGAACGCCGACCCGCGCCCGAAATACTACGTGCTCGAGATGTTCCCCTACCCGTCCGGGCGCATCCACATGGGCCATGTGCGCAACTACACCATGGGCGACGTGGTGGCGCGCGCCAAGCGCGCCATGGGCTTTGCCGTGCTGCATCCCATGGGCTGGGACGCCTTCGGCATGCCGGCGGAGAACGCCGCGATCGAACGCAAAGTCCATCCGAAATCCTGGACCTACGACAACATCGCGGCGATGAAGAAGCAGCTCCAGTCCATGGGGCTGTCGCTCGATTGGGCGCGCGAGCTCGCCACCTGCGATCCGGCCTATTACCGCCATCAGCAGAAGATGTTCCTCGACTTCCTCCAGGCCGGGCTGGTCGAGCGCAAGCAATCGAAGGTGAACTGGGACCCGGTCGACCGGACCGTGCTGGCGAACGAACAAGTGATCGACGGCCGCGGCTGGCGCTCGGGTGCGGTGGTCGAGCAGCGCGAGCTGACGCAGTGGTTCTTCAAGATCAGCGACTACGCCGAGGATTTGCTCGGCGCGCTCGACACGCTCGACCGCTGGCCGGAAAAAGTCCGGCTGATGCAGCGCAATTGGATCGGCCGCTCGGAAGGCCTGCTGATCCGCTTCATGCTCGATCCGGCCACCACGCCGAACCGCGAAAGCGAATTGGAAATCTTCACCACGCGGCCGGACACGCTGTTTGGCGCGCGCTTCATGGCGATCTCGCCCGATCATCCGCTGGCGCAGGCCGCGGCGAAGAAAAATCCGGCGCTGGCGGCGTTCATCGCCGAGGCCAAGAAGATCGGCACCGCGCAGGCGGAGATCGACACCGCGGAGAAGCTCGGCTTCGATACCGGCATCAAGGCGATCCATCCGTTCGATCCGGAATGGATGCTGCCCGTCTATGTCGCGAACTTCATCCTGATGGAATACGGCACCGGCGCCATCTTCGGCTGCCCGGCGCACGACCAGCGCGACCTCGACTTCGTCAACAGATACGGCCTCGGCAACACGCCGGTGGTCTGCCCGCCGGACGTCGATCCAAAAAATTTCGTCATCACCGACACGCCTTATCTCGGCGACGGCCGTATGATCAATTCGCGCTTCCTCGACGGCATGAGCATCGAGCAAGCCAAGGAGAAAGTCGCGCGCCGGCTGGAAAATCAGACGCGCGGCAACCGGCCCCTCGCCCAGCGCCAGGTGAATTACCGCCTGCGCGACTGGGGCATCTCGCGCCAGCGTTATTGGGGCTGCCCCATCCCGATCGTCCATTGCGAAGCCTGCGGCGTCGTGCCGGTGCCGGAAAAAGATTTGCCGGTGACCTTGCCCGAAGACGTCACCTTCGACCGCCCCGGCAATCCGCTCGACCGCCACGCCACCTGGAAGAACGTCGCCTGCCCGCAATGCGGCAAGCCCGCGCGGCGCGAGACCGACACCATGGACACCTTCGTGGATTCGTCGTGGTATTTCGCGCGCTTCACCGATCCGTGGATCGCCACCGCGCCGACCGACCGCAAGGCCGCCGACCATTGGCTGCCGGTGGATCAATACATCGGCGGCATCGAGCACGCGATTTTGCATCTGCTCTACAGCCGCTTCTTCACCCGCGCCATGAAGGCCACCGGCCACCTCGGCCTCGACGAGCCGTTCGCCGGCCTGTTCACCCAAGGCATGGTGGTGCACGAAACCTACCGCCGGAAGGACGGCGCCTTCGCCACGCCGGCGGAAGTCACCATCGAAAGCGCGGGCGATGAGCGCCGCGCCAAGCTCAGCTCAACCGGCGAGACGGTGGAGATCGGCGCCATCGAGAAGATGTCGAAGAGTAAGCGCAACACGGTGGACCCCGACGACATCATCCGCGAATACGGCGCCGACACCGCGCGCTGGTTCATGCTGTCGGACTCGCCGCCCGAGCGCGACGTGATCTGGACCGAGGAAGGCGTGCAGGGCGCCTGGCGCTTTGTGCAGCGGCTGTGGCGGCTGATCGGCGAGATCGCGCAGATCGACGCCGGGCCGGTCACTCGCCCCGCGGAGTTCGGCCCGGCGGCGCTAAAGGTCCGCAAGGCCGCCCACGGCGCGCTGGCCAAAGTCAGCGAGGACATCGACAAGCTGCGCTTCAACCGCTGCGTCGCCCACATCTACGAGCTGGCGAACACGCTCGGCGACGCCATCGGCGATGTGACCTCGCCCGCCGCGCTCACCGCGGATTTCGCCTTCGCGCTGCGCGAGGCCGCCGGCATCCTGGTGCAGCTTTTCGCTCCCATGATGCCGCACCTGGCCGAGGAGTGCTGGGCCGCGCTCGGGCACAAAAGCCTCGTCGCCACCGAAAGCTGGCCACAACTGGAGCCGGAATTGCTGGTGGAGGACACCGTCACCCTGCCGGTGCAGGTTAACGGCAAAAAACGGGCGGAAATCACGGTCCCGCGGGATTCGGGAAAAGCCGAGATTGAGGCTGCCGTCCTCGCCCACGATGCGGTAAAACGGGCGCTGGAAGGCAAACCGCCTAAAAAAGTCATCATCGTCCCGCAAAGGATCGTCAATGTGGTGGCATGAGAACCGGGCAGCCGTTCGCCGCGTCGGCCGATTTGCCGCCGTCGTCGCGCTCGCGTGTCTCGTCGCCGGCTGCTTCCAGCCCCTCTATGGGACGCGTTCGCCTACCGGCGGGGCCCGATTGAGCGCTACGCTCGGCAGCGTCGATGTCGCTCAGATCGACGCGCCGAAAGGCTCCTCCGAAGCGCGCCTCGCGGTGGAATTGCGTAACGCGCTGCTTTTCGATTTCACGGGCGGATCGGGCATTTCATCGCCGACCCACCAGCTCAATATTCGCCTGACTTCGCAGCGGAGGAAAGTGATCGTCGATCTCACTTCCGCGCGGCCGGATCTCGAAAATTACGGCCTCGACGCCAGCTACAGCCTCATCGAACTCGCCACCGGAAAAACCGTTGTCACCGGCACGACCTTCGCCCGCGTTTCCTACGACATTCCCGGCCAGGTGCAGCGGTTCGCCCGCATCCGCGGCCTTCGCGATGCCGAGACGCGCGCCGTACAGGTCATTTCCGACCAAATCAAATTGCGGCTAGCTTCCTATTTCGTCGCGGGGACGTAACTCTTTCCTTCCCCCGCAAGGGGAGAGGGGAAAAAGAACGCACATGACCGCCCTCAAAGCCGCCGAAGCCGAAAAATTCGTCGCCTATCCCGATCCGGCGCGGCCTATCGTGCTCGTATTTGGTCCCGATGCCGGCCTGGTGCGCGAGCGTGTCGATAAGATTATTCGCGCCTGCGTCGATGATCCCAACGATCCTTTTTCGCTGGCGCGGCTCGAAGGCGACGACCTCGCCGGCGATCCGGCGCGCCTGGTTGACGAGGCGAACACGATACCCATGTTCGGCGGCAAGCGCGCGATCTGGCTGAAGGCCGGCGGCAAGAATATCGCGCCCGCAGTCGAGGCGCTTCTGAAGGCGCCGCCTCCCGAATGCCGCGTGGTGATCGAGGCCGGCGATCTGCGGCGCAATTCGCCGCTACGAAATTTGTGCGAGCGCGCCAAGACCGCAGTCGCGATTGCCTGCTACGTCGATGGCGAGCGCGATATCGCGCGTCTGATCGACGAGGAAATGCGCGCGGCCGGTTTGTCGATTACCGCCGACGCGCGTGCTGCGCTTGTTACGCTGCTCGGCGGCGACCGGCTCGCCTCGCGCAATGAAATTCGCAAGCTGGCGCTTTATGCGCTCGGCAAAACGCAAGTGACCATCGAAGACGTCGCCGCCGTAGTCGCGGAAGCCTCGGCGCTTACGCTTGATGCCGTTGCCGACGCCATGTTCGCCGGCCGCACCGCGGAGGCGCAGGCGCAATTCGCCAAGGCAAGCGCGGCCGGCTCTGCGCCAGGCGCGATCGTCTCGGCGGCCCTGCGTCAGGTCATGCAATTGCACAAACTGCGGCTCGTGGTGGAAGAAGGAACGGCAGCCGGCCGGGCGGTCGAGGCCGTTCAGCCGCCGATTCATTTCCGCCGCAAGCCGCTGGTGGAATCGGCGGTCAGGGCGTGGACCGCGCAACGCCTGGTGCGCGCGATGGCGCAGCTTGCAGATGCTGCGCTCGACGTCCGCCGGCAGCCGAACCTCGCCGACGCCATTGCCGAGCGCGCCGTGCTTTCCATCGCAAGCGCCGCGCGGCGGCGGGAATGACTGTTTCCCCTCTCCCACAAGGGGAGAGGGATAGAAGCCACCACACGGCGCGGAACAAAACGACTTTCCGCTCCTAATGCATCATCAGCACCGGCACGGTCGCATTCGCCAGCATGAAGCGCGTGACGCCGCCGAACACGAATTCCCGCAACCGGGAGTGACCGTAGGCGCCCATGACCAAGAGCGAGGCCGACGTCTTTTCCGTTTCTTTCAATATGGTTTTCGGAATATCGTCGCCGTTGCGGCGCTTGTGTGAAACATCAAATCCGTGACGTTCGAGGTGCCGCACGAGATCGGCCGCATGCACTTCCGGCTCCTTCGAGTCTTCGCCCATGGTGAGAATGTCGATTTTTTTCGCCAGCGCGAGAATCGGCATCGAAGCGCCGACGGCGCGGGCCGCGTGCAGACTTCCATCCCAGGCGATCGTCACGCGATCGGCCGCGAATTGGGAGTGACCCTTTAATGGAGCGATGATGACCGGCCGCCCGGAATGGAACAGCGCCGCTTCGATGAAGACATCGCCCATGTGATAGATGCCGTCGGAGGATTGAGCGAGCACCGAAACATCATAGGTGCGCGCCACGCGCGCGAAGATGGTCGAGGCCGCAGCCAACGGCACCATCGTCAAGTGGCGCGTCGCCTGCACTTTTGCCTTGGCCGCCGCTTCGTCAAACCGTTTGCCGGCGGCTTCCGCGTCCTTTTTGACATTGGCGCGGTAGGTCTGCAGCAAGTCCGCGGGCAGCCCGCCGAAGACGCCGACGGAGATTTCCGGTTCGAGCGCATAGAGGCGGCCGGAAACGTGCGCCTTCAGCGATTTGGCCATCGAGATCGCATAGTCTCTCCCTGGATCGCTACCGGGGCGCGGAGCAAGGGCGACGAGAATATTCTTGATAGACATTGCACTCCCTCAATAAGACTGCCGGTGGCCGGAACCGGCGCTTCCCCAAACCCGGAGACCGCCAAAGCTCTAGCAATAGCGCCGGTTGGGGGAAAGCGTCGAGAGGCGATTGTGCCGCAACCGGCGGCCGGCGCTTTTGTCCTGGGTCAAGCGCCCGGCGGCGCGGCCCGCGATGCCGGGCTCATGCCTTGCGTTCCAGCCGGCGGATGATGTCGTCGAGCTGTTCCAGCGTGCGATAACGCACCTGCAGCATGCCGCCGCCGTTGGCGCGATGATCGATCGTGACCAGAAGACCGAGCGCATTGGTCAGGCGGTTTTCCAGCGCCTCGGAGTCGGCATCCTTGCCCAGACGACCCGTGCGCTTGACGTCCCTCACCTGTTTGCGGCCGCTCTTGCGCGCCAGCTCCTCCACCTGGCGCACGTTGAGACCGCGATTGATGATCTCCTCGGCCAGCTCTTCCGCATTGGGCTGCCCGAGCAGCATGCGGGCGTGGCCGGCGGTCAGCTTGCCGGAGCGGATGTATTCCTTCACCGGCTCCGAGAGCTTCAGCAGCCGCAAGGTATTGGTCACATGGCTGCGGCTCTTGCCGACGATGGTCGCAATTTCTTCCTGGCTGCGCTTGAACTCGCTGGCGAGTTTTTCGTAGCCCATCGCCTCTTCGATCGGGTTGAGATCGCTGCGCTGCACGTTTTCGATAATAGCGAGCTCGAGCGACTCCTCGTCGCTGGCCTCGACGACGACGGCCGGCACCTCGTGCAGTCCGGCGCGCTGCGCCGCGCGCCATCGCCGTTCGCCGGCGATGATCTCGTAGGAATCCTTGGCGCCGCGCACGGGTCTTACCAGGATCGGCTGAATGACGCCGCGCGTGCGGATAGATGCGACAAGTTCCTCAAGCTCGCTTTCGGAAAAAGCGCGGCGCGGATTGCGCGGATTGGCGCGCAGAAATTCGATCGGCAGACGGCGCTGGCCGCGCACGCGTTCCGCCGATTGCGATTCTTCGCCGACGTCGCCGATCAACGCCGCAAGCCCGCGCCCGAGTCGTGATCGCGTTGCTTCATCGGCCATCGGCGTTGCTCCTGAACTTCTTTCCACTCCGCTGCCTCCGTGTCGGTACGTCAAAAATAATCGCCTGCTCCGCCCTCATCCTGAGGAGGGCGCGTAAGCGCCCGTCTCGAAAGATAGGGTGGCCTTTTGCTTCGAGACGCCGCGCTGCGCGCGGCTCTTCAGCATGAGACCGATGGAAGCGCACATCATCCCGCCTTCAATTCCCTTTCGCGCTGAATGATCTCCGTCGCCAGGCGCAAGTATGCTTCGCTGCCGACGCATTTGAGATCGTAAACCAGTACGGGCTTGCCGTAGGACGGCGCTTCGGAGACGCGCACGTTGCGCGGGATCATGGTTTCGTAAACCTTGGAGCCCATGAATTGGCGCACGTCGGCGGCGACTTGATTGGAGAGATTGTTGCGCGAGTCGTGCATCGTCAGCACGATTCCATGAATGGTGAGATTGGGGTTGAGCGTGTTCTTCACTTGCTCGACGGTCTTGATGAGTTGCGACAAACCTTCGAGCGCGAAGAACTCGCATTGCAGCGGCACCAGGATCGCGTCCGCCGCCGCCATCGCATTGACCGTGAGCAGATTGAGCGACGGCGGGCAATCGACCAGCACATAGGTGTAATCGTCGGCGCCGCCCGTGTTCAAATGCGTAAGCGCACTGCGCAAGCGAAAAGCGCGGTCGCGCGCGTTGGCGATCTCGAGTTCGAGCCCGGTGAGGTCGAGCGTCGAAGGCGCGATGTGCAGCCGCGGCACCGCCGTCGCCAGAATGGCGTCGCGCATCGGCGCTCCGCCGGTCAGCACGTCATAGGTGGAGCAGCGCCGGTTCCTGCGGTCGATGCCGAGGCCGGTGGAGGCATTGCCCTGCGGATCGAGGTCCGCGATCAGCACCGTCTCGCCGATCGCGGCCAAGGCGGTGCCGAGATTGATCGCGGTGGTGGTCTTGCCGACGCCGCCTTTCTGGTTGGCGATGGAAAGGACGCGCGGCGCTTTCACCGGCTCGGTCATGGGGCTAAAGGCGATAACCTCGCCAGAGGGGTTTTCCCCAGCCTGGGGGGAGTCCGGCGTGTTCGTCATGGCGCGGTTCGCATCCTCCGAGGCTCGAGCAAGCCGCGATCAGCCGGCATTTTTATGCGATTCGAGGCCGTCGACGACGACAATACGGCCGCGCGGATCGGTCCGGCTGGGAACAAGGCTATAGCGAATAGTCCAATATTTAGCAGCCTGGGTCAATTCAGCCTCTACATCTTGTCCCTTGAGGAAAAGGCCCTTGGCCCCTCTTTTCAACAAGGGAAAGGCCAGCGCCAGCAGTTTCGCAAGCGGCGCCAGCGCCCGCGCGGTGACCACGTCCGGCCGGGTGGGAAATACGCGGACAAAGTCTTCGGTTCGCTGGCAGTGAACCTCGCCCGGCAGCGCCAAATCTTGCACAACTGCCTGAAGAAACAAGCATTTCTTGGCGGTGCTCTCGACGAGATGCACTTTGGCCCCCGGCTTTTCCGCCAAGGCACAGGCCAGAACGAGCCCGGGAAATCCGCCCCCCGAACCTAGATCCACCCAAATCCTTGCCTCGGGAGCAAGCGCCAGAAGCTGAAGCGAATCCGCGATGTGGCGAGTCCAAATTTCCGCAATCGTCGAGGCGGCGATGAGATTCGTGGTTTCTTGCCGCTTCAGCAGCAGGTCCACGAATCGATCCAGCCGCGTCGATGTTTCACGTGAAACAGGGACAAGTTTTTGCGCGCGCGCCTTATCCGTGGCAAGGCGCCGGTGCTGACCGGAGGCGCTCAACGGCTCGCGGCGCGCCCGCGCCGCCGGGCATGGGCGACCAGCAGAGTGAGGGCCGCTGGCGTGATGCCGTCGATGCGGCCGGCCTGGCCGATGGTGCGCGGGCGGATGGACGCAAGTTTTTGGCGTGCCTCGTGCGAAAGTCCGGCCAGAGTCGAATAATCGAATTCCGCGGGCAATTCGAAGCTTTCATCGCGGCGATAGGAAGCCACATCGGCCGCCTGGCGCTGCAAATAGACGTCGTATTTAGCGTCGATTTCGAGTTGCCGGGCGGCGGCGGCGCTTAGCTCTCCGAGTTGAGGCCAGATTTTCGCGACATCTTCGATGGCGATATTCGGATAGGCCAGAAGCTCGAAAGCGCTGCGCCGCTGTCCATCCCTGTTGAGCGCGAGACCGTGTTTTGCAGCTTCGTTCGGCGTGAGCGAAAGCGACTGCGCCATGCCGCGCGCGGAATTGAGCGCCGTCATTTTATTGGCGTGCCGCTTCGCGCGTTCAGCGCCCACGCAGCCGAGCGCGATTCCTTTTCCGGTCAGACGCCGGTCCGCATTGTCGGCGCGCAAGGTCAGCCGATATTCCGCGCGCGAGGTGAACATGCGATAGGGTTCCGTCACGCCGCGCGTGACGAGATCGTCGATCATCACGCCGAGATAAGCTTCAGCGCGGTCGAAAATGATTTCGGCGCCCGCGCCCGCGCGCGATGCGGCGTTGAGCCCCGCGATCAAACCCTGCGCGCCCGCTTCCTCATATCCGGTCGTGCCGTTGATCTGGCCGGCCAGGAAAAGCCCGCGCAAACGCTTGGTTTCCAGGGTCGGATAAAGTTCGCGCGGATCGACGTGATCGTATTCGATCGCATATCCCGGCCGGATCATCTGGGCCTTTGCCAAGCCCGGAATCGTCGCAAGGAGCGCGCGCTGCACTTCCTCCGGCAGCGAGGTGGAAATGCCGTTGGGATAGACCGTGGTGTCGTCGAGGCCTTCCGGCTCGAGAAAAATCTGATGCCCGTCGCGCTCGCCGAAGCGTATGATTTTGTCCTCGATGGAGGGACAATAGCGCGGGCCGCGGCTTGAGATTTGCCCCGAGTACATCGGCGAGCGGTGTATGTTCGCGCGGACGATCTGATGCGTGGCTTGCGTGGTGCGGGTGATGCCGCACTGGATCTGCGGATTTTCGATTCTATCGGTGAGAACGGAAAACGGCTCCGGCGGCTCGTCGCCGGGCTGCATTTCCACGCCGGCCCAATCGATGGTGCGGCCGTCCAAGCGAGGCGGCGTGCCGGTCTTTAGCCGGCCCAGGGTGAAGCCGAGCCGCTCCAGCGTGAGCGAAAGCCCGATGGCGGGCGCCTCGCCGACCCGGCCGGCAGGCGTTTGGCGCTCGCCGCAATGGATCAGCCCGCGCAAAAAGGTGCCAGTGGTGAGAACCGCGGCGCCGGTTTTGTAAACCCGGCCGTCCACAAGCTTGAGCCCGATCACCCGGCCATCGGCGGTCAAGAGATCGTCCACTTCGGCTTCGATGACCGTGAGATTGGGCGTCTGTCGAATGGCCCGCTGAATCGCCGCCGCATAGAGCTTGCGGTCGGCCTGGGCCCGCGGGCCGCGCACGGCCGGACCCTTGCGGCGATTGAGGACGCGGAACTGGATGCCGCCGAGGTCCGCGCAGCGGCCCATCAGGCCGTCCAGGGCGTCGATTTCCCGGACCAAATGGCCTTTGCCAAGCCCCCCGATCGCCGGATTGCAGGACATGGCGCCAACGGTCGCGAATCGGTGAGTGATCAGAGCCGTGGCCGCGCCCATGCGGGCAGACGCAGCGGCCGCCTCGCAGCCCGCGTGGCCGCCGCCGATAACGATGACATCGAAGCTCTGGCTCATGGAATCTCCGGATTCAGGCTTCTAGCGGAGCAGTCCTTTGGGGTCAAAAACTCCCGATGTTTCACGTGAAACATTGCCGCGACTGGTCAGGGGGGCGGCTATTTTCCAATGCAAAAATCCCGGAAGATCGCGTCCAGGATGTCTTCCACGTCCACCTTGCCAGTCAGGCGGCCGAGCGCCCGGCTGGACAGCCGCAGTTCTTCGGCCAGGATTTCTTCCCGGCCCGCCCCCTCCGTCAGCGCGCGGGCAAGAGCGGCTTGGGTTTCCTCCAGGGCATGGCGATGCCTTTGCCGGGTGATGAGCCCCGATTCCACGCCGAAAAAGCTGTGCAGATAGGCCGTCAGGGTATTGAGCAATTCGTCTATGCCTCTACCATTTAAGGCGGAAACATAAGCTATGAATTCAAATTCATTAATGAATATCTTTTCATTTCTTTCCTTTCCCATCGGCTGCGAGGTCTGGATCGCCGCAGCGCGGGCGGCCGGCTTCAAGGGCTGGACGGTCTGCGGTCTTGCCGCGGCTCTCTGAGATGGCTCGGCCATTGGCCTGCCCGATTCGCCGCCCGGCAGAAGATCGGCCTTGTTCCAGATCAGCCAAACCGGTGTCGCGCGCATGATCTGGGCCAGGGGGCCAGGCAACGCGGCCATTGGCCCAGATTGACGGCCCCTTCCGCCTCGCTTTGCGGCCTCGGCCGCCGGCTCGTCGCCGTCATTTTTATCGTCCATTGGACGACCGCGCCCGCCGGGCTCGGCCAATGGCCGACCGGCCTCCGCCACCCAGAGCACCAGATCGGCGGCGGCGGCGCGCGCGCGGGCGCGGCGCACGCCTTCCTGCTCCACCGGATCGTCCGACTCGCGCACGCCCGCAGTATCCAGCAGGGTCACCGGATAGCCGTCGAGATCGAGATGCACTTCGATCACGTCGCGCGTGGTGCCGGCGTAGGGCGACACGATCGCCGCTTCGCGCTTCGCAATGCGATTGAGCAGCGTGGATTTACCCACGTTGGGCGGCCCGGCGATGGCGACCACCAAGCCGTCGCGCAACCGCTCGCCGCGGCCGGCTTGAACTAATGCCGAGGAAATCTCATCGTGCAGCGCGCGCGCGATAGCCAGCGCAGGGCGCAGCAGATCGCCCGGCACGTCGGCCTCGTCGGAAAAATCGATGCCGGCTTCGACCAGCGCCAGCGCCTCGATCAAGCGCATACGCCAGGTTTCCGCCTGGCCGCCCAGCATTCCTTTAAGCTGGCGAAAAGCCTGGCGGCGCTGCGCCTCGGTCTCGGCGAAGATGAGATCGGCGAGGCCCTCGACCGCGGTGAGATCGAGCCGGCCATTCTCGAAGGCGCGGCGGGTGAATTCGCCGGCTTCCGCCGGTCTAAATCCTTCAAGCCGCCCGAGCGCCGCAAGCACAGCGGCGATAACCGCCCGCCCGCCGTGCAATTGCAGTTCCGCCATGTCCTCGCCGGTTTCGCTGCGCGGGCCGGGAAACCACAGCGCCAGCGCCTCGTCTATCGCTTCGCCGGTCTGCGGATCGCAAAGGCGCGCAAGCGTAGCGCGTCTCGGCTCGGGCAGACGGCCCGACAAAGCTTCAAGCGCGGCACGGGCGCACGGCCCGGAAACGCGCACCACCGCGATCGCCGCCGGCGGGCGTCCGGAGGAAAGTGCAAAAATTGTGGCGCCGTGCGACATACAAAAAACTGCGAAGCCGGTATGGGGCGGCGGTCTCGCTCCATTTCGCGCTCTTCTAAGCCTTGATTCAACTCAGGCCGCAAGGCGATGCTGCATGCCATGACCCCGCCCGTCGCACAGCGCGAAAATCGTCTCGCCCGCGAGACGAGCCCTTATTTGCTTCAACACAAGCACAACCCGGTCGATTGGTGGCCCTGGGGACCGCAGGCGCTGGCGGAGGCCGAGCGCAGCGGCAAGCCGATTCTGCTCTCGGTCGGCTATGCCGCCTGCCATTGGTGCCATGTCATGGCGCATGAGAGCTTCGAGGACGCGACCACCGCGAAAGTTATGAACGCGCTGTTCGTCAACATCAAAGTGGACCGCGAGGAACGCCCCGATATCGACCAGATTTACATGGCTGCGCTGCATCATCTGGGCGAGCATGGCGGCTGGCCGCTGACCATGTTTCTCACGCCCAAGGGCGAGCCGGTATGGGGCGGCACTTATTTCCCGAAGACATCGCGCTATGGCCGTCCGGCCTTTGTGGATGTGCTGCACGAGATGGCGCGTCTTTTTCGCGAAGACCCGCATGCCATCGACAACAACCGCAAAGCGCTGATGGCGCGGCTATCTCAGCGCGCGCAATCCGAGGGAAAAATCACGCTTGGGCTACGCGAACTCGACAGCGTCACGCGCCAGCTGGCTGGTGCTTTCGACCCGCTGAACGGCGGTTTGCGCGGGGCGCCAAAATTCCCGCTGGCCTCGCTTTTCGAAATGTTATGGCGCGCCGGCGTGCGCAGCGCCGATCGGCGCTTTTTCGACCTGATCGACCTGACGCTCGAACGTATCTGCGAAGGCGGCATCTACGATCATCTCGGCGGCGGATTTGCACGTTATTCGGTGGATGACAAATGGCTGGTGCCGCATTTCGAAAAGATGCTCTACGACAACGCGCAGCTCTTGGAATTGCTGGCAATGGCCTATCAGCGCGGGCGAAAGCCGCTTTATCGCCGGCGCGCGAAAGAGACCGTGGCGTGGCTCGAGCGCGAGATGACGACCGGCGAGGGGGCTTTTTGTTCCTCGCTCGACGCGGATTCCGAGGGCGAGGAAGGAAAATTCTACGTCTGGTCGTTGCAAGAGATCGTCGACCTGCTCGGCAAGAACGACGCGGAATTTTTCACGCGGCATTACGGCGTCACCGAGGAAGGCAATTTCGAGGGCCGCACCATCCTCAACCGCCTGGAGCGGCGCGAACGCAGCGAGCCGGATGAGGCCCGGCTTGAGCCGCTACGGGCGGCGTTACTGGCGGCGCGCGGTGGCCGTGTGCGGCCCGGCCTCGACGACAAGGTGCTGGCGGACTGGAACGGATTGACGATCGCGGCGCTGGTCAATGCCGGCATCATCTTCGATGAGCCGGCCTGGATCGAGATGGCCGCGCGGGCCTTTCGTTTCATTGCCGAGCACATGACACGCGGCGGCCGCCTGGGCCATTCCTGGCGCGCCGGGCGGCTATTGTTTCCGGGGCTGGCGTCGGATTTCGCCGCCACGATCCGCGCCGCGCTGGCGCTGCACGAGGCGACCGGCGAGCACGCTTATCTCGATTGGGCGCTGAAAATTCAGGCCGCTTTCGACCGCCACTACGCCAATCCGGAGAACGGCGGCTATTTCCTTACTGCTGACGACGCGGAAGGTTTAGTCGTGCGCCCGAGCGCCACCACCGACGACGCCATGCCCAATGCCAACGCCATCGCCGCGCAGAATTTTGTGCGGCTCGCCGCCTTCACCGGCAACGATGCTTGGCGGGAAAAAGCGGACCGGTTGTTCGACGGGCTTCTGCCGCTGGCGGCGCAAAACTTCTTCGGCCATGTGGCGCTGCTTAATGCTTTGGATTTGCGATTGCGCGCCGTGCAGATCGTGATTACCGGGCGCGAGATCAAACGATTTGCCGCGGCAGCGCTGAAAATCCCGTTCATCGACCGGATCGTGCTGCGCGCGGCTTCATCGGATTCGCTGCCGGCGTCTCATCCCGCGCAAGCGAAGATCGCAGCCAATACATATGAAACCGCGGCATTTATCTGTGTTGGCGAGACCTGCTCGCTGCCGTTAGAGCGGGTCGATCAGATCGGGGAGACGGTCAAGGCAATGCGCTGACCCCGGCTTGCGCGCGAGCGGCCGCAAACTATTTGTTCGAACGATGAGCGAGCGCTTCGCTGTTCAGCTGGCCGGCCAGAGCACTTTTGTCCAGGCTTCGACGAAAGCCTTGGCCTCCGTTTCCGAGCCTTTCTGCCGCTTGGCGGACAGGCGATACTTTATGAACTTGTTTTTCCAGGAGGTGACGCAGAGAAGGCTGTCGGATTCGCCGAAGTCCTGGCGCTTGTACACCACCGTCGCACAGAGAAATCGAGGCCGGAGGCTTGCATCGGTAATGACGTATGTGCTGTTCAGCTTGACGTTCGCATAGCTCGGCGATTTCAGGATGGCGTTTTTGGATAACTCGAACTCCCCCCTGACGAGCTCGGATTGCACGTCCTCGGGTATGGACGGCAAGCTCAAATTATAGATGTAGACATTGATCTTCCATCCCGGACGCAAATATTCGACGCTGTAGCCGACGCCGGGATTTGTCTTCTCGAAATCGTACGGACTGCCGATCTGCGCGCCGCCGATTTTGGCAGGAAAGGTCAATCCAAAATACGTCAGTGGCTGTTGCGCGGCGGCAGGCGAAGCAAGAAAAAAGGCCGCCGCGGCCAGTATGGCCGCGATCGACCGCATGAAGCTTGGAACCATGATTGCACCTATTATCTAGGTATTCATCGATTCAAAGAATTCCGCATTGCTCTTGGTATTGCGGAGCTTATCGAGCAGAAAGTCAATGGCATCCATGGTGCCCATCGGATTGAGGATGCGGCGCAGCACATACATCTTCTTGAGCTGATCGGGCGCCACCAGCAGCTCTTCCTTGCGGGTGCCGGAACGGGTGATATCCATGGCCGGGAAGGTGCGCTTGTCGGCCACCTTGCGGTCGAGGATCAGTTCGGAATTGCCGGTGCCCTTGAACTCTTCGAAGATCACTTCGTCCATGCGGCTGCCGGTGTCGATCAGCGCGGTGGCGATGATGGTGAGCGAGCCGCCTTCCTCGATGTTGCGCGCGGCGCCAAAGAAGCGCTTGGGACGTTGCAGCGCGTTGGCATCGACGCCGCCGGTCAGCACTTTGCCCGAGGACGGCACCACGGTGTTGTAGGCGCGGCCAAGCCGCGTGATCGAATCGAGCAAGATCACCACGTCGCGCTGATGCTCGACCAGGCGTTTGGCCTTCTCGATCACCATTTCGGCGACGGCAACATGACGCGAGGCCGGTTCGTCAAAGGTGGAGGACACGACTTCGCCTTTCACCGAGCGTTGCATGTCGGTGACTTCCTCCGGCCGCTCGTCGATCAGTAGCACGATCAGATAGCACTCGGGGTGATTGGCGGTGATCGAATGGGCGATGTTCTGCAGCAGCACCGTCTTGCCGGTGCGGGGAGGGGAAACGATCAGCGCGCGCTGACCCTTGCCGATGGGGGCGACGATGTCGATGACGCGCGCGGAGAGATCCTTCTTGGTCGGGTCCTCGTATTCCATATTCAGCCGCTCGTTGGGATAGAGCGGCGTCAGGTTGTCGAAATTGATCTTGTGGCGCGCCTTGTCGGGGTCCTCGAAATTGATGGTGTTGACCTTGAGCAGCGCGAAATAGCGCTCGCCTTCCTTGGGCGAGCGGATATGGCCGTCGATGGTGTCGCCGGTGCGCAGCCCGAAGCGGCGGATTTGCGAGGGCGAGACGTAGATGTCGTCGGGCCCGGGCAGATAGTTCGCTTCCGGCGAGCGCAGGAAGCCAAAGCCGTCCGGCAGCACTTCGACGACGCCTTCGCCAATGATGTCCACTTCCTGGGACGCCAATTGCTTGAGGATCGCGAACATCAGCTCCTGCTTGCGCATGGTGCTGGCGTTCTCGACGTGATGCTCCTCGGCGAAAGCAAGAAGTTCGGGCGGAGATTTAGTTTTGAGGTCTTGTAGTTTCATTTCCCGCATGCGGGGGAGTCCTGTGGAGAGAACTGGCGACGATTGAGTCGAGATTTTTAACGCTCGTCGGGGAAAGATCGCAGGTCTGGAAGTGGGGGCTCGATTAAGCCCGGACCCGATGCACCGACCGGCCCAATAAGCCGTACCGGAACCCTGTGCATCCGCCTACGTTCGGTGGGATGTACCAAACATAGGCAAGGACTGCCTTTTACGCAAGTGGTACCGGCGCGCCGGTGCGGGGGTTCAAAACGGTTTTACGATAGTAAGGATAACAATAGCGATCATCAGAGCGGTCGGTATCTCATTGGCAAATCTATAGAATTTCTGGGGATGGCGATTGCGGTCGGCGGCGAATTGTTTCACCCAGCGGGCAAAAAACATGTGGGTGACGGTGAGCGCGAGCACAAGCGCCAACTTGACGTGCAGCCATCCCGATTGGAACCAGCCGCCCTCGAAGGCCAGCCACAGGCCGAGCGCCCAGGTCGCGATCATGGCCGGATTGATGATGATTCGCAGCAGACGCCGCTCCATCACCTTAAGCGTTTCCGACAGCTCCGAGCCCGGCTTTGCATCGCAGTGGTAGACGAACAGGCGCGGCAGATAGAGCATGCCGGCCATCCAGGCGATGACGGCGACGACGTGAAGGGCCTTGAGCCAGGGATAAAGCGTTTCCAAAAGAATTCTCCGTTACTGGGTGTCCCGGCTGCGCGGAGCATAACAAGTCACCTCCGCACCCGTTGCACCATCCGTTCCACATGCGCAATCGGCGTGTCCGGCAGGATGCCGTGGCCGAGATTGAAAATAAACGGTCCATCCGCAAAAGCGGCGAGCACGGCATCCGCCGCCCGGTCGAGCGCCGGCCCGCCGGCAAGCAGCGCCAAGGGATCGAGATTACCCTGCACCGGTATGCGGCGCTGGATCTGCTCGCGCGCAAAAGTCCGTTCAACGGTCCAGTCGAGACCAATAGCATCGACCGGCACTTCGTCCACATAGCGCAGCAGTCCAGCGCCGGCGCCGCGTGGAAAGCCGATGATCTTCGCGCCCGGTACTGCGCGGCGGACTTCGGAGACCAAGCGCTGTGCCGGCTCGATGCACCAGCGGGCGAATTCCTCGGGCGGCAGCACGCCGGCCCAGGTATCAAAGATTTGCACGGCATCCACGCCCGCTTTGAACTGCCGCACCAGGTACGAAGCCGAAGCCCGCACGAGGATGTCGATCAACTCGGCGAAGGCCTCCGGATGCCGATAGGCAAAAAGCCTTGCCGGCGCCTGATCCGGCGTACCCCGGCCGGCAATCATGTAGGTCGCCACGGTCCAAGGCGCGCCACAAAAACCAAGCAGCGCTGTTTCGGAATTCAAAGCTGTCTTCACAAGATCGATAGTCTCATAGACTGGCGCAAGCCTATTCTGATCGATTGTCTTGGCGAGACCCGCAACCGCCGCGGCATCCTGCAACGGCGTGAGCCGAGGCCCTTCCCCCGCCTCAAATCGCACGGCTTGGCCGAGCGCATGCGGAACAACAAGGATGTCGGAGAAAAGAATCGCGGCATCGAACAAAAACCGGCGCACCGGCTGTAGCGTCACCTCCGCGGCAAGTTTTGGATTAAAGACAAGATCGAGGAAGCTGCCGGCTTGCTGACGTATTGCGCGATACTCCGGCAGATAGCGTCCCGCTTGGCGCATCATCCAAATGGGAGGCGTGCTTTGCCGGTGTCCATCGAGAACGTCTAAGAGAGATTTAGTCACTGTGCTCATCAAGGAGCCTACTCTACCAAACTATCTTCTAGAATCTTAGGTTAGTGATTCTTAGGCGGTGGATTTGACTCATAAGTTTTGCTCGACAGGCAATGCGCGGCATTGTCGGTTATCCTCGCTACCAATGGTGAGCCGGTGCCGGGTGAAGCCGGAGCGAAATATCGAATGATCCGAATAGGTCGCGGCATTATTTCCCCAACAGGATAACCGGCTATCCACATATCACCGCTATCGATGCATCGGCGTCGTATCTTTTCCCAATTGAGTGCCGTGTGGACGTTCAAGCAGGCGCACCCCGGTTCCGGCTTGCGCCGGCGCTAAAGGCATGGCCTCCTCCCCATCCATCCACAGCGTCCCGTGTCGTTTTCCCCATGCCTCAGAAGACCGGAAGCTACTTCCACCTGCACCTGGTCTCGGACGCGACCGGCGAAACGCTTTTGACCGTGGCCCGGGCCGCGGCGGCGCAATATACCAAGGTGGTTCCGGTGGAACACGTGCATCCCCTGGTGCGGACGCAGAAACAACTCGAGCGCGTGCTGGCGGAGATCGAAGAGTCGCCCGGTATCGTGCTCTATACGCTGCTGGAGGACGAGCTGGTCGGCCGCCTGGAGGAAAAGTGCCGGGTACTCAGCCTGCCCTGCATGTCGATCCTCGGGCCGGTGCTGCAATTGTTCCAGTCTTATCTCGGCTCGGAAACCAGCCATCGGGTGGGCGCGCAACACACGCTGAACACCGAATATTTCAAGCGGATCGACGCTTTGAACTATACCGTGCTGCACGACGACGGTCAGCATCCCGAAGGGCTGGATGAAGCTGATGTGGTCCTGGTCGGCGTCTCGCGCACGTCAAAGACGCCCACTTCGATCTATCTGGCGAACCGCGGCGTAAAAACCGGCAATGTGCCCCTGGTTCCGGGCGTGCCGCATCCGCCGCAGCTTGAAACGCTCGCCCGCCCTTTGGTGGTGGGTCTCTACGCCAGCCCCGAACGCATCGTGCAGATCCGCCAAAATCGTCTCCTGGGCTTGAGAGCGCACGAGGACGATCACCAGTATATCGATCGTCAGTCCGTGGCCGAGGAGGTCGCCTTCTCGAAACGGCTGTGCGCCAAGCAGAACTGGCCGCTGATCGACGTGACCCGGCGCTCGATCGAGGAAACGGCGGCGGCCGTGCTGCAACTGCTTGCGGAACGCCGGCGCAGTTCGGTGGGATGACATGCCGCTCTGGCTTGCCTCCGATCCGCTTGTTCTTGCTTCCAGAAGCGCGGCGCGCCGAAACCTGCTCGCTGCCGCAGGTATCGCCGTTGAGGTAAAGCCCGCCGACATCGACGAACGCGCCATTGAGGCGGGCGCGTCCGCGGCGGAACCGTCCGCGGCTGCGGTTTTGCTGGCCCGCGCCAAGGCGCGCGCAATGGCAGGGCAATTGCCCGGGCGGCTTGTGCTTGGCGCCGATCAGACTTTGGCGCTGGGCCGGCAACGTTTCGCGAAACCCGCCGACAGCAACGCGGCCGCCGCGCAGCTTCGCGCCTTGCGCGGCAAGACTCATGCCTTGCATTCGGCGCTGGCGGTCGTGCGTGACGGCACGACGTTATTCGAACACAACGATAGCGCGCAGCTCACCATGCGCGCTTTCTCCGATCAATTTTTGGACGGTTATCTCGACGCGGCGGGCAATGCCGTGACCGCAAGCGTCGGCGCCTATCAATTGGAAGGGCCGGGGATACAATTATTCGAGCGGATCGAGGGCGATTATTTTACCATCCTCGGCTTGCCCCTGCTGCCGCTCCTGAATTTCTTGCGACATGAACGCTATCTGGCGGATTGATATGTTTATCCTCGGCCTGACCGGCTCCATCGGCATGGGAAAGACGACAACGGCGCGCTTTTTCGCCGAAGCCGGCGTGCCGGTGCATGACGCGGATGCGGCGGTGCACCGGCTCTACCAAGGCGAGGCCGCGCCCGCG
>JBBDNZ010000064.1:0-5819 GCA_040877285.1 Xanthobacteraceae bacterium
CCTGGCGGCCTTCGAAGTTGCGGTTCGAGGTGGAGGCGCAGCGCTCGCCGGGCGAGAGCTTGTCGGGGTTCATGGCGAGGGACATGGAGCAGCCCGGCTCGCGCCAATCGAAGCCCGCGGCCTTGAAGATCTTGTCGAGCCCTTCCGCTTCGGCCTGCTCTTTCACCAGCCCGGAGCCCGGCACGATCATGGCGTTGACGTTCGGATTGACCTTATGGCCGCTCACCACGCGCGCGACTTCGCGCAAATCCTCGATGCGCGCATTGGTGCATGAGCCGATGAAGACGCGGTCGAGCTTGATGTCGGTGATCTTTTCGCCGCCCTTGAGCCCCATGTATTCGAGCGAGCGTTCCGCCGCGCGGCGCTTGTGTTCGTCGGCGATTTCCGAGGGCACCGGCACGCGGCCGCTGATGGAGACGACCTGCTCGGGACTGGTGCCCCAGGTGACCAGCGGCGGCAGCTTGCCGGCGTCGAGCCTGATCTCGCGGTCGAAATGCGCGCCGTCGTCGGACGGCAGGGATTGCCAATAGCGCATGGCGGCGTCCCAGCCCGCGCCCTTGGGCGCCTTCGGGCGGCCCTTCATATAGGCGAATGTCTTTTCGTCGGGCGCGATCATGCCGGCCTTGGCGCCGCCCTCGATCGACATGTTGCAGATGGTCATGCGCCCTTCCATCGACAGCGCGCGGATCGCCTCGCCGGCGTATTCCAGCGCATAGCCGGTGCCGCCCGCCGTGCCGATCTCGCCGATGATGGCGAGGATAATGTCTTTCGCGGTGACGCCGGGCGGCAATTTGCCGTCCACAATCGCGCGCATGTTCTTCGACTTGGTCTGGATCAGCGTCTGCGTCGCCAGCACATGCTCGACTTCCGAGGTGCCGATGCCATAGGCGAGCGCGCCGAAGGCGCCGTGGGTCGATGTATGGCTGTCGCCGCACACGATGGTGGTGCCGGGCAAGGTGAAGCCCTGCTCCGGGCCGATGATGTGGACGATGCCCTGGCGCTTGTCGAACTCGTTGAAATATTCCAGGCCAAAATCTTTTGCATTCTGCGCGAGCGTCGCGATCTGCGCCGCGCTCTCCGGGTCCTCGTTGGGCTTGTGGCGGTCGGTGGTCGGCACGTTGTGATCGACCACGAGAAGCGTCTTGTCCGGCGCGTGAACCTTGCGGCCCGCCATGCGCAGGCTCTCGAAGGCCTGCGGCGAGGTCACCTCATGCACAAGATGCCGGTCGATATAGATCAGGCTCGTGCCGTCCGGCTGCCGATCGACCAGGTGGTCGTCCCAGATCTTGTCGTGAAGGGTACGGGGCTTGCTCATTCTGCTTCAACTCCGCCGTCATGCCCGGGCAAACGGCGCAAAGCGTCGTCTTGGCGCCCGCCCGCCCGGGCATCCATCCGGCCCTGCTTGGGGGTTAGATTGCCGGGTCAAGCCCGGCCATGACGACATAAGGTCGGAAAACCCGGGCCGGCTAAATATAGTAACCATCCAGGCGGATGGCGCTACTCCGCCGCCGACTCTTTGGTCTCGCCCTCTTCGCCGCGCTGGTCCTGCTTCTCGGTGATGCGGGCCGATTTGCCGCGCAAACCGCGCAGATAATAAAGCTTGGCGCGGCGTACGTTGCCGCGGCGCACGACCTTGATCGAGTCGACCATGGGCGAATAGAGCGGAAAGACGCGCTCGACGCCTTCGCCGTAGGAAATCTTGCGCACGGTGAAATTCTCGTTCAGGCCCGAGCCGGAACGGCCGATGCACACGCCCTCGTAGGCCTGGATGCGGCTCTTGTCGCCTTCGACCACCTTGACGTTGACGAGCAAGGTATCGCCCGGCCCGAAGTCAGGAATTTCCTTGCCGGCGGACAGCTTCGCCATCTGCTCTTTTTCGAGTTCTTTGATGAGGTTCTTGGGAATTCTCCGTCGGCTGCGCCGGTCCGGCGCACGATTTTTTGTCGCTATCGGTCTGAATGGGTCGGGCGAGCTTCTACGACAAAGCGCCGGATTTGTCACCTATTGCTCCCTCTCCCCGTAATACGGGGAGAGGGAACTAAGGCCGCTTGCGGGCCAAATAAGACTCCCAGAGGTCCGGCCGGCGCTCCCGGGTTAACTTTTCGGCCTCCGTCCGCCGCCAAGCCTCGATCTTGGAATGGTCGCCGGAGAGGAGAACCTCCGGGATGGCGTGGCCTTCCCAATCGGCCGGGCGGGTGTAGTGCGGATATTCCAGCAGACCTTGGGTGAAGCTTTCGTCCTGGCCCGAGGCCTCCTTGCCCATGACACCGGGCAGGAGCCGCACGCAGGCGTCGATCAGCGCCAGGGCGGCGATCTCGCCGCCCGAGAGCACGTAATCGCCGACTGAAACCTCCTCGAGGCCGCGGGCTGCGATGACCCGCTCGTCCACGCCCTCGAAGCGGCCGCAGACGATCAGCGCGCCGGGACCCATGGCGAGCGCCGCCACGCGCGCCTGCGTCAGCGGTGCGCCGCGCGGGCTCATCAAGAGCCGCGGCCGATTGTCCGCCGCGGTTGCGTCGATGGCATGGGCCAGCACGTCCGCCTTCATCACCATGCCCGGTCCGCCGCCCGCCGGTGTGTCATCCACGCTGCGGTGCTTGTCGGGGGCATGATCGCGGATATCGATCGTCTCCAACGACCATAGGCCCGCGCTCAGCGCCTTGCCGGCGAGACTTGCGCCCAGCGGCCCGGGAAACATCTCCGGAAAAATGGTCAGCACGCTCGCGCGCCACATCATTTATTCCGTTTCCGCCAGCGGTACGACGACGATGCGCCCGCCGGCGATATCGACCGTCGGCGCCGTCGCTTCGTTGAAGGGCAGCATCATTGTAGCGCCGCCTTCCGCCGGCTGGATTTCCAGAATATCGCCCGCGCCGAAATTGTGGACGGCGGTAACGGTGCCGAGCGAGTTGCCTTTGCTATCCACGGCGGTGAGCCCAATCAGGTCGGTGTGATAGAATTCATCCTTCTCCGGCTCCGGCAGCCGCTCGCGCGGCACGAACAGCTTAACGTTGGTCAGGCGCGCCGCCGCGTCGCGATCATCCACGCCGCGCAGCCGCGCCACGAAATGCCCCTTGGCCGGCCTAAGTGACGCAATCTCGAAAGTCCGCGCGCCATCTTCGGTTTCCAGCGGCCCGTATTCCGCCACGGTCATGGGATCCTCGGTAAAAGTCCACAGCCGCACCTCGCCGCGGACACCATGCGGCGCTCCGATCTGTGCCACGCAGATTCTATTTCCACTCTCCCACCCGGGCCGCGCTTGCGCGCGCCCGGGCGCAGGCTCTTGTGGGAGAGGGGTGGCGACCCCCGACTTCGGGGTGAGCCGGGGTGAGGGGTCTTTATCTCTGCGTTTTGCATTCATCGTAAACCCCTCACCCGGTCTCGGTCGCTTTGCTCCCTCGACCACCCTCTGCCGCAAGGGGAGAGGGAAGAAAATAAATCAGCTCGCGGGAGCTTCCGCCGGCGTTTCGGCGGGTTTTTCCGGCGCCTTCGTGGCGGGCATTTCGGTCTTTGCGGCGGCAGGCGCGGCGCTGGCGGCCTTGGCAGCCTCTTCCGCTTTCGCCTTGCGCTCCTTGCGCGGGATCGCTTTTTCCGGATTGCTGCGCTTCGGACGCTTCATCACGCCGGCCTCGTCGAGAAAGCGCATGATGCGGTCGCTCGGCAGCGCGCCCTTCTTCATCCAGGCCTTCACCTTGTCGAGATCGAGTTTGAGCCGCTCCTTGTTGTCCTTCGGCAGCAGTGGATTGAAGAAGCCGAGCCGCTCGATGAAGCGGCCGTCGCGCGGGAAGCGCGAGTCGGCGACGACGACGTGGTAGAATGGGCGCTTCTTGGTGCCCGCGCGGGCCATACGGATTTTCAGGGACATTGGTTTTCCTTTCTGTTGGATTCGATTTTCCTTGTCATTCCGGGTTCGTTGCTACGCGGCGCGTCCGGAATGACGATAAATTTCCGTTCACTTCTTCTTCCCCAATCCGGGAAATCCGCCGAGGCCGGGAAGCCCGCCCGGCGCGCCAGGGAATTTCGGCGGCAGGCCGGGCATGGTCGGCGGCAATCCGCCCGCGCCGCCCGGCATTTTCTTGGCGAGTTCCGCCATCTGCTCCGGGCTCGGCGCCCCGCCGCCCAATCCTGCGCCACCTAGTCCGAGCATGTTGGCCAGCCCCGCCATCGGCCCGCGCTTGGCGCCGCCCATGGCCTTCATCATGTCGGCCATGCCGCGATGCATCTTCAGCAGGCGGTTGAGCTCTTCCACCTTGGTGCCCGACCCGGCGGAGATGCGCTTCTTGCGGCTGGCTTTGAGAATGTCCGGATTGCGCCGCTCTTTCGGGGTCATGGAATCGATCATCGCCTTTTGCCGCTTGAGCAGATTGTCGTCGAGATTGGCATTGGCGATCTGGTTCTTCATCTTGGCGACGCCGGGCATCATGCCCAGCATTCCCGCCATGCCGCCCATCTTGGTCATCTGATCGAGCTGCTCGCGCAGATCGTTGAGATCGAACGCGCCCTTGCGCATGCGTTCGGCGGCGCGCATGGCGCGCTCGGCGTCGATATTCGCCGCCGCCTTTTCCACCAGCGAAACGATATCGCCCATGCCGAGGATGCGGCCGGCGATGCGCGCGGGATCGAAATCCTCCAGCGCATCCATCTTCTCGCCGGTGCCGATGAGCTTGATCGGTTTGCCGGTGACCGCGCGCATGGACAGCGCCGCGCCGCCGCGGCCGTCGCCGTCGATGCGGGTGAGCACGATGCCGGTCAGCCCTACGCGCTCGTCGAAGGAGCGGGCGAGATTGACCGCGTCCTGGCCGGTGAGCGCGTCGGCCACGAGCAGCACTTCGTGCGGATTGGCGGCGCGCTTGACCTCGGCCGCCTCGGCCATCATCGCCTCGTCCAGCGTGGTGCGGCCGGCGGTGTCGAGCAGCACCACGTCGTAGCCGCCGAGCTTTCCCGCTTCGAGCGCGCGGCGCGCGATCTGCGTCGGATTCTGTCCTTCGACCACGGGCAGCGTATCGACGCCCACGTCGCGCCCCAGAACGGCAAGCTGCTCCATCGCCGCGGGGCGGCGCACGTCGAGCGAGGCCATCAGGGTCTTGCGCTTGCTGCGCTCAGCCAGACGCTTGGCGAGCTTGGCGGCGGTGGTGGTTTTGCCGGAGCCTTGCAACCCCACCATCATGATCGCGATGGGAGCGGGCGCATTGAGGTCAATGCTCTGGCCTTGCGCGCCCAGGGTTTCGACAAGCTGGTCGTGGACGATCTTCACCACCATCTGGCCGGGCGTCACCGACTTGATGACGTCCACGCCAACCGCGCGCTCGCGCACCTTGTCAACGAAGCCGCGCGCCACATCGAGCGCGACATCCGCTTCGAGCATCGCGCGGCGCACCTCGCGCAAGGCGGCGTCCACGTCGCTTGCGGAGAGCGCGCCGCGCCGCGTCAGGCGATCGAGAATGCCGCCAAGCTTTTCCGACAGGCTGTCGAACATTGCTTCTCTTTCTTCACCTCTCCCCGCAGGCGGGGAGCGGGAAACGAAAAACGCGCCCGAGGGCGCATCGCGCTGTCGGGCGGGGACCTCCGGCCTCTGGGGCCGGTCGGCGGTTGGCAGTCACTTCTCTTGCGAGAACGGGCGCAACCTAGGGAGGCGGCGGAACTGAGTCAAGCACGCTCAGCGCAGCAACTCGTAGCTCACGGTTACTGACACCTGAAGCGTCTCTTCGCCGGGCGAAATGGGCGTGGCCGCCGCCTCCATGCTTTTCATCAGGAAGGGCCGCGGCGGCGCGCTTGCCCCCTCGCTGATGCTGAGCGGGCTGCCGAGCCCGGAGCAGATG
>JBBDNZ010000065.1:0-30664 GCA_040877285.1 Xanthobacteraceae bacterium
AAAACAACGCCAACCGGTAATCCATACACCCGTTAGTGTTTATGGATTCCGGGCTCGCCGCTTCGCGGCGCCCCGGAATGACGAAGAGAAAAGAAGCATTCGCCGTTTGAAAATCAAATCCGTCCGGCGCGGCCGGAAGTTACCAGTGAAAACCCGGCTGCGTTCTGGCGCGGGGGCGCGCCGGCGGCGCGGAAGCGGGCGGCTTCGGCGCTTGCGCGAGAGTTTGCGCGCCGGCGGTCTTTTCCGCCGGAGCCGGGGCAATATTCGCCGTTTCCGCCTCCAGCGGGCTTGCGGACGCGGCAGGTTTTTCGGCGGCCTCAAGCGGTGCGGGTTCGGCCTCCGTCGCGGTCCCGATCTCCGCCGCCGATTCGATTTCCATCGTTGGCGCGATCCCGGCGGCCATGAACGGCGGAGGCTTCGGCACCGGCTGGCCCGGCTCCCCGATGGCGTCGTTGGACACCACGATGCGGGTCTGCGCCATCCGGTTCTTCACCAGATCGAAAAGCACCGCCGCGTCCCTCGGATGCAGGCGCACGCAGCCGTGCGAGGCCGGCCGGCCGAGCTGGGAAATTTCGATGGTGCCGTGCACGGCGTAGCCGCGGTTGAAGAAGATGGAATAGGGCATCGGCGCGTTCTGATATTGGCGCGAGCGCCACTTGCGCGCCATCCAGGTCGGCCGGAACACGCCGCTGGGCGTGACGTAGCGGCCGCGGCCGGTGGAAATGACCCAATTGTAGCGCGCGCTGCCGTCCACCAGCACGGTCATGCGTTGCGAGGTTTTGCTGATATTGACCAAAATGTCGGCGGCCGCCGGTCCGGACGCGGCCATAGCTAGACTCGAGGCCGCGCAAAGCGCTGCAACGGCAAGACCACGATGCATAAGCAGCCCCTGCGCGGAACCTGCATTAACCAAAAAGGCAGCATTGCTCCCCGACGCTTGCTTGTAAAGAATTGTCTTTGCAATCTTCACACCGCGACAAAGCGACCCAAGATGGAGTAAAAACCGCTCATTGCGTTATAAATTTTCCGCATTTCCGCGGCGATGCCGCATCCGTCCGGTTGGGGACACGACATGACGATGCCTGCGCTGATCCGTTGCCTGTTGGTCATGGCGCTTTGCGCGCCGGCTTCGGCCTGGGCGCAAATCGCCAAGGGAACGCTCGAGCTAAAGCCGTTGCCGCCGCTGGCCAACCCCAAGGACCCGAAACTGCCGGCGAAGGAATTGTTCGGCCGCAAGGCGGCCGCGGCCCCGCTCGCCGCGCGCGCGATCGGCTTCTATGCCAAGGGGTGCCTCGCCGGCGCCTTGGCGCTGCCGGTCAACGGCAAGACCTGGCAGGTCATGCGCCTGTCGCGCAATCGCAACTGGGGCCATCCCACCCTGGTGAAGCTTATCGAGCGCGTTGCCGATTTGGGAGCGAAGGCCGGCTGGCCGGGCCTTCTCGTCGGGGATATTTCACAGCCGCGCGGCGGGCCGATGCTGACCGGGCATACCAGCCATCAGGTCGGCCTGGATGCCGACCTCTGGCTCACGCCCATGCCGAAGCGGGAACTGACCCGCCAGGAGCGGGAAGAGATGTCCGCGATCCAGACAGTGCGTGACGATCGCCTGGACGTGAACCCCACCGTGTGGACGTCGCAGCACACCTCCATCATCAAAATCGCCGCCGAACAGCCGGAGGTCGCGCGCATCTTCGTCAATGCCGCGATCAAGAAGGCGCTCTGCCGCGACGCCGGAAAGGATCGGCGCTGGCTGTCGAAAGTGCGGCCCTACTACGGCCACGACTACCACTTCCACATTCGCATTCATTGCCCAAACGGCAGCGCGGATTGCGAGGCGCAAGCTTCCGTGCCTGCCGACGACGGTTGCGGCAAGGAACTCGCTTACTGGTTTTCCGATGCGATTCTGCATCCGAAGCCGCCCAAGGTGCCGCCGAAGCCGAAGCCGCCGATCAAGCTCGCCGACCTGCCGGCGGCCTGCCGCACGGTTTTGACCGCGCCGTGACGCTCATACCAGCTTGAACGTGCGCGCAAGCTGCCACAGCGCCAGCGTGACGACGAGCAAGCCGACCAAAACCATGAGCACGCGGGCGGGCAGATGCCGCACGGCCCACCCGCCCAAGGGCGCGGCGATCACGCCGCCGACAATGAGCGCGATCAGGTTTTGCCAGGGCGCGATGCCCAATTCGATGAAGAAGGTGCTGGCGGCGGCGACCGTCACGAAGAATTCGGTGGTGTTCACCGAACCGACCGCGCGGCGCGGTGCCTGACCCGAGCCGATCAAGGTGGATGAAACGATCGGGCCCCATCCGCCGCCGCCGCTGGCGTCGAGAAAGCCGCCGATCACCCCGAGCGGCGGCGCCAGCCTAAACGGTGCATCCCGCCTCGGAATCTTACGCGCGGCCTTGAACAGGATAAAAATGCCGAGCGCGAGAAGATAGGCCGAGACATACGGTCTGATCGCCTGAGAATCCACGTTGGAAAGCACCCATGCTCCGATCACCGCGCCGAGCACGCCACCGACGCCGAGCCGCGCGACGAGTCGCCAATCCACGTTGCGATGATAGACATGCGAGGTAGCTGAAGCAGCGGTGGTGAAGATTTCCGCCGTGTGAACGACCGCGCTGGCCTGCGCCACCGGAACTCCCATCGTCAGCAGCACCGACGTGGAAATGACCCCAAACGCCATGCCAAGCGCGCCATCGATGAGCTGAGCGACGAAACCGAGCGCGCCCAGTAACAGATAGTCTGCCAGCATTCGTGGGTCCCTGTGAGCCGTGTCGCGGAGGTCGATCCGGCCGCTTTTGCATGCGGCCGCGACCGCCGTTTGCACTGCCGGCGGGGACAGGACGACTACACAACACCGGCAAGCCCGACAAGATGAGAAGCGCAATAAGCAATAAATGCTGCCCGCAATGGCAAGGCGCTTGCGGAATCGCTCTGCCAATTTCAGGGCGCTTGGAAAATTTTTCTGCCCGCCGGCGTGGCCTTCGATCTGCCGCTATGCTCCTGCGGCCGGATTTGCTAATATGCATCAACGACATGCGGCGCGCCGTGCGCGCGGCGCAGGCATCCCGAACGGCGGTTCGCGGGTGGTCGCCTCCCGGCCTAATCCGAATAACGTCTGCGGGCACGGCTTTTTGCGGCCCGCTGCAAGAAAGACCGCGATGATGCGACGACTTCTCGTCCCGCTTGCCGCCTTATTCGCGCTGAACGCGCTTGGCGCGCCTTCCGCCGCCCAGCATCAAACCATCGTCGTCTTTGCCGCCGCGTCGGCCAAGAACGCGTTCGACGACATAGGCGCGGCCTTCATGCGCAAGGCGGGCATCAAAGTTGTGGCGAGCTATGCGGCGAGTTCCGCCCTCATCAAACAGATCGAGCAAGGTGCGCCGGCCGACGTCTATCTCTCCGCCGACCGCGACTGGATGGACTACGCTTCGGAACGCAAGCTGGTGCAGGCGGGAACGCGCGCCGATCTGCTCGGCAACCGGCTCGTGCTGATCGCACCCAGGAATGTGGCGGTGGAAAACGCGATCATCGACAAAAATCTTGATTTGGCGCGACTCTCCGGCGGTGGGCGCATCGTCATCGGCGACGTGCGCGCAGTGCCCGCCGGCAAATACGCCAAGGCGGCGCTTGCGAATCTCGGGCTATGGTCCGCGGTGGAGAAGAAGCTCGCGATGACCGAGAACGTCCGGGTGGCGCTGGCGCTGGTGGCGCGCGGCGAGGCGCCGCTTGGCATCGTCTACGAAACGGACGCCAAGGCGGAGCCGGCCGTCAAAGTGATCGGCATATTCCCATCCCAATCACATCCTGCCATTGTCTATCCGGTGGCGCTGACCGCGGCGGCAAAGCCCGAAGCGGCATCGTTTCTCGCTTTCCTGCGATCGCAGGAGGCAAAGTCGATCTTCGAGCGTTACGGCTTCTCTTTCCTGCCGGAGGCGCGACCGTGAGCACGGCCGATGCTTGATCTCAGCTCCGACGAATGGATTGCGGTTCAATTGTCGTTGCGCATCGCGGTCGTCGCGACGCTGGTAGCCCTGCCTTTCGGCATCGCCATCGCCTGGCTGCTCGCGCGCAAGAATTTCTGGGGCAAGGCGCTACTCGACGGGCTCGTGCATCTGCCGCTTGTCCTGCCGCCGGTCGTGACCGGCTACCTGCTGCTGATTTCATTCGGCCGCAAAGGCCCGATCGGCGGCTTTTTCGCCGACGCCTTCGGCGTCGTCTTCTCCTTCCGTTGGACCGGCGCCGCCTTGGCCTGCGGCGTCATGGGCTTTCCGCTGCTGGTGCGCGCGATCAGGCTGTCGTTCGAGTCCGTCGACCGGCGACTGGAGCAGGCGGCCGCGACGCTCGGCGCCAACCGCGCTTGGGCTTTTGTGACCGTCACGCTGCCGCTGGCGCTTCCCGGCATCATCGCCGGCATGGTGCTTTGCTTTGCAAGAGCGCTGGGCGAGTTCGGCGCCACCATTACCTTCGTCTCGAACATCCCCGGCGAGACACAAACGATTTCGGCGGCGATCTATACCTTCATGCAAGTGCCGGGCGGCGACGCGGCGGCGGGACGGCTCGTCGTCGTTGCAATCGTCATCGCGCTCGCCGCGCTGATCGCATCCGAATGGCTGGCGCGCCGCGCCGGCACTCGCTTCCACGGAGACTGACATGCTTTCGGTGGACGTGGAAAAGCGCTTCGGCGACTTCTCACTTACTGCAAAGTTCGAAACGGGAAGCGGCGCGACCGCTTTGTTCGGCCCTTCCGGCGCGGGCAAGACCACGCTGGTCAACCTGATCGCCGGCCTCGTGACGCCCGATCGCGGCCGCATTGCCCTTGACGACACGGTGCTGTTCGATTCCACGGCGCGGATCGACGTGCCGGCGCACCGCCGCCGCGTCGGTTACGTCTTTCAGGAAGACCGGCTGTTTCCCCACCTCAATGTCCTCCACAACCTGATGTACGGTCATTGGATGAGCGGACGGCGTGCCGATACCGCGGAACGAGACCGTATCATCGACTTGCTCGACATCCGGCCGCTGCTGGACCGCCGCCCCGGCAAACTTTCCGGCGGTGAGCGTCAGCGCGTCGCCATCGGCCGCGCGCTGCTCAGGGGCCCGCGTCTGCTCTTGCTCGACGAGCCGCTCGTCTCGCTCGATGCGCGGCGCAAGGCGGAAATTTTTCCCTATCTCGAAAGGTTGCGCGACGAGGCTCGGGTGCCGATGGTCTATGTCAGCCATCAGGCCGCCGAAGTCAGGCGCATCGCCACCTCGGTGGTGTGGCTCGACGATGGGCGCGTCAAAGCAGTTCGCGGCATCGAATTTCTCGATGCCATGCGCGCGATAGGCTGAACCGGCATGTTCCCGCCGTCACGCATCGTCTGCCTGACCGAGGAAACCGTGGAGACGCTCTATCTCCTCGGCGAGGATCGCCGCATTGTCGGCGTGTCCGGCTATGCGGTGCGGCCGCCACAGGTGAGGAAGGAGAAGCCGCGTGTCTCGGCGTTTATTTCCGCGGACGTGCCAAAAATACTCGCGCTTGAACCCGACCTCGTTCTCACTTTTTCCGACCTCCAGGCCGACATTGTCGCGGAACTGGTCCGGCACAATGTCACGGTCCACGCGTTCAACCAGCGCGACGTCGCCGGCATTCTCGACATGATCCGCACCCTCGGCGCGCTCGTCGGCGCGGCGGAAAAGGCCGATGCGCTGGCCGCCGCGCTGGCGCTGAGGCTGGAAGCGGCGCAGGCGCGCGCCTCGCGTCTGCCCCGCCGTCCGCGCGTCTATTTCGAGGAGTGGGACGAGCCGATGATCTCCGGCATCGGCTGGGTGTCGGAATTGATCGAAGCGGCGGGCGGCATCGAAACTTTTCCCGCGCTCGCCGCGCGCAAGAACGCCAAGGACCGCATCGTCTCCGCCGCCGACGTAATCGCGGCCAAGCCGGACATCATCGTCGGCTCCTGGTGCGGCAAGAAATTCGTGCCGGAGAAGGTCAAGGCGCGGCCGGGCTTCGACGCCGTTCCCGCCGTCCGCGACGGCTGGCTGCGGGAGGTCAAGTCAACCTTGATCCTTCAGCCGGGACCCGCGGCGCTTACCGACGGTCTCGACGCGCTTGCCGGCATTATCGAGGAATGGTCGGCGGCGCAGGCTGCGTAGTCACTAGCCGCGGCGGCGCCAGCTTTCGCTGCCGGGGAGAGGGCGGCTCTCGAAGGGGCTTGGATTGGGCGAAAGAACATCGGCGAGATACTCGAGCGCCTCGATCAGCGCCGGGCCGCCGCACAGGCTGTATTTGGCCGGCAAGGCGATGCGCCGATCCGCCGGATAGAGCGAGCGAACCGCCGGGTGGGTGAAGTACAGCGCGCCCTGATCCTCCGCCTGCACGGGCGGATCCTTGAGCACCAGAAGGTCGGGACGCAGCATCAAGAGCTGTTCCAGGGAGACGTAGCCGCCGAGCCCCTGCGGCGCGCCTGGAGGCGGACGCAAGCCCGCCTCGGCCAGCAGCGTCGCCGTCAGGCTTGCCGAGCCGTCCACATAGCCGCCGCGCTCGACCACCAGTGCTGTTTTCGATATGCCGCGCGCCACCGCAGCAAGGCGCGCGCGCGCCTCGTCGAGCGCGCGCAGCATGATCTCTCCCCGTTCCGGATGACCAAGCAAAGCGGCTATGGCGCGGATTTGCGTCTGTGCCGCCGCGATATCGGTGACGATGCCGACCTCGAAAACGGGGACACCATGCGCGGTCAGCATGCGGCGCGTTTCCTGCCGGTCGCTGGGGCCGACCAGCACCAGATCGGGCTCAAGCGCGATCGTGCTCTCCGCGCTCCAATCCAGTATGCGAAACTGGCGCGCCTGTTCCGCCACGACCGACAGGATCGGATCCTTGGCGTAGGGCGAGAGCGCCGCGATCTGAGCGCTGTCGGCCAGCGCCACCACCAATTGATCGGCGCAAAGGTTAAACGAGACGAGGCGGCGCGGCGCTTCGGCCTGCGCCGGCGCAAGCGTTATTAAGAACAGCCATGTCGCCGCGAGCTTTCGCATTGCTATTCCCCGGACTCTTTGCTTAGCACAGTCGCGCCATCCAATCAGGGCACCATGGACGAAGCAAATCGCGGAAATTCAAGGCTTAACGTGGCGCTTGGGGCTCTGGTCGCGGTGCTGGCCCTCCTTTCTTTAATGGCGGGCCCGGCAGCTTTGTCGCCCCGAGCCGTGATGGCGGCGCTTGTGGACGGCGACGGCATCCCCGGCATCATCGTGCGCGACATCCGCCTGCCACGCACCCTGCTGGCGGGCCTGATCGGGGCAACCTTCGGCCTCACCGGCGCGGCCCTGCAGGGCCTTTTGCGCAATCCGCTGGCCGAGCCCGCCCTGTTCGGGGCGCCGCAGGCGGCGGCGGCCTGCGCCTCCCTGGTGATCGCCTTTGGGCTGGCGGGCGCAACTTCCTTCGCCGTGCCGCTGGCCGGCATCGCGGGCACTCTGGTGGCGATCGGCAGCCTGCTTGCCATCGCCGGCCGCCGGGCGAGCCTGACGGTGACCATGCTCGCGGGCCTCGCGCTGGCCAGCTTTGGCGGCGCGGCAATCGCACTCATCCTTAATCTCGCTCCCAATCCTCACGTCGCTCTCGAAATCGCCTTCTGGCTGCTCGGCTCGCTGCAAGACCGCAGCTACGACCACCTCGCCATCGCCCTGCCCTTCATGATCGGAAGCTGGGTCATGCTCGGCATGACGGCGGGCGCGTTCCGCGCTTTGACGCTGGGCGAGGATGCCGCCGCCTCGCTCGGCGTGAATATCAACCGCACGCGCCAAGCGGTGGTGGTGGGGACGGCGTTCGGCATCGGCGCCTGCGTTGCAATCGCCGGAGCCATCAGCTTCGTCGGCCTTGTCGCGCCCCATCTCGTGCGGCGCGCCGTGGGCTCGGATCCGGCGCGGGGGATGCTGCCGGCGGCGCTCACAGGCGCCGCCCTGGTGCTGGCCGCCGATATCGGAGTGCGGCTCGTGCCCGGCCCGGTCGAGATCAAGCTCGGCGTCGTCACCGCCATGATCGGCGTGCCGTTCTTCCTCGCCATGATCTTTTCCGAGCGGCGGCTATTGGAAGGAAATCCCGCCTCATGATGGCAGCGGCGGCTACCCTTTTGCAGGCCGAAGCGGTCACCGTGAAACTCGGCGGAGCGAGCGTCGTGGATGACGTGAGCCTTTCGCTGCGCGCGCGCGAACTGGTGGCGCTTGTCGGCCCCAACGGCGCCGGCAAGACCACGCTCATGCGGGCGCTGGCGCAGTTGCTGCCGTCCTCGGGCAGCATCGAGATCAACGGACGGCCGCTGCAAAGTTTGAGATTGCGTGAGCGGGCGCGCGCCATCGCCTATCTGCCGCAGGGGCATGTGTTCCATTGGCCGATGCCGGTCGCGGCCGTGGTGGCGCTCGGCCGGCATCCTCATGCCGACGCTTTCGCGCGGACGTCGCCGGCGGACCGCACGGCCGTCAGGCGCGCGCTCAGGGCCACCGCAACGGAGGAATTGGCCGCCCGCCGGGTCACCACGCTCTCCGGCGGCGAACGGGCGCGGGTGGCGCTGGCGCGGGCGCTGGCGACCGAGGCGCCGATCTTGTTTGCCGACGAGCCGACCGCTTCGCTTGACCCGCGGCATCAATTGCTGGTGATGGAATTGCTGCGCCGGGCCGCGCGCTCGGGCGGCGCCGTGCTCGCCATCCTGCACGACCTCACGCTTGCCGCGCGCTTCGCCGACCGCGTGATGGTCATGGACGGCGGCCGCATCGTTGCAAATGGCCTGCCGACCGACGCGCTCAATCCGGCGCAGCTTGCCAAAGTATTCGGCGTGGATGCCGTCAGCGTCGATACCGGCGAGGGCTTCGTCCCGATCGCCCGGCGTCCGCTCTGACGCACGTTCACTAAGACAACCGGCGAAACCAATCCTTGATGCGTTTGATGAGCCGCGGCGTCTCTTCTGCGCCGGCTTCGGGTTCCGCCAGCCGCAGGCCGACGGTGGTCACCCGGCCGTCGATGACGTCGTGCGCGACCAGCACAATGGAACCGAGCGGCACCGTGTCGCCTTTTTCCGGCGGACGCCCGAGATGCTCGGCAAAGTCGTCGGCCAAGGACATCGCCGCGTCCTCGGACGCGATCTGCAGTCCATAGATTTCCGCCAGTTCGCCCAGCGTCACGTCGCCGGAGACGAAGAAATCGCCGAGCAGCCGCGGGTCCGGTTTGGCCGGCGGCGGCATGTTGACGAAGAATCGGTCGAGCGCCTCCGCTTTCTCCGGCGGCGCCAGCAGATAGACATAATCGCCTTCCTGCACCGTGTCGCTTTCCGCGGCGGTCAGGATGCGCTCATCGCGGATGACGAGTGTCGGCTTGGCCCAGGACGGGATGAGTCGGCGGCGCAAATATGGGCTGTTGGCGGCGACAGGGTAGCCAACAAGCTCCTGCGCCAACTGGCCCGGCAGATCGAGCTCGATGCGCCGCGGCAACTGGCTGACGCTCGGCAAGGCGAGGCGTAAGCGCCGCGCAGCCGGCGCAATGGTCCAACCCTGGACCAGCAGCGATACCAGCACGACGACGAAGGCAACGTCGAAATAAATCTGCGCATTCGGCAAGCGGACCAGGAGCGGAATCGATGCAAGGAAAATGCCGACCGCGCCGCGCAAGCCGACCCAGGAGATGAACAGCTTCTCGCGCAGCAAGAAACGGAATGGAGCGAGGCAAAGGAAAACAGCGGCCGGCCGCGCAATCAGCATCAGCGCCAAGGCGACAATCAAGGCCGGCACGGCGCGCTGCACCAGCAGATCCGGCCAAGCCAGCAGGCCGAGCAGCACAAACATGGCGATCTGCGCCAGCCAGGTTATGGCGTCGAGAAAAGTGACAAGCGTGTTGTGGGCGCGTATCGAGCTATTCCCGACCAGCAGTCCGGCGAGATAAACCGCAAGGAATCCCGAGCCCTGCAGGACGCCGGCCAGACTGAATACGACCAACGCGCCGGTGGCGGCGAAGGGCGCATGCAGGCCCTGCGGCAGTTGAAGCCGATTGAGCACAGCCACCATGGCGTAGCCGCCGAGCGCGCCGACGATCCCGCCGATGGTCATCTGCTTTGCCAGCAGGAGGATGACCGAGTGCCAGGACTTTTCGCCGACCAGCAGCATTTCGACCAGCAGGATGGTGAGGAAGATCGCCAAGGGATCGTTGGTGGCCGACTCCACTTCCAACGTCGCGCTGACTCGCGGCCGCAGCCGGAGGCCCTTCGCATGCAGCAGGAAGAAGACGGCGGCGGCGTCGGTCGAGGCGATAACGGAGCCGACCAAAAGCCCTTCGATCCAGTTCAGCCCAAGCGCCCAGACCGCGACCGGCGCGGTGAGCAGCGCGGTGATGAACACGCCGACGGTCGCCAGCAATCCGGCCGGTGCGAGCACAAGGCGGAAGGTGGCCAGCCGCGTCCGCAGGCCACCATCGAACAAGATCAATGCAAGCGCGACCGAACCGACGATATAGACCAGCCATACGTCGTCGAACTTGATGCCGCCGGGTCCCGCCTCCCCCGCCAGCATGCCGACGATCAGGAACACCAGCAGCAACGGGGCGCCGAAGCGCAGCGCGATCAGGCTGGACAGGATGCCGGCCAGCACCAGAATGGAGCTGAGCAGAATGGCAATGCTGACGGTATCGAGAGAGGCCATCTGTCGTGCGAATCCTTTGACCCATTAGTGGACCGCGCGGGCGGCCCAGCAATAGCTTTAGCGCACGGTGGACATAAAGGTGAACCCTAAGCCACCTTCCGGCTCGCCAAAAATTCGCCCATGCACTCCAGTGCCCTCCGGATGTTCTCGGTGGAATTGGCGTAGGAGAGCCGCACATAGCCCTCGCCGAGAATGCCGAAGTCCGGCCCGCCGACGATGGCAACGCCCGCTTCCTCGAGCAGCGCCGAAGCCAGCGCCTTGGCCTTCCAGCCGGTGCGTTTGATATTGGGGAAGGCATAGAAGGCGCCTTTCGGCGTGGCGCATGACACACCCGGCAATTTGTTGAGCCCTTCCACCACCACCTTGCGCCGCGTGTCGAAGGCCGCGACCATTTTGGTGACGTCGTCCTGGGGGCCGGTGAGCGCGGCCAAGCCGGCGAATTGCGTGGACGCATTGACGCAGGAATAGGAATTGACCGCGAGCTTGCGCGCGTAGTCGTAAAGTTTTTTCGGCCACACGGAGTAGCCCAGCCGCCAGCCGGTCATGGCATAGGTTTTCGACCAGCCATTCAGCAAAATCAGCCGCTCGCGCAGCGAAGGATAGGACAGCAGGCAGACATGCGTCTCGCCGTCATAGGTCATTTGGTCGTAAATCTCGTCCGACAGCACCGCCACGTCGGGATGCTTCTCGAGTCCGGCCACGAGCTTGTCCACCTCCGCTTTCGGCGTGACGCCGCCGGTGGGATTGGCCGGCGAGTTGAGAACGAGGAGCCGCGTCTTCGGCGTGATCAGGCGCAATGTCTCCTCGGCGGAAAAGGCAAAGCCGTTTTCCTCGCGGATCGGCACCGGCACCGGCGCAGCGCCGGTGAATTCGATCATCGAGCGGTAGATGGGAAAGCCGGGGTCGGGATAAAGAATTTCCGCGCCCGGCTCGCCGAACATCAGGATCGCCATGAACATGGTGACCTTGCCGCCGGGCACGATCATCACGAGGTCGGGAGATACCTCGACGCCGAAGCGCTTGCGCAGATCAGCGGCCACCGCTTCGCGCAGTGGCAGGATGCCGGTCGCGGGCGTGTAGCCGTGATGGCCGTCGCGCAGCGCCTTCACCGCCGCCTCGACGATGTGCGACGGGGTTGGAAAATCCGGCTGGCCGATGCCGAGATTGACGATGTCGCGGCCCTGCGCCGTCAGCGCCGTGGCGCGCGCCAGCACGGCAAAGGCATTTTCCTCGCCGATGCGGTCGAACGCGGCGATGGTGCGAAGCATCGTCTGTGTCTCCCCGGTCAGCCCCCGGATGACCGCTGGCTTCAGCGGACCTGCCGGATGCGCTCAGCGATTGCATTGCCGACGATCGCATGGCCCTGCTCATTCCAATGCCCGTCGGTGTCAAAGTCGAAGCGCCGGCGATGAGCCGCCCAATGTGCCGCGAAAACCGGATGTAAGTCCAGGAAAGCAATGCCGTGCCGTTCGGCGGCATCGGCCAAGATGCGGTTGAGCGCGAGCGCCGGGCTTCCCGCACCGCGATAAATGGCCTGACGGTCTCCATCCATGACCAGCAGCAGGCGTGCGCCGATTCCACGGGCCAACGCCGCAAGCCGCGCTGTCGCGTGGTCAGTGACCGCGGCTATCTCGCGGTGGGCCGCCAACACGCGCCCGATTTCGACGTTCGCGGCCCAGGGATCCTCCGCGGCGCCGGCCGGGCGTGGCAGGAGCAGATCGATCAACGCCTGCGGGCGCACCTGCCAACGATAGAGCAGGAAGCGCGCCGTCGCGGTCTGCCGCAGCATTTCAATCGGCCCCGGCCGCCAAGGGATCGGCGGCAGGTCGCCGGTTACTTTTCCATTCTCGATACGGAATTTCATGAAGCTCGACGTGTACCGGCCTTGCATGAACCGGAAGGATTCGTCGAAATCGTTGTGCACGACGATGACGACGATCCAGTCGGGCCGGTAACCAACGATTTCACGTTCCACCATGTGGACATATTGGCTGAGCGGCGCGCCGCTGATGGCAAAACGATAAACTTCGGCGGGAAGGCCGCTTTTCGTCAGTGCGCGTCCCATCACCTCGGACAGACTCTCGGTGTTCGCGACCTGCAGAGCCTCGACGAAGCTGTCGCCGACCACGGCGATGCGCGCGGTCTTTGTGCGTCGCTCGCGAACGTAGTCGCCAATCCCGCTGTTCCAGCCTTGCTTGTTGATGCGATAGGGGGCGGCGATCCGGTTGCGAACTCGCCAGACCCCATGCTGATCGGGCGCATAGCGCACGACGTCATTGACGAAATCGAGCCGTGGCGCGTCGCCGGCAAGCCAGATGTAACGAAACACCACAAACTCGCAAAGCGCCAGTAACACCAATACCGACGCCACCGCGACTAAGAGGTTGATTGCGATATCGCGAAGCCGGCGCATGTCCCCAATCGAGCCTGAAGGCGACTTCATATCCGTGCTTGAGCGAGGAGTCTTGCTGCTCCTTCAGCAAGAAGCAGCCGCCGATGACCCGCGGCTCGATGTCGATGCCCATAAAGCCGCGATTTCATCGGCATTTTCAATATCCGATTGACGCAAAAGGCACGTTGATTTCCCGCGCCAGTTCAACGCATCCTGGCTGCAAAATCAATTCGACGAATTTTCGCCCGCTATGCTTGGTGCTTGGATATTTCTCGGTATCCTCAGGATGAGGCGGCTGGCGGCGGCCTCACGCTGCTGGAAATCGGAGCGTGCCGAGGGATAGTCATTGAGCGCTCTTCTCCACACCGCGGGAAGATGAATACACTGTTGCGATGTATTTCTCCGCCCCGCTGATTCCCGCCACCCTTGTGCGGCGCTACAAACGCTTCCTGGCCGACGTGATCCTGCCGACCGGCGAGGAAGTCACGGCGCATGTCGCTAATCCCGGCGCGATGCTGGGGCTTAACGCCGCCGGCGCGCGGGTGTGGCTGTCGAAATCGGACAATGCCAAGCGTAAGCTCGCCTATAGCTGGGAATTGATCGAGGCCGATCTTTCCGGCAGCTTGGAGCTGGTCGGCGTCAACACCGCGCATCCCAATGCGATTGCCGCCGAAGCCATCGCCGCTGGCTCAATCCCCGAGCTGGCCGGCTACGCCTTTGCGCGCCGCGAGGTGAAATACGGCCGTAATTCGCGCGTCGATTTTCTGCTTGAGCATCCCGGGCGGCCACTCTGCTACGTCGAGGTGAAGAACGTGCATCTGATGCGCCAAGCAGGTCTCGCCGAATTTCCCGACGCGGTGACGGCGCGCGGCGCCAAGCACCTTGGCGAGCTGAGCAATATGGCCGCGGCGGGTCATCGCGCCGTGATGTTTTTTCTCATCCAGATCGCCTCGGTCGACCGCTTTGCGCTGGCCGCCGACATCGATCCGGCTTATGCCAAAGCCTTCGCGCAGGCGCGCGGCGCGGGCGTGGAGGCGATCGCCTACCGCTGCGCCATTTCCATCACCGGCATTGCGGTGGCGGCGCCGGTTCCGGTGTTGGGTTGAGAGAATTGGCGGGCCGATGCGGGCATACCTGACAAGAGCGAAGCAAACCTGGCTGCGGCCGCGCAGGTTCGAAGAGCTTGTGCGCTTCGACTGGCCACGATCGCTCGCGCTCATTCTCGGCGGCCTCGTCGTTTCTTTTTTCCTATTTGGCTTCTGGTGGCCGTATTGGCGGCACGCCGACATGGATTTCTGGATGGTCTATGAGGGCTTTCTCTATAACGACAACCTGCCGCAGGAATATTTCGATCATCCCGGCTATTTGACGATCCTGGCCATCGGCGCCTGGTTCCGCTTCTTGCACGGCATCGGCCTGCTGGACGTGAACGCGCTTTCCGCGCTGCCTGCGCCGGCAGAGGCGCACGACGCCTGGACTCATGCGGTACGTGCCGGGCGGCTGCTCTCTCTTCTGCTTGCGGTTTCGTTTGTTACGGCATTCGGATTTCTGCTTCGGCGCCTCATCGGCGACTGGCGCATCGCTGTGCTCGGTACCTTCGCGCTGACTTTCTCCGGCGGCCTGATGATGCAGGCGCGCATTATGCGCACCGAATTGATCTCCGCGGGCTTGGTGACAATCTCGTTGCTGATGTTCCTGATCGCGGCGCGATCGCCACGCTTGGCCTGGCGGCCGCTGCTGGTCGGCGCCGGCGCTTTTCTCGCGACGCTGGGTTACGTGAACAAGGTCCAGGTCATCGTCCTGATCTGCGCGCTGCCATTGGTCGTCTTGGCGTTTGGAACCCGCTCCGATGAATCCGGCGGGTTTTGGCGCACGTCCCCGCTGGCGCTTCCGCTCGCGGCGCTGTCCGCCGCCGCCGCCGCGCTTGCCGCCATTCCCGCCGCGGCGCTGGTCGAACTTGGTTTGTCGGACATGGCGATGCAGATATTTTCCTGGCGGCCATTGCCGCTTGGATTGTCCGGACTTTATCAGCCGTTGATCGCGGGCTGGATCGTGCTGGCGATGCTGATATTTGCCGCTATTTGGCGCGTCTCCTTGTCGGAAACTTTGGTTGCGATAGCCGCCGTCGTAGCGGGCGTCGCGCTCGGGCTGCTGTCGCTCAAGCTGCGTTACGATCCGAAGAACGTGCTCGTCGCCCTAAATCCGCTGGAGCAGTTGCTCAGCTTCGCGGTGATCAATCAATCAAGTTGTCTCGGGCTTGCACCCAAAGGTGGCCTGATCTGCTCGCTGATCGAGGGTATCGGCGACGTGATCGCCCGGCGCACGTTCGTCCTGCATACCTCCTCGCGGCCGACCATCTTTCTCGAGTGGTTCGTGCTCGCGGCGGCATTCGTGACCTGGCGGCGCGGAGAAAGGGGGCTGGCCGGCACCGCCGCGGTTGTGATGCTCGTGGTTTGGGGCGTCGATACGATCGGAACCCTGCGAGGCCTCAAGAACGAGTATTTTCTCTATACCGACCCTTTGGTGATCGTCGCGGCCGCGATGCTATTGTCGCAATTCGCGGATTTAAGGCGCCATCGCTGGGTCTTTCAGGCCGGCGTGCTGCTGTTTCTCATACATGTTTTCCTCAGCCTGGCAGAGCCGGTAAAGCACACGCTGATGCGCCGGCAACCTACCATCTTCTGTCAGCCGCATATGCACTATACGAAGCGCATCGTGAGCTATTCCTACTGTCCTGCGGAAATCCGGGACCGGGCGCCTGCGCAATCGAATTAACCCCGGCATTCCGCTTTGGACTTGTACCAGCTTGAACAAGGCTTACATTTTCGCCATATCTTTCCTCAAGGGCCCCGGATGAATTACATCGACGCCGCACTTGCGCCGCTGCGCAAAACTGGACAGATCAAGCTGCACGGCGCGGAAGCTTTCGAGCACATGCGCAAGGCGGGCCGGCTGGTCGCCGAATGCCTCGACATGCTCGTAGGTGAGATCAAGCCGGGCGTGTCCACCGAGCGGGTCGATCGTCTGGTATTCGAATTCGCCCTCGATCGCGGCGCCGTTCCCGCCACCGTGATGTACCGCGGCTACCGCAAGGCGACCTGCACTTCCATCAATCATGTCGTCTGCCACGGCATCCCCAACGAAAAGCCGCTGAAGGAAGGCGACATCGTCAATGTGGACGTTACGCTGATCGTCGAAGGCTGGCACGGCGACTCCAGCCGGATGTATGCCGTGGGTGGAATTCCCCGCCGGGCCGAGCGCCTTATCGATGTTACCTATGAGGCAATGATGCGCGGTATCGCCGCGATCGCCCCCGGGAAAACCACCGGCGACATCGGCGCCGCCATCCAGCCCTATGTGGAAAGCCAGCACATGAGCGTGGTGCGCGACTTCTGCGGCCACGGCCTGGGCCGCCTGTTCCACGACGAGCCTAATATCGTGCACGTGGGCCAGCCGGGAGAAGGCATCCTGCTCAAGCCGGGCATGTTCTTCACGGTCGAGCCCATGATCAATCTGGGCCGGCCGCATGTGAAGGTGCTGACCGACGGCTGGACGGCCGTGACCCGCGACCGCTCGCTATCGGCCCAATTCGAGCACACGGTCGGCGTTACCGAGACGGGCGTTGAAATCTTTACCCTGTCGCCGAAGGGGCTCCATAAGCCGCCATATGCGGCGTGAACGGCATTCCGTCCTGGCCGCGCGACACCGGCCCTCTTCCCTCGCCGATGGCAAAGGCTTCTAATAGGGCCATCCTGAGGCAGGGTGGTTGCGCGCGTCGCGCAAGCTGAACCCAAGGGCGGCGGTACCATGTCCAGCGACCACAACATCGTGGAAAATAGCCCCGGTCTCGCCGAAGCAGACCCGCACTACTATGGCCACCGGGAACGGCTGAGGGCGCGCTTTCGCGAGGCCGGCGCCGACGCCGTCACCGACTACGAACTGCTGGAGCTGGTGCTGTTCCGCGCCGTTCCGCGCCGCGACGTCAAGCCGCTCGCCAAGACGTTGATCGCCCGGTTCGGTTCCTTTGCCGAGGTGATTTCCGCGCCGGCGGAGAGGCTCGCTGAAGTTAAAAGCCTGGGCGATGCAGCAATCACGGAGCTCAAGGTAGTTCAGGCGGCCGCAAACCGGCTGGTGCGCGGACAGGTCAAGCGGCGGACGGTTCTGTCCTCATGGTCAACCGTGCTCGACTATTGCCGGACCACGATGGCTTTTGCCGACAAGGAGCAGTTCCGTATCCTTTTTCTCGACAAGCGCAACCAGCTCATTGCCGACGAGTTGCAACAGGTCGGAACGGTCGATCACACGCCGGTCTATCCGCGCGAGGTGGTCAAGCGCGCGCTGGAGCTCAACGCCACGGCTATTATCCTCGTGCACAATCATCCTTCGGGCGATCCTACGCCCTCGCGTTCGGATATTCAGATGACGCAAGCCATTGTCGAGGTCGCGCGGCCGCTCGGGATTTCCTTGCACGACCACATCATTGTGGGCAAGGAAGGCCACGCAAGCTTCAAGGGACTGAGGCTTATTTGATTCACCTTGTATCCCTCCCCGCAAGCGGGGGAGGGATGTTTAATCACTGCCGCACCAGCCAGAGCGGATCCGTTCCTTCCGGAATGCGCCGCCATGCGACTTCGCCGGCTTCCTCGAAGCGCCAAATACCGCTGGATGATGAAAACACGAGCTCGCCGCTCTCCATGCGCCATGAGGCAGGGTTAAACTTGGTGACAGAGGCGTCGCAGCCGGGCTTCATCTGCAAGGCGAAGCCATCGGCAACCGCTTCTCTGGAAAGAGTAACGACACAGATCGGCGTGTCCGAGCCGCGCGAAACAGCCCAATCGCCGAACACCTGCTCCGCCGTGGGCACCACACGCACCGAGGCAAGGCTTTGCATGAAGTAGCGCCCTTCTCCCGGGCGCACGCCCTCGAATATTCCCGTTTCCAATTCGTCGAGATCGAGGACCGACCTTCCCTTGCCATCGAGGAGATGCAATCCATCCATACCGATAGTCCAAGCCGTGACATCCTTGGTCAGCGCGAAAACATCGCCGCAGGCCTTGTCGAATTCGAGCTTGAATCCGCCCGGCGCCGGCTCCGAGCCGAAGGTGATCATGCAGATCTTGTCCCGGTCGGCGTTGGAAATTTCCCAGGTTCCGATCATCGCCTTGGCGGCATCGGAAGGCTGTGCCGTTTGAGCAAAGGCGTTGCCCGCGAATGCGAGGAAAACCACAAGAACAATAGGATGCAGCTCACGCATAAAACAATGATAGCTCAGCTCGCCTTACGACTCCATGTGCCGCGCCAGGGTGTTTCCGGCACCGGCGTTTGCGGCGGCCGGCCCTCGGCCCAGGCCAGCAGATTGTCCACCACGAGCTGATCCATCGCGCGCCGTGTATGCACCGAAGCCGAGCCCACGTGCGGGAGCAGCACCACCTGCTCCATCTCGATCAGCTCGCGCGGGACATGCGGTTCGTTCTCGAAAACGTCGAGACCCGCCGAGTAAATCTTCTTCTTCTGCAAAGCCTCGATCAAAGCCTTCTCGTCTACCACCGAACCGCGCGCCACGTTGATGAGGATGCCTTGCGGGCCGAGCGCCTCCAGCACTTGAGCGTTGATGAGATGCTTGGTGCCGGCGCCGCCCGGGGTAATGACCAGCAACACGTCCACATCGCGCGCCATGTCCACCAGATTGGGATAGTAGCGATAGGGCGCGTCCGGCTGCTTGTTGCGCCCGTGATAAACGACCTTAACGACGGAGGCGTCGAGCCGGCGCGCGATGGCCTTGCCGATGCGCCCGAGCCCGACGATGCCGACCGTGCGCTCGCGCAAGGTTTGCGTGTGCGGAAATTCCCGTTTGACCCATTCTCCCGAGCGCAAGAAACGGTCCGCCTGCGGAAGCTGACGCACGGTGCAAAGGAGAAGTCCCATCGCCGTGTCGGCAACCTCTTCGTTCAATACATCGGGCGTGTGGGTGACGATGATGCCATGTTCGCCGGCCCATTTGGCGTCGATGTGGTCGTAGCCCACGCCGAAACTCGACACGATCTCGAGCTTGGGCAGGCGCGACATGAAGGCGCTGTCGATGCGGCCCGGCGGCGCGCTGACGGCGAGCGCGCGCAGACGCGACGCAAGCTCGTTCAAAAACGGCTCGGCGGCCTTGACGGCGTCGGCTTTGTGCAGACGGAACCGGGCCGAAAGTCCATCAATGATGGTGGGCTTGGCCGGCCCAAGCAGCAATACGTCCGGTTTATCGCTCGCCATGCGTCCTCACCAATTCACCGAGATATACTGCGTCTCCAAAAATTCCATCATACCTTCGTGGGCACCCTCGCGGCCGATGCCGCTTTGCTTCATGCCGCCGAAGGGCGCGGCGGGATCGGAGACCAAGCCGCGGTTGAGCCCGACCATGCCGAATTCGAGCTTTTCCGACACGCGCATGCCGCGGGCAAGATCGCGCGTGTAGAGATAGGCGACGAGGCCGTAGATGGTGTCGTTCGCGCGCTTGATGACTTCGTCTTCGGATTTGAATGTCTGGATGGAAGCGACGGGGCCGAAAATCTCTTCGCGCAGCAGCTCGGCGTTGTCGGGAACATCGGCGAGCACGGTCGGCGGATAGAAAAAGCCTTTCCCGTCCGGCGCCTTGCCGCCGGTGAGCACCTTCGCGCCCTTCTTCACCGCGTCGTCCACCAGGCCCGTTACCTTCTTGCGCGCTTCGGCATTGATCAGCGGCCCGACGTTGACGCCATCGTCGAGGCCGTTGCCCATCTTGAGCTGTTTCATGCGCTCGGTGAGCTTGCGGGAAAATTCGTCCTGCATCTTTTCATGCACGAAGAAACGGTTCGCGGCCGTGCAGGCCTCGCCCATGTTGCGCATCTTGGCGATCATGGCGCCGTCGATAGCGGCATCCAGGTCGGCATCCTCGAACACGATGAAGGGCGCGTTGCCGCCCAATTCCATCGCCGGCGTCACCACATTGTCCGCCGCTTCATGCAGCAGCTTGCGGCCGACTTCGGTGGAGCCGGTGAAGGAAATGACGCGCACACGTGGATCGTGCAGCATGGCGCTGACCACCTTGCCGGAGGAGCGCGAGGGAATGACGTTGACCGCGCCGGGCGGCACGCCCGCTTCCTGCAAGATCGGCATCAGCGCCAGCATGGTGAGCGGGGTGTCGGAAGCGGGCTTGAGCACCACCGTGCAGCCCGCCGCCAGCGCGGGACCTATTTTTCGAGTGGCCATTGCGGCGGGAAAATTCCACGGCGTCACCAGCACGGCCACGCCTGCCGGCCTGTGCTGCACCACGATGCGCGCACCGGACACGGGCGCGTTGTAGACTTGGCCCAAGTTGCGCACCGCCTCCTCCGCGTTCCAGCGGAAGAATTCCGCGGCATAGGCGACCTCGGCGCGCGAATCCGGCAGCGCCTTGCCGTTCTCCAGCGTCATCAGCTTGGCCAAGCGTTCCGCATCGCGCATCATCAGTTCGAAGGATTTTCGCAAAACCTCCGCGCGTTCGCGCGGCTTTTTCGCCGCCCAGGCGGGGAAGGTCTCGCTCGCCGCATCGACCGCCGCCTTGGCGTCGTCCACCGTGGCGCTGGCCACGGAGGCGATCTTGTTTTCCGTGGCGGGGTCGATGACGTCGAAGCGCTGGCCGTCGGAAGCCTTGCGCCATTGGCCGCCGATCCAAAGATCGGTGGGGACGCCTGCCAGCAGATTTTCGTACATGGCCCTTCCCTCGCTCTTATCTCCGAACGCACGGGTTCCGGCCCGCGCACTCATTTACATAGCTAACTTCCTTTCGAAGGGAAGGCCGCCTGGGAATCTACGCGCCGCTTGCGTTCGCGATGAATCAAGTAAAGTCCGGAGGCGATCACGATCGCCGAGCCGGTCAGCGTCCAGGCGTTGGGCACGTCGCCGAACACGAGGTAGCCGAGCGTTACCGCCCATACAATCTGCGTGTAGATGAAGGGCGAGAGCACCGAGGCAGGGGCGAGCCGATGTCCGGAAATCAGCAGGTAGTGCCCGAGACTGGCGAAGACTCCCATGACCACCATCAGGGCGGCATGACCTGCTCCGCCGGGCGGCGTCCAGACGAACGGCAGCACGGGCAGCATCACCACCGCGCCGACCATGTTGGAATAGAACAGCGTGGTCTCGTTGGAATCCGTACGTGAGAGTACACTGGTCGTGATGGCGTAGAGCGCGTAGCAGAAAGCGCTCGCAAGCGACAGCAGCGCCGCCCATTGGAAGCCGCCGACGCCCGGGCGCACCACAACCACTATCCCGGCAAATCCGACGCAGATGGCAGTCCAGCGCCGCCAGCCGATCCATTCGCCCAGCACCGGACCGGCCAGCGCCGCCACCAGAAACGGCGTTGAGAACATGATCGCCAGCGCCTCGTCGAGCTGCAGGAAGCGATAGGCCCAGAAATTGAACAGGGTCGAACCGACCAGCAGAAACGAGCGGCCGATCTGCAACCACGGCCGCGTGGTGCGGATCATCCCCGGCCGGCGGATCGGGTTGGACAGCAGCAGCGTCAGCAGGAAGGCGCTGGTATAGCGCGCCCACACGATCTGTAGCGTGTCCATGTGACCGCCAAGATATTTGGCGATGGCGTCGAGACAAGCGAATGACGCCACCGCGCCGCACATCAAGGCGATTCCGGTCAGCCGCTGCCGGCGCTCGTGGATGGAATCGTGCAAAATACCGCTCTTTGTAGGGCCCCCGATTCGGAAATTATCGGAGCCGCAAGGCTATGACGAGGTCGGGTGGCGCATTGAGTGCATGCACAAACTGAGGTAAATAATCCGCACGGGGCTTTCGGCGGTCGCCCCGCCTTCCCAAGGCTTGCGAGCCCAAGCACCGCCTCCTTCGGGAACGAGGGAGGCCAACCATTATGCCCGCGAGCGATATGGCGACCCAAGCCAGCAACTTCAAACATGGCGTTTCCTGGGGCGAGGCCTTCCGCGTCTGGCTGCGCGTCGCCGCGCTGAGCTTCGGCGGCCCCGCCGGCCAGATCGCGGTCATGCACCGCATCTTGGTCGAGGAGAAGCGCTGGATTTCCGAGAACCGATTCCTGCACGCGCTCAACTACTGCATGCTGCTGCCGGGACCGGAAGCGCAGCAGCTTGCCACCTATGTCGGCTGGCTGATGCACCGCACGCTGGGCGGATTGATGGCGGGCGTGCTGTTCATTTTGCCGGGCGCCATCGCCATCATGGCGCTGAGCTACGTCTACGCCGCCTATGGCCAGATCGGCGTGGTCGCCGCGCTGTTCTTCGGGCTGAAGGCGGCCGTGCTTGCCATCGTGGTCGAAGCCGTGGTGCGCGTGGGCAAGCGCGCACTGAAGAACAACGTGACGATCGCGCTGGCGGGCGCCGCCTTCTTCGGCATTTTCTTTCTCAATGTACCCTTCCCCATCATCATCTTCGGCGCGGCGCTGATCGGATTTGCCGGCGGCTGGCTGCACCTTGAGGCGTTCCAAGTCGGCGGCGGGCACGGTGGAAGCGGCAAAAGCGACGCCGTCGTCGATAGCCTGCTGGGTGAAGAGGCGCCCGAGCATGTGAAGCCGAATGCGGGACGCGCGCTGCGCGTTGTCGCGATCTGGCTGGCGCTGTGGCTCGTTCCGGTGTTTGCACTACTCTGGCTGTTCGGCAGCCAGAATGTGTTCAGCCAGATCGCGGTGTTCTTCAGCAAGATGGCGCTGGTCACTTTCGGCGGCGCTTACGCCGTGCTGGCTTATGTCGCGCAGCAGGCGGTGGAGAATTATCGCTGGCTTTCCCCCGGCGAGATGCTCGACGGCCTCGGCATGGCGGAAACGACGCCGGGGCCGCTGATCATGGTGCTGCAATTCGTGGGCTTCATGGCGGCCTTTCGCGATCCCGGCGCGCTCTCACCCATGCTGGCGGGAACGCTCGGCGGGCTGCTCGCAACATGGGTGACGTTTACGCCGTGCTTTCTCTGGATTTTCCTCGGCGCGCCTTTCATCGAACAGGTGCGCGGCAACAAGGCGCTCAGCGCCGCCTTGTCGGCGATCACCGCCGCGGTGGTGGGCGTGATCCTCAATCTGGCGCTGTGGTTCGCCATTCATACGGCATTCCGCCAAGTCATGCCGGTGCGCGCTTACGGATTTTCTTTCGATGCGCCGGTCTTCACCAGCGTCGACCCTTGGGCCCTCGCGCTATCGGTCGCCGCCGCCATTGCCATTTTCCGCTTCAGGACGGGAATGATGCCGACGCTTGCCGCCTGCTCGCTCGCGGGGATCGTGCTCTACCTGACAGGCATACGTGGCTAGCGTTCCGGCTGTAACGCGCTCTCGTGCCAGCGCCGCAGAATAAGGTGCGATACGAAAGACAACGCAAAGAAGATCGCCACGCCGGCCGCCGACAGCAACAGGAGCGCCGCGAACATGCGGGGGATGTTGAGCCGGTAGCCGGATTCGGCGATGCGGTAGGCAAGACCGGAGCCCGCCCCGGCGGAGCCCGCGGCGATTTCCGCTACCACTGCGCCGATCAGCGCCAGCCCGCCGGCAATGCGGATGCCGCCCAGCATGTAAGGCAGCGCCGCCGGAAGCTTGAGATAGCGCAGCACTTGGAAGCGCGAGGCGCCGTAGAGGCGGAACAGATCGGCCAGATTGCGGTCGGTCGAGTTGAGGCCGAGCGTGGTATTGGCGAGCACCGGGAAAAAGGCAACGATCCAGGCGCAAGCCAGCACGGCCGCTTCCTGCGGCAGATAGATCAACAGTAGCGGGGCAATGGCGACGACGGGCGTCACCTGCAACGTCACCGCATAGGGATAGAGCGAGTATTCGACGAGCCGCGACTGGTTGAACACCACCGCCAGGCCGACGCCGCCGGCAACGGCGAGCAGAAAGCCTTGCAGCGTCGTAGTCAATGTCACCGCCAGCGAGCCGAACAGCACCTGCCAATCGGCTATGAGCGTTGAAATGACGAGACCGGGTCCGGGCAGCACATAGGGTGGAATGTCATTGATCCGCACCACCAGTTCCCAGGCGATAAGCCCGAGCGCCAACGCGGCGACGGGCAGCAGAAGGCGCAAGATGCGCTCGCTCATGGCGCGCCTCCCGCCGCCATCGCCTGTTCCAGCGCCTGCGAGACCTTGCGGCAGAACGCGGCATATTCCGCCGAGGTGCGGAAACTTTCGTCGCGCGGATAAGGCGCGACGATTTCAATTTCCGTGAAGACGCGGCCCGGCCGCGGCGTCATCACCACGATGCGCTGGGAGAGGTAGACCGATTCAAAGACCGAATGGGTGACGAAGACCACGGTCTTGCCAAGCTCCCGCCAGAGCGCGAGCAGGTCGTTGTTGAGCTTGAAGCGGTTGATCTCGTCGAGCGCGGCAAAAGGCTCGTCCATCAGCAGCAGCTTCGGTCCGGTGACCAGCGCGCGGGCGATCGACACGCGCATTTTCATGCCGCCGGACAATTCGCGCGGATAGGCGCGCGCGAAGGGAGAAAGACCGACGCGCGCAAGCGCCTCCTCGACTTGCGCAGCCGAAGTATGCGTGTCGGCGCCTTTCAGCATCAGCGGCAGGCACACATTGGCGAATACATTCGCCCAAGGCATCAGCGTCGGCTCTTGGAAGACGAAGCTCAGGCCGCTGGCGGCGGAATCGTCGCGCCATGCGATGGCGCCGCCCGATGGTTCCGTCAGGCCGGCAATCATGCGCAATACCGTGGACTTGCCACAGCCGGATGGCCCGAGCAGTGTCAAAAACTCGCCCTCGCGGATATCGAGCTTAAGACCTTCGACCGCAACCGTGCCGTTGGGGAAGATCTTGCCGACGCCGTGGAGGGCGACAATGGGCGGAGTGCTCATTAGCGCACATGATGGCGCTCATCAGCAGCGCCTTGCGAGAGGAATAGAGTTGCAGGGCAAACAGGAAGTCAAGCGGTGGATCAGTCCGGATCGTCGCGGCCCATTGCCGGCGCGGCTACGCGGCCGGAATAGCGCAAATCGCGCGGTCCTGGCGCGGGCTTGCCGATCAGCGCCAGGGCGGCGCGAAGCCGGCCGCCCGCACGTGAGAGAATGTCCGCCGCTTCGGCCGCGTCACAGCCATGCAGCAGCAGGACCGCGAGTTTCAGATTCCCGTTCGCATCCGCCAGCGCTTGACGGGCCTCATCGCGGCCGCGGCCGGTGAGTTGAACCAGAATGCGCTCGCTGCGTCCCACCAGCTTTTCGTTCACCGCCTGGAGGTCAACCATAAGCCCGTCATAGACGCGGCCAAGCAAAATCATCACCAGCGACGACAGCGCAATCAGCGTGATGCGCTGCGCCGTGCCGGCGTTCATGCGGGTGGAGCCGGCGATGGGTTCGGCGCCGGTATCGAGCAAAATCGGGTGATCGGCTTCGTTGAGGATCGGCGTATCGGGATTGTTGGCGATGCCAACGGTCAGTGCGCCGCATTGCTTGGCTCCGCGCAGGCAAGCGAGCGTAAATGGCGTGGTGCCGCTGGCGGCGACCGCGATCAGCACATCATTCGGCCCGATGCCGTGCTGCTGCACGAGGCGGCGGGCGTAATCCACTTCATCCTCAGCGCCCTCGACAGATTGCGTCATGGCATCCCTGCCGCCTGCCATGAGCAAAACCAACCGGTCCGCCGGCCAACTGAAGGTCGGTATCAGTTCGGCGCCGTCCTGCACAGCGAGGCGTCCCGAGGTTCCCGCACCGGCGTAGATCAGCCGGCCGCCTTCTTTCAGCCGCGCTTCCGTCGCCAGGGCGGCGCGTTCGAGCGCCGGACGGACGGCGCGAACCGCAGCGACCGCCGCCAATTGACCTTCGATCATCGCATCGAGGATGTCGGCGGGGTCCCACAGGTCGATGTTGGAATAGCGCGGGCTGGGTCGCTCGGTGTTCATTGCTGCCTGCTTCGCGGTTACGGGGGTCAACGAATCAAAAGGTTGTGCCGCCGCACAGAATTTCAAGCATCCTTTTGGTAAATTAATCGTCACCAGGGATGGCTGCGCCGCCTGCATCGGCGTGCTTTATTCGGCAACAAGGCATTGGCCGGGCGCCGGGGCCAAGAGAGATACGTCGCATAACTCCCCATGCGCCGGGCGCTTTTTCGAGCGTTTCGAATCGGAGCCGCATGCTATCCTGCACCGGGCGGCGGACGGCGCGTTCTTGCCGATATTCGAGCGCATCCTATGAACGATTTGAGCCGACGGATGGCCGCGGAATTTCGTGAAGCGCCAGAGGCGGTGCGACGGCAGGAACGCGGACTCGCGGCACCCTTGGCAGAATTGGCCGCGCGGCTGAAACAAAAACCGCCCGCGGTGGTGGTGACTTGCGCACGCGGAAGCTCGGCGCATGCGGCGACCTTCGGCAAGCACCTGATCGAACGGCATCTCGGCATTCCCTGCGCCGATGCCGCGCCGAACATCGCCAGCATCTATCGCCGGCGGCTGCGGCTGAAGGATCAGCTCTTTCTCTCCATCTCGCAATCGGGGCGCAGCGATGACCTGGTGGAGTCCGCGCAGATGGCCAAGGACGCCGGCGCGATCACCGTGGCGCTGGTGAACGATATTGAAAGCCCGCTGGCGGCGGCATCCGAGATCGTCCTGCCCATCGCAGCGGGACCGGAAATCAGCGTGGCGGCAACTAAGACGTTCGTGGCTTCGCTCGCCGCGCTGTTACGCCTGACGGCGGCGTGGTCAGGAGACGACGCCTTCGCCGCACCGCTTGCTCGATTGCCGGAACGCCTTGCCGCTGCGTCGAAACTCGATTGGAGCGCGGCGCTCGACGCGCTCTCCCAGGCCACCAGCCTTTTGACGCTCGGACGCGGCCCCACGCTCGCTATTGCCCGAGAAGCGGCGCTGAAGTTCAAGGAAACCTGCGATCTTCCCGCCGAAGCCTTCAGCAGCGCGGAATTTCAGCACGGACCGGTGTCGCTCGTCGCCAATCGCTATCCGTTGATGATTTTCGCGCCGAATGACGAGGCGGCAAAGGGCCTGCGCGAGCTCGCCGCCGACATTCGCAGCAAGGGCGCGGCGGTGTTCATCACCGATCATAGCGGCGCAGCGGGAGCGTTGCCGGCGCTGGCGCCAGACCATCCTGATGTGGACGCCGTCTGTCTGGTACAAAGCCTGTATGGGCTGCTGGTGCGGCTGGCGGAGCGGCGCGGTACCGACGCCGACCGGCCTAGGCACTTGCGAAAAATTACCCGGACCCTATGAGCAAAACTGCACAGGCTGTCGTGGCGGGCCATATCTTCGATGGCGCTATCGTGCATCGAAAAGCGGCGGTCGTCATCGAAGGCGAAAATATCGCCCGTGTGGTACCGCGCGTCGAACTTCCGGAAAAGATGCCGGTGCGCGCCATGCCCGAGGGAGCCTGGCTCGCGCCCGGCTTCGTCGATCTACAGGTCAACGGCGGCGGGGACGTGTTGTTCAACGATAGCCCGACGCCTGAGGCGATCTCCGCCATCGTCAAGGCGCACCGCAAATTCGGCACCACGTCGCTGTTGCCGACTTTCATCACCGACGCTCCCGAGAAGATGCGCGCGGCGATCGAGGCGGTGCGGGCCGTGGTGGATCGCGAGCCAAGCGTGCTCGGCATTCATCTGGAAGGTCCGTTCCTGTCGCCGGAAAAGCCCGGCGTGCATGCCGTGCGGTACATCAGGCTGCCGGAGCCGGAAGACCTTGCGATGCTGACCGCGCCGCGCAAGGGCGCGATGCTGGTCACGCTGGCGCCCGAGCGCATGCCAAAAGGCTTCATCGCACGGCTTGCGGAGGCGGGCATTCGCGTGTCGCTCGGGCATTCCGCGGCAACCTACGAGCAGACGCGCACCGCCATCGCCGAAGGGCTGACGGGCTTCACCCACCTGTTCAACGCCATGCCGCCGCTGATGAGCCGCCAGCCGGGGCCGGTACCGGCCGCGCTCGAGGCGCGCAATGTTTTCTACGGCATGATTGCCGACGGCGTGCATGTCGCGCCGCCGATGCTCCGATTGGCGATGCGCGGCGCCGGCCGGCCCATGCTGGTCACCGACGCCATGCCGCCGGTCGGCGGAAAGCGATCCGCGTTCCGCCTTTACGGCGAGGAGATCAGCGTGGCCGGCGGACGCTGCACGCGCAAGGACGGCACGCTGGCGGGTTCCGTGCTCACCATGGCCAAGGCGGTGGAGAATTGTGTCGGCCTGCTCGGCCTGCCGCTGGAAGAGGCGCTGCGTTTCGCCTCGAAGAACCCCGCCGAGTTCATCGGGCTGGGCCATAAGCTCGGACATCTCGCCCCAGGCTATCGCGCCGACATGGTCGCTTTCAATCCGGCGAAGATCGACGTGATCGAAACCTGGGTGGCGGGCGCTACTGCCTCGGACGCAAGTTAAGACCGACGCCTTTATTGACGAATTGTGTCGAATAGGCGCGCTTGTAGTCGAGATCCGGCCGCACCACGCCAACCCGCGCCATCTTGTCGAAAAAGCTTTTCATGCGCGCGTCGGTCAGCGCGCCGATGCCGAGCTTCAAGGTGTCGCCGGAATCGACGATGCCGTATTCCTTCATCTTGGCGATGGAATAGGCGATCAACTCCTCGCTCATCTCCGGGTTATGCCGGCGGATGAGCGCGTTCGCGGCCTTGTTGTCGCCGTAGAGATAATTGTACCAGCCGATGATCGAGGCATCGACAAAGCGCTGCACCAGATCGGGTCGCTTCTCGACGAGATCGCGGCGCGTTTCGATCAGCGTCGAATAGGAATCGAAGCCGTAGCCGGCGAGCAGAAAAATATTCGGCTTGAACTTGGCCTGCTTTTCGATGGCGTAAGGCTCCGAGGTCACGTAGCCCTGCATGGCGGAGCGCGGGTCGGCGAGGAAAGGCTGCGGATTGAAGGTATAGGGCTTAACCTGGCTTTCCTTGAAGCCGAAGTCCGCCTTCAGCCACTGATAATAGCTGGCCATGCCTTCCTTGGAGATGAACAGCGTCAGGTTCTTCAGGTCTTCGAATTTCGCCACATCCGGCCGCGCGATCAGCACCTGCGGATCTTTCTGGAACATGGAGGCGACGACGAGCGTTGGAATATTATGCACGACGGCGTCGAAAGCCTGTAACGAATTCGCGCTCATGAAGAAGTCGAGCTTCCCCGCCGCCAGCAGGATGCGGTTGTTCACGTTCGGCCCGCCGGGGACGATGGTGACGTCGAGCCCGTATTTGCGGTAGGTGCCGTCGGCCAGCGCCTGATAGAAGCCGCCGTGCTCCGCCTCCGCCACCCAGTTGGTGCCGAAGGAAACCTTGTCGAGGTTTTGCGCGGCGGCGGGAAAGGCGAAGGCGGTCGTAAGCCAAACAACGCAGATAGCGCGCAAGAGCATTGAGAACAACATCAATTTCCTCAACATTGTCCGTCATGCCCACAACAAGCGCGGCCATGACGATGAATAGCCAGCATATGCGCTACTGCTCGAACCTGTCGATGAACCACTTGAGCAGCTTGATCCAGATTTCGTCCTTGCCGACCGAGTCCTCGATGCCGTGCTCGAGGTTGGGATTGTCGTTGACCTCCATCACCACGAAGCCGGTGTCGGTCTGCTTGATGTCAACGCCGTAAAATCCCTCCCCGATCGGGCGCGCGGCTCGCACGGCAAGATCGATCACCTCGGGCGGCGCCTGGGCGAGATCGAAGGTCCTAAATCCGCCCTCGCGCAAGGAGCCGTCGGCGCGGTGCTTGACGATCTGCCAATGACCGCGCGCCATGCGGTATTGGCAGACGAACAGCGGCTCGCCCGCCAGCACGCCGACGCGCCAGTCGAATTCCGTCGGTAAGAATTTCTGCGCCAGCAGGAGGTCGGTTTCCTCGAACAATTCTTCGGTGACGCGCTTGAACTCGTCCGGCTTGGTGATCTTGTGCACGCCCCGCGAAAAAGAGCCGTCGGGAATTTTCACGACCAGCGGAAGGGCCAGCTCGTCGACCACCTTGGATAAGTCGCTGCCTTCGTTGAGCAGCACCGTCTGCGGCATCGGCACTTGATTGGAGCCGAGCAGCTCCATCAGAAACACCTTGTTGGTGCAGCGGATCATTGAGATCGGATCGTCGATGACCGGCATGCCTTCCTGCCAGGCGCGGCGGGCAAAACGGTAAGTGTGATTGTCGATCGACGTGGTCTCGCGGATGAACAAGCCGTCGTATTCGGCCAGTTCGTCAAGCTGACGCCGGGTGATCGGCTCCACATCGACGGAGTGCCGCTCCGCGATTCGCGCCAGATGCTTCATCGAGGCAATGGAAGACGGCGCCATCTTTTCGGTGGGATCATAGAGCACCGCGAGATCGTATTTGGCCAGCGACCGCGTCTTGGGGTCGCGCCACTCGCGCTTGGTGTGCTGGTGCAGGGATTCGCGCAGGAACTGGCCCTCGCCGTTCTCCAGCCGCGTCAGCGTGCGCGGGCGGATGCGCTCGATAGAGAACCAATTGCCGGGTTCGACCGAGACTTCAAGCGCCGGACAGCGGAACCAGTCGAACAATAGCCGGCCGAAGGATTCAAACCGCTGATCGCGGGCAATGCCGAAACAGACGAACAGCTTGAACGGCCCCTCGATTTGGAAGTCCGTCTTGCGGACGCAGCGATTGAGTTCGTCCTCAAGCTCGGGCAAGGCATGTTCGTAAAGTTTGGCC